>JBDSAJ010000275.1:0-21928 GCA_039922235.1 Umezawaea sp.
GTCGACCAGTTCGAGGAGGTCTTCACCCTCTGCCACGACCCCGCCGAGCGGGCGGCGTTCATCGCGCTGCTGACCACGGCCGCGGCGGCGCCCACGAGCCGCCTGCGGATCGTCATCGGCGTGCGCACCGACTTCCTCGGCCACTGCGGGCAGCACCCCGAACTCGTGGAGGCGCTGCGGGCGAGCCAGGTGCTGGTCGGCCGGATGACCACCGAGGAACTGCGGCGGGCGATCACCGAACCCGCGGCCGCCGCGGGCTGCAAGGTCGAGACGGCGCTGGTCACCAGGCTGGTGGCGGACGCGGCAGGCCAGCCCGCCGTGCTGCCGCTGCTGTCGCACGCGCTGCTGGAGACGTGGCGGCGCAGGCGGGGGGTCGCGCTCACGCTGGCCGCCTACGAGTCGGCGGGCGGCGTCGAGCACGCGATCGCGCGCACCGCCGAGCGCGTCCACCTCGACCTGGACCCCGCGCGGCAGGAAGTGGCGCGGCGGCTGTTCCTGCGGCTCATCGCCGTCGGCGAGGGTACCGAGGACACCAAGCGCAGGCTCGGCAGGCGGGAACTGGCCGACCTGGACACCGCAGACCTGGACACCGCAGACGTGGTGGACCGGCTCGCCGAGGCGCGGCTGGTCGCGCTCGACGAGGACGGCGTGGAACTGGCGCACGAGGCACTCATCCGCAACTGGCCGCGGCTGCGGGCGTGGATCGACGCCGACCGCGACGGCCTGCGCACCCAGCGCAGGCTCACCGAGGACGCCGACACCTGGGAGTCGCTCGACCGCGACCCCGGCGCGCTGTACCGGGGGACGCGGCTGGCACTGGCGCGCGACGGCGACCGAGCGGCCTTCACCCCGCGCGAGGTCGAGTTCCTGGACGCGGGCGTCGCCGCCGAGGAGGCCGTGCACGACCTCGCCCGCCGCCGCACCCGCAGGCTGCGCCGCCTGGTGGCGCTCATGGCCGTGCTCCTGGTCGTGGCGGCCACCGCGGTCGGGTACGCGTTCCAGGCGCAGCGGACGGCGACCGAGCAGCGCAACATCGCCTTGGCGCGCAAGGCGATCAGCGAGGCCACCGCCCTCCGCGACACCAATCCCGCGCTGTCGGTCCAGCTCAGCCTGGCCGCCTACCGGCTCGCTCCCGCGGCGGACACCCGCAGCGGGCTGCTCGGCGCGTTCGCCCAGCCGTACGCGGACCGGTTCGACGGCATCCGGTTCGCCGCGGCCAGCGCGACCCGCGACCTCCTGGTCGGCGTCGACCGGGGCGTGCCGACGCTGTGGGACGTCACCGACCCGCACCACCCGGTCCGGAAGAGCGCGCTCGACGGCGCGGGCGTCGAGAACATGGCCGCCGAGTTCAGCCCCGACGGGAACCTGCTGGTCACCAACACCGACGACCGCACCATCCGGTTGTGGGACGTCAAGGACCCCGGAGTGCCGGTGCAGGTCGGCGAGCTGGCCCGAGAGCACGGGTGGGTCCAGTCGATGGCGTTCGACGCGAGCGGGACGCTCCTCGCGGTGGAGGGCATGGGCGGCGCCTCCGGTCCGGCGGTGTGGGACGTCACCGACCCGGCCGCACCGAAGCGGAAGGCGGGCTACCCGACGCCACTGGATCCGCGTGGCGCGGTGTTCGGGGCGGGCGGCACCCTCGTGGGGGTGGCCGTGAGGCCCGCGAGGGCCGTCGTGTGGAACCTCGCGACACCGGACGCACCTGTCGAGGTGCCGCTGGACGCGCCGGGCTCCCAGGCGGCCGCCGTCGCGGTGAGCCCCGACGGTCGGACCGCCGCGATCGCCGACGGCCGGGCGGTCGGGGTGTGGGACCTCGCGGACGCGCGGAACCCCCGTCGGCTCACGACGATCGACAAGCACGCGGACACCGTCACCGCACTGGAGTTCAGCCCGGACGGCCGGACGCTCGCCAGCGCCTCGGCGGACCGCGTGACCCACCTGTGGAACGTCGACGACCCGGCCCAGCCACTGGAGACCGGGCGGCTCACCGGGCACCTCACCGACATCTCGCTGCTGGCGTTCGGCGGGGGCGGCCGGACCCTGGTCACCGCGGCGGGAGACCTGGGAGCCCGCTTCACCCACCTCGACGACCTCCCCGCGACGACCCGGCAGCGGACGGTGTCGGTGGCGGTCAACGCGGCGCGCCGGATCGCGGCGGTCATCGACGAGGACGAGGAACTCCGGCTGGTCGACCTCGTCGGACCGGAGAGGTTCGGTCCCGGTCGCCCGCAGGCGGTGCAGGCGTTCCTCGCCGCGTTCAGCCCGGACGGCCGGTTCCTGGTCACGGCGACCCGGCAGGAGGTCGAAAGCGTGCTGCGGGTCTGGCGGGTCGACGACCTCGCCGCGCCGGAACTGGTCCACGTGGTCGGCGTCCTGGCATCCGTGCTGTCGATCGAGTTCAGCCCTCGCGGGGACCTGGTGGCGACCGGCCAGGCCGACGGGAGGATCCGGCTGTGGTCGACCTCGGCGCTGTTCGGCGCGGGAGACCTCGCGGTCCCGGACGCCCTGCCGGGGTTCGCCTTCCGGTCGCCGCTGTCGTTCGACTCCGGGGGCGACGTGCTCACCGCGTTGGGCTGGCCGTCGACCGTCGTCCGGTGGGACCTGGCGCACCCCGGCGGACCGGAGCTCCCGTTCGTCAACGGCGCGACCGCCGTGGTCACCCTGCCCGCTCCGGGGTACCTGGTCGTCGCCGACGAGGGAGACGGCGTGGTCCTCCGCTCGCCGTCGGGTGACGTGCTGCTGGTCGAGGGGCGGGCGAAGGCGCTGTCCCAGCAGGGTGACGTGCTCGTGGTCACCGGCACCGACGGCACGGTCCACCTGTGGGACCTGTCCGACGTCCGGCAGCCGCGCGAACTCGCCCGGCTGACCGGTCACGACGGCGCGGTCGCGTCGACCGGTCCCGGTGTGGACGCGCACAGCCTCGTGACCGTCGGCGAAGACGGGGCGATCCGGTTCTGGGACACCGAGCCGGACCGCGTCGCGGAGCGGGTGTGCGCGACCGCCTTCCCGAGGATGACCGCGCGCGAGTGGAACCAGTATTTCCCAGGGGTGGACGAGGACCTGCCCTGCCGGTGACCCCGGAGTGGGCCGAATGCCAGGTATGGCGGCGATTCGGCTTGCTCCGGACGGGTCTGGGGGCGCGATCGCTTCAGTGTCAACCGAAAGCAGGACATATTTCGGTGTGACTTTGTGAAGTTTGTTCGACACGCATTGTGGGGAGGGCCCTGAAGTCTCTAGATTGGTCCGGGTCGTCCTCATGATGATCAATTGGAGAGGCGTTCGGCGTGCGTGCCCTCACCCGAGGTGTGCTCGGCGTGGTCGGGTTCCTGCTTGTCTGGGAGCTGTTCGGCCGTTCCGGGCTCGTCTCCGCGGAATACCTGCCGCCACCCACTGTGGTTCTCGGCGAGCTCGGCAAGTTGTTGGGTGATCAGCTGTTCCTGCGCGACGTGCTCGCGACGGTACTGGCACTGCTGATCACCGTCGGTGTGTCAGTCGGGATCGCGGTCCCGCTCGGACTGGTGCTGGGGAGCGTGCCCGCCGTGCGGTACGCGACCCGTGCCGTGGTCGAGTTCCTGCGTCCCATCCCTTCCGTGGCCATGATTCCGCTGGCCATCGTGTTCCTCGGGATCGGCCCGGAAACGAAGATCGTGCTCGCGGTGTACGCGGCGATCTGGCCGATCCTGTTCAACACGATCTACGCGCTCGACGAACTCGACCCGCTGCTGGTGGAGACCGCCAGGGTCTTCGGCACCGGCCGGGTCCGGGTGCTGTTCTCGGTGGCGCTGCCCAACGCGCTGCCGTTCGTGATGACCGGCATCCGGCTCGCCGCGACGACGAGCCTGGTGGTGCTGGTGAGCGTGGAACTGCTGGCGGGTGGCAGCGGCGGGCTCGGGCAGTTCATCATGCTCGCCCGCAGCGGCGCCGGGCGGATGGACCTGGTGCTCGCGGGCACCGTGGTCGCGGGCGTGCTCGGTTACCTCGTCAACGAGGGTCTCGAACGGGCCCAGCGCCGGTGGGTCGGCTGGAGCGCGGCCACCGGGGGTAGGTCATGACCAAGTTCTTCCAGCGGTGGATCGTGTTCGCCGGGCTGGTGGTCGTCTGGCAGGTCGCCGCGGTGCTCGCCGACGACCCGTTCTTCCCGCCGCCAACGGAAATCGCGGAAGCGGCGTGGAAGCTCTGGCTCTCCGGTCCGCTGAACCAGTTCTTCCTCACGGACATCGTCTTCGAGCACCTGATCCCCAGTGTTGCCAGGCTGATCGGTGGCTGGGCCATCGCGGCCGTCATCGGCATCTCGCTCGGTGTGGCGCTGGGACGGTCGCGCACGGCGCTCGAGTTCGCCGGGCCGCTGCTGACCTTCATGCGGTCCATCCCGCCGCCCGCGCTGGTCCCGGTGTTCCTGCTGCTGTTCAACATCGGCACTTCGATGCAGTTGGCGACCATCGTCTTCGGTGTCCTGTGGCCGATCCTGCTCAACACGATCGACGGCGCCCGGTCCGTCGACACCCTCAAGTACGAGACGTCCGCGGTGTTCCGCGTACCGAAGTGGCAGTGGGTGCTCGGTGTCGTGCTGCCCTCGGCCGCGCCGAAGATCTTCGCGGGCCTGCGGGTGTCGCTGTCGCTGTCGCTGGTGCTCATGGTGGTGTCCGAACTCGTCGGCACCGACAACGGCATCGGGTCGCAACTCCTTGTGGCACAACGGGAATTCGACTTCCCCAACATGTGGGCAGGCATCGTCCTGCTGGGTGTCATCGGCTACGTGCTGAACACCGTGCTGCTGGCCGTCGAGCGTCGGGTGCTCGGCTGGCAGCCCAAGCAGGAGCACAGCAAGCCCGTACAACTCGCGACGGCAGGGGACTGACATGACCGCCATGCTCGAGGTGGCCGGACTCGGCCACACCTACCAGGCGAAGGACGGGGCGCACCGCGCCATCGACGGGCTGACGTTCACCGTCGGCGCGGGCGAGCTGGTGTGCGTGGTCGGCCCGTCCGGCTGCGGCAAGTCGACGCTGCTGAGGACCATCTGCGGTCTGGTGAAGCCCACCGACGGCGGGATCAGCTTGCACGGCAACAAGGTCGACGGTGTTCCCGGCGATCTCGCCGTGGTGTTCCAGGACTACAGCCGTTCCCTGTTCCCGTGGCTCTCCGTGCAGCGCAACGTCGAGTTCCCGTTGCGCCGCAGCCTCGGCCGCGCCGACCGCCGCGTTCGCGCCGCCGAGGCGCTGGAACTGGTCGGGCTCGGCAAGGCGGGCGGCAAGTACCCGTGGCAGCTGTCCGGCGGCATGCAGCAGCGCGTCGCCATCGCGCGGGCGCTCGCGTACCGGCCCGCGCTGCTGCTGATGGACGAGCCGTTCGCCTCCGTTGACGCGCAGACCAGGTTCGAGCTGGAAGACCTGCTGCTGAAGGTGAAGCGGGAGCAGAAGACCACCGTGCTGGTGGTCACGCACGACATCGACGAGAGCGTCTACCTCGGAGACCGCGTGCTGGTCCTGTCCGGGTCGCCCGCAGCGGTCGTCGCCGACCTGACGGTCGACCTGCCCGCCGAACGCGACCAGATCACCACCCGCGAGTCCGACGCGTTCGTGACGCTGCGCGGAGAGGTGGCGCGGCTGCTCAAGGTCGGCAGGCCCGACGTGCAGCGCAAGGTGGTCGCCGAGGCCGCTGTGGCGGCGAAGTGGGCGGAGGCCGAGCGGGCCGCGCTGCGTGAGGCCCACGCGGAGGACCACGCGACCAACTGAGTCCCACCGCTAGCGCCGGAAAACGGGCGCCCCTGGTAACTCCCGCTTCCGGGGGTCCAGGGGCGCTCGTGGCATCTCAGGGCGTTTTTCCTTCCCCTGTCGGGGTTCTCCGGCGGATGTCGGGGAGGGCCTGCCGTGTCTCAATTGGTGACTTTCGGATTTTCGAGCGAAATTCTCGTCGCCTGGAATCAATCAGACACGCCGGCGGCCTCAGGTGGACGCCGACAACCCACTTCGCCTGTCCAGGGCGGGCCCCCGTCCGCTCGGGCCACGCGGTGTGGACTTCCGGGGATCCCCCAATCGGACGCGTGAGCAGGGTCGTTGTCCCTGTCTTGTGGTTACCGAACGTTGCGGAGCGGAGGTGCGGGCCTCCGGAATTCCAGGTGGTCGTGGACGTTGCGAACGGGCGTTCTCCCTGTTCTGGAGACGGTTCGCGGCCGCAGGCGGAGTTGGTTCGAGCGTCCACAATGGTCGGGGGCGGACGGGCTCCGCCTGTTCGGCGATGGTGGGGGATAAGGAGCCGCTATGCGGCCCGCAGCCCTCCACCAGTTCGTCCGGGAGCCGTTCCCGGAACTCCGGGAGTGGAACCGCCACAGCGGTCGGGAAACGCCGACTGGACCACCTTGTCCTTGATTTGTCCACTGCCGCCCACTCGGCTCTCCGACGGGCGGGGTGGGTGACGGGGTATCGGGTCGAGTCCGCACGATGGCGGGAGCGGCTGCCACACCGCCGGATAGATCGCTCGTCAATGCATTCGGTCCCGAGAGGGAGGTCCCGCCAGGGACGTGGTATGTGGAACAAAGCGGCCGGGGACGGATGCCGCGAATCCGCATCGATTCACCAGGGTGAAACCGTGATGCCGCACGCTGAATTCGTTCGTCGCAATCGAGGGCTGGATCGGCCGAACTCCGCTGCGAAAGAAACCCGGCCGCGCCGTGTGCCGCAGGCGAATCGAGCCCCCGATCGCCGATAGCGCCTGCTACGGGATCGGGGGCTCGAACAGTGGCAAGTATTCGCACGCCACAAGGGGTGATGACGTGTTATTCGCGAGCGGGAGAAGCCTTTTCGGGGTTCGGCAGGGGTCAGGAGGCTCCGACGTACCGGTGGGCGAACGCGACCGCAGCCTCCGACGACTCGATCAAATGCAGTAGTCGGGCATGGCCCAAACGGTCCAGGAATGGCTGCTCGTTCCGGTGGACCATGTCCACCATCCACTGCGAGAACTCCTGCGCACGCCACACGCGCCGCAGGCAGACGGCCGAGTAGTCGTCCAGGCCCGTCGTGGACTTGTGGTGGTAGTAGGACCCGATGGCCTCGGCGAAGACCTCCGCGTCGTTGAGCGCGAGGTTCATTCCCTTCCCACCCATCGGCGTGATGATGTGCGCGGCATCGCCCAACAGGTAGAGCCGCCCGTACCGCATTGGTTCGACCACGTGCGAGCGCATGTCGAGCACGCGCTTCTCGGTGATCTTCCCTTCGGTGAGCGTCCAGTCGCTGTCGCGCAGCGCCAAGCGCGTGCGCAATTCTGCCCACACCTTCTCGTCCGGCCAGTTGTCGACGTCCTCGCCGACCGGGACCTGGAGGTAGAAGCGGCTGACCGTGGAACTGCGCAGCATGTGACCCGCGAATCCATCCGCGTGCAGCGCGTAGATGACCTTCGTCGTGGACGGCGGGGCCTCCGCGAGAATGCTGAGCCACCCGATGCCGTGCTGGTGGGTGAATTCCCTGAGCACGCCAGCCGGAATGCTCTTCCTGCTCACGCCGTGGAAGCCGTCGCACCCGGCGATGAACGAGCATTCGAGTCGCTCGGCGGTTCCGTCGGACGACTTCCAACCGACCGAGGGGTTCTCTTCCAGGTGGTCGTGCAGTTCGACGTCGGTGACCTGGAAACGGATGTCGCCGCCACCGTCGAGGTACTGCCGGAGCAGATCGGTCACCACTTCCTGCTGCGGATAGATGAAGTGGGTCTTCCCGCCCGAGAGTTCGGAGAAGTCCAACTCGTGTGCTTTCCCATCGATGCGGAATTCGCACGCAGTGTGAGTGTCACTTTCCGTGAGCATTCGATCGGCCAGGCCGTGGCGTTCGAACATCCGCATCGACCGGTCTTCGAGCATTCCGGCGCGAGGTCTCGTTTCGATGTACTTCCGCGTCCCCTGTTCCAGGACGACGCAGGGCACCTCGGCCCGTTGGAGGAGGTTCGCGACCATCAAACCCGCTGGTCCGGCGCCGATGATGACCACGGGACGGGCTGTGCTCTGAATGGTCCATTCGAGATGAGCTTGACTCACCATGTGCCCCTGCCTCTGGACGGCCTGTGCAAAGATGCTCACCGAAGGTAGTGGATACAGCCTTCGAGTGTCGGTCGACTGGGGTCATAGTGAACCGCGAGTGTCACTTTGAGTGGTTTTCGCCGCGTTCTGGTCGATCGAGAATCCCCCGCAACGAACGCCCCGCTCCAACCAGGAGAGTGCTTCAGATGACTCGAAGAGTCGGCCGCCACGCACGCATGATCGTCGGCGGTTTGTCCGTCCTCGCGCTGCTCGCCTCCGTCGCAGGCTGCGGCGCACTGGGAGGCTCGTCGGAAACCCCCGCCGCCGAGAAGCCCGCGACCGGCAAGCTCGAGAAGAGCAAGATCACCCTCGGCGTGCTCCCGATCCTCGACGTCGCCTCGGTCCACGTGGCGATCAAGAAGGGCTACTTCAAGGAGGAGGGCCTCGACGTCGACCTCAAGGTCATCCAGGGTGGCGCCGCGGCGATCCCCGGCCTGATCAACGGCGACCTCGACATGACCTTCGGCAACTGGGTGTCGTTCCTCGCCGCCCAGTCGAAGGACGCCGCGAAGGCCGTCGACGGCCTCAAGCTCGTGTCGGACGGCTACCAGGCCAAGCCCGACATGTTCCTGATCGTCGCGGGTAAGGACTCGCCGCTGAAGTCCCCCAAGGACCTCGCAGGCAAGACGATCGCGATCAACACGTTCAAGAACATCGCCGAGTTGACCGCGAAGGCGACGCTGGAAGCCAACAACGTCGACCCCAACTCGGTCACGTTCAAGGAATTCGCGTTCCCGGACATGCAGGCCGCGATCGAGGCCAAGACCGTTGACGCCGCGTTCATGGTGGAGCCGTTCATCACGCGCGCCCAGCGCGCCATCGGCTCGGTGACCGTTCTCGACGCCGCCAGCGGCCCGACGGACAACATCCCGATCGCGGGCTACGCGACCAGCGGCAAGTTCGCCAAGGAGAACCCGAACACCGTCGCCGCGTTCCAGCGGGCCATGGCCAAGGGGCAGAAGGACGCGTCCGATCGGGCGACGGTCGAGCCGCTGCTCCAGGAGTACGCGAAGGTGGACAAGGAAACCGCGAGCCTCGTGCACTTCGGCGAGTTCCCCACGACTTTGGACGCCACCCGCCTGCAAAGGGTCGCGACGTTGATGAAGACCTACGGTCTGCTGGAGAAGGAGATGGACGTCAAGCCGATGCTCATCGCCCCGAGCAGCTGACGAATCAGGTGACTGCGGGGAGCACGTGCGGCTCCCCGCAGTTGTTTCACACCGGTCTCATCCGTGAATACGTGGTGAACGACCCCTGTAAGTGAGTGTTTAGCAGGCTTGTCGAAGTGATCAGCCATACTGGTTGATTTGTGAACTATCCATGAAGTCCGCCATATGGCGGTATCGCTTCGGCCGCTTTTACTCGAAGATCCACCAGGTTTGTACCAATGTTTCCTTTCATCGGCTTGGAAGCTGGGGAGTGTGCTGACGGTGCGCGGTCACGGTGACCCCGCGTCCGGATCCGATCCGGAGCGAGCCCGACAAGAGTCGGATTCCGAGGGTGGAAGACCCGCCTACTCGGGCCCGACCTCGAAACCCGCGTCATCCCGTCCCGCTGCCGGCGGCCGGGATGTACGCGCAGACACGGATGCCATGGCCGTGCCAACCGGCATCCGACGCTGGCGCCTGACGAACTGGCGCCTGCGCAGCAAACTGGCCGTGGTGCTGCTGGTCCCCGCGCTGAGCACGCTCGCGCTCGCGGGACTGCGGCTGAACAGCCAGCTCGACGACGTGTCCCTGTTCGGCAAGGTGCAGCGCGAACTCGCGCTCAGCGCCCAGGCCGCCTCGGTGGTCAACGCGCTGCAACTCGAACGGGACGCGGCGGTCCACTTCGTCGCGGGCAACCGCTCGGACAACGGCGCGGAACAGGTGACCCGCGCGGCCAAGGTCGACGTCGAGGTCGGCAAGTACCGCGAGGTCGCCCTGAACACCGAGAGCATCGACCCCGTCGTGGTCGACGCCTTCCAGAAGTCGTTGCAGTCGCTGGACAACCTCAGCTCGCTGCGCAACACGATGCTCACCACGAAATACCCGGACGTCTCGGTCCTCAGCGCGTACAGCCAGATCCTCACCGCCGTGAACCAGGTCCACCGCGTCACGGCGAGCAGCGTGAGCAACCAGAGCCTGACCCCGCTGTCGGAGGCCAACCTCGCGCTCTACACCGCGCAGGAGCAGCTCACCCAGCAGAACGCGATCCTGCTCTCCACGGCCAAGCGCGGCGAGTTCGCGCCCGGCCAGGTCAACGCGCTGCGCGCCGCCCAGTCCAGGTTGGACGCCGCGCTCGTCGACTTCGCCGGGTCCGCGTCCCAGGACAACCGGCAGCGCTTCCAGGACGTCGTGTCCGGTGGCGCCGTCGACGGCCGCAACCGGCTGGTGCAACTCGCGCTCGTGCAGCAGGAGGCCGGGCAACAGCAGCAGGAGGAGGACCGCGAGCAGGAGAACGAGCGGCCGGTCACGATCGCAGACGCCGAGGTGCTGCGCCTCGGCGAGGACACCGCGGGCCTCATCACCACGGTCTCGCACGACATCGAGGGCCAGATCCGCGTCACGTCCACCAAGCTGATCGACGAGGGCCGCGCGTCCGCGTGGCGCGACGCAGCACTGGTGCTCGCCGCGCTGATCATCGCGTTCGGCCTCATGGCGATCATCGCCCGCTCCATGGTCATCCCGCTGAGGGTCCTGCGCCGCACCGCTCTCGACGTGGCGCGCACCCGGCTGCCGGAGGCCATCCAGCGGATCCGCCAGCACCGCGACCCCGAGCTCGCGGCCGAGGAAGCCCTCTACCGGGTGCCGATCAACACGACCGAAGAGGTCGGCCAGGTGGCCCGCGCGTTCGACGCGGTGCAGCGCGAAGCCGTCCGCCTCGCCGTCGAGCAGGTGGCGCTCCGCGCGAACGTCAACGACATGTTCATCAACCTGTCGCGCCGCAGCCAGGCGCTCGTCGAGCGCCAGATCGGCGTGATCGACCGGTTGGAGCAGGACGAGCAGGACCCGGACCAGCTCGCGAGCCTCTTCGAGCTGGACCACCTCGCGACGCAGATGCGCCGCAACAGCGAGAACCTCCTGGTGCTCTCCGGCACGACGGTCAACCGGCGCGTCACGCGACCGGTGCCCGTGTCCGAGGTGCTCGGCGCCGCGGTGTCCGAGGTCGAGAAGTACGCCCGGATCCAGATCGCGCCGGGACCGGAGATCAAGGTGCAGGGCCGGGTCGTCAACGACCTCGCGCACCTCATCGCCGAGCTGCTGGACAACGCGACCGCGTTCTCCAAGCCCACCACCAAGGTCACGGTGCGGGCGACGGAGACCCGGCGCGGCGAGATCGCGATCCGCATCCACGACCGCGGTGTCGGCATGCAGGAGAACGACATCGACGAGGCCAACCACAAGCTGAGCGAGCCCCCCGAGGTCGACGTCTCCGTCGCCCGCGAGATGGGTCTCTACGTGGTCGGCCAGCTCGCGAAGCGCCACGACATCCGCGTGACGCTGAGCAACAACGACGACATCGAGGGCGGCGTCACCGCACAGGTGATCCTGCCGGTGTCCTTGCTGCACAAGGGTGTCACGCCGCTGCCGCCCCCGCTGCCCTCCCGGTCGAGCACGTCGGAATTCGACGAACACGTCACCGGGCAGGTCGAGCAGACCGGTGTCGGCGTCATCGCAGGCGTGCCGAAGTGGACGCCCGGCCAGGCCGACTCCACGCAGTTCCCGCAGGTGATGTCGTCGCCCGAGGACGACCCGCACGCGGAGCACCTGGTCGAGCGGACGTCGACCGAGGGCCTGTTCACCGCCACGGTGCAGGGCATGAAACCGGTGCAGCCGGAGGGCGTCGACCCGATCGACTACTCCTACCCGCCCGCCGCCGAGCGGACCGTGCTGCCGCGCAAGCCCCCGGCGAAGCCGAAGGCCGAGCCGGTCACCGAGCGGCTGCCGATCTACGAGGACGTGCTGTCGCGCTGGTTCCAGGGCGGCGAGTCGACCGCGACCCCCGCCAAGGAGGCTCCCGGCAAGGCGGCCGAGGCGACGGAGATGTTCCCGCCCGTGGTGGCCGAGACGCCCGCCCAGCGGACGTCCTCGCCGCAGCTCCCCAAGCGCGACGCGGCGGAGGCGACCCCGCCACCGCCCACCCGCAAGAAGGCCGCCAAGGCGGACTGGGGTGTGGCGGACGAGGGTTGGCAGGCCGCCAACAAGGTGTTGAAGTCCACAGTGGACGACAAGACGACGGCGGGGCTGCCCAAGCGGGTCCCCAACGCGCGTCTCATCCCCGGCTCACCCGCGAAGCAGGCCTCCGCGCCCGCTGCGCAGGCCACCAACGGCCAGGGCAACGGCCAGTCCGCGTCCGTCGCGACAGCCGTCGCGCCGCCGCGGCGGCGGTCCGCGGAACGGTTGCGCCAGCAGTTCGCGACCTATCAGCGCGGCGTGCAGTTGGGACGAGAATCCCTTGACGACATCGAGTCGTGGGACAGTCCCTTGTTCAGCACCACCTCAGGGGATATGAGCGCAGAAAAGGAGCAGCAGTGACCACCACGTCCGAAGAACTGGACAACTTCAGCTGGCTGGTCGAGGACTTCGTCGGCAGGGTGGCCGGGGTCGCTCACGCCATCGTGGTCTCGGCCGACGGACTCCTGCTGGCAGGCTCCGAGCGTCTCCCGATCGACCGTGCCGAACAGCTCGCCGCCGTGGCGTCGGGGCTCGTGAGCCTCAACCTGGGTGCGGCGCGCTGCTTCGAGGCGGGTGAGGTGAAGCAGACCGTGGTCGAGATGGAACGGGGCTACCTGTTCCTCATGTCGATCAGCGACGGCTCGTGCCTCGCCGTGCTGGCCGCCCCCAACTGCGACATCGGGCTCATCGGCTACGCCATGACCCGGCTCGTGGAGCGGGTCGGCATCCAGCTCACTCCGGAAATCCGCTCGCAACTCCACGTGTCGATGCGCGGCTGATCAACTACTCAAGGGAAAGCAGACCAGCGATGAGCTCTGGTGCTCTCGGACGACCGGGGTCGCCCGCCAAGCCCACCATGTCGACGAAGATCGTCGTGGCTGGTGGATTCGGCGTGGGCAAAACGACCTTCGTCGGGTCGGTGTCCGAGATCGTGCCGCTGACGACGGAGGCGGTGATGACCGAGGCCAGCGTCGGCATCGACGACCTGTCGGCGACGCCGAACAAGGTCACCACCACCGTCGCGATGGACTTCGGGCGCGTGTCGTTGGACAGCGATCTGATCCTGTACCTGTTCGGCACGCCGGGTCAGCACCGGTTCTGGTTCATGTGGGACGACCTCGTGCGCGGCGCGATCGGCGCCGTCGTGCTGGTCGACACCCGCAGGCTCGACGACGCGTTCGCCTCGATCGACTTCTTCGAGGACCGCGAGCTGCCCTACGTGGTGGGGGTGAACTGCTTCGACGGGCTCATGCACCACCGGGTGGAGGACATCCGCGAGGCGCTCACCATCGATCCGTCGGTGCCTATCGTTCCCTGCGACGCGCGCAACCGCCAGTCGACGAAGCAGACGCTCATCACTTTGGTGGAACACGCGTTGCGCCAACCGACATTTGCCTGAATTCGCTACTTCTTCAGGTGGTGTACACCGTTGTTCTCCGCTATTCCGATCACGCTGGCCAACGAGGCCCAGCGTGATCGGATGGATGGAGAACAACGGTGGAACGTCGTAATTTCCTGAGGGTCGCGGTCGTCGGAACGGCGGCCGCCGCCTTCGGTGGCGCCTCGTGGGCGGAAGCCTTCGCCGCGGGCGCCCAGCCGGGCCCGAGCCCCTACGGGCCGCCTCAGGCGGTCAACGCCAGTGGTCTCATGCTCCCCGCCGGGTTCACCAGCCGGGTCGTCGCCCGCACCGGCCAGAAGGTCACCGGCACCTCCTACACCTGGCACCCCGCCCCGGACGGTGGCGCGTGCTTCGCCGACGGCGCCGGGTGGATCTACGTCTCCAACAGCGAGGTGTCCACGACGGGCGGTGTCGGGGCGATCAAGTTCTCCTCCACGGGCGCGATCACCGACGCCTACCGGACGCTGTCGGGCACCAACGTGAACTGCGCGGGCGGCGCCACGCCGTGGGGCACGTGGCTGTCCTGCGAGGAGGTCGACCGCGGCCGCGTGTTCGAAACCGATCCGTGGGGCATGGCCGCCGCGGTCGCCCGGCCCGCGATGGGGCGGTTCAAGCACGAGGCCTGCGCGGCCGACGCCGACCACGGCTACGTCTACCTGACCGAGGACGTCCCCGACGGGTGCTTCTACCGGTTCAAGCCCACCACCTGGGGTGATCTGTCCGACGGGACGTTGGAGGTCATGGTCGGCACCACCTCGGCCACCTCCGGCCCGGTCACGTGGAAGCTCGTGCCGGATCCCGACGGCAGCCCCACCGCCACCCGCTCGCAGGTGTCCGGCGCGAAGCGGTTCAACGGTGGCGAGGGGTGCTACTACGCGGGCGGCACGTGCTGGTTCACCACCAAGGGAGACAACCGCGTGTGGGCGTACGACGCGGGTGCCGGCACGATCAGCCTGGCGTACGACGACTCGTTGGTGAGTCCTGGTGCGGCGCCGCTGACCGGTGTGGACAACGTGACCCGGTCGGCGTCTGGCGATCTGTTCGTCGCCGAGGACGGCGGGAACATGGAGATCTGCCTGATCACGCCGGCCGGGGTCGTGGCGCCGTTCCTGCGGGTGCCGAACCAGACGTCGTCGGAGATCACCGGGCCTGCGTTCAGCCCTGCGGGTGATCGGTTGTACTTCTCGTCGCAGCGTGGGACGAGTGGTAGCAGCAGCGGTGGGATCACCTACGAGGTCAGTGGTCCGTTCCGGCGCTGACCGTTTTTGCGATCACATTAACCGTTCTTGCGGGTGGTGCCGCGACGTCGTTACGGTCGAATTCCCTGCGATGGTTTTTCCCTGCACTGAGGAGAAATGCCGTGTTGCGTAAAATTGTTGGTGCGTTGGTGGTGGCGGTTGGGCTCGTCAGCCTGCACGCGCCTGCCGCTTCCGCGTCGCTTGAAGTCGCCGCTGTGCGGACCCTGACGTACAACGCCAGCGGTGCGGCGGAGTTCAAGGCTGCGGTTGATCAAGGTGCTGCTGTGTGGAACTCGAGCGTGGTGAACGTTCGGTTGGTGGCCACTACGTCGACTGCGGCGAACATCCGGATCGTGGCTGATGACGGGTGGCCTCGGGCGCAGACGACGAGCTTGGGGAACGGGCGGGTGTGGATGGGGCGGCAGGCCACCGCTGAAGGGCATGACGCGGTGAGGATCGCGGCGCACGAGTTGGGGCACATTCTGGGGCAGCCTGATCGGAAGCCTGGGCCCTGCACGAGTTTGATGTCGGGGAGTAGTGCTGGGACGTCTTGCAAGAACCCCTACCCGAATGCTCGGGAGAAGGGGGAGGTTGAGGCGGCGTTCCGCAGCGGGAAGGTTGGGACATTTGGTGAGTGGGATCGGGTGTTTGTGGGCTAGGTCGGGCTAGTGGTGGGCTCCCGGTGCCTCGGCTCTTGATGGGTCGGGGTGCCGAGGGGTCTTCGGGGGCGACTGCTGGAGGGCTGGAGCCTTTGGTGGTTGGGGCCTGGGCTGGTGCTTGGCTGGGGTGGGGGGCACACCACGGGCAGGCACCGACGGGCGACCCACCACAGGCCGGCGCTCACGGGCGACCCACCACTCGCCAGCGCAAGCTGGCGACCCACCACGGACCGAGCGAGCCCGACACGGTGGTGTCCGGCTTTACTTGGGGGATTTGGCCCTTAAAATCGGTCGGGCTGAGGGCTTCAGCACCTGCCCTTTTTGGCCCGACAAAGGGTCAAATCTAGGGGCCCCAAGTCAAGCCGGACACCCCTCCGAGCACCGTTGCGCTACTGCTCGTCGTCTTCGGGGCCTGCGGGCAGAGCTGGCAAGCCCGGTCTCACCCCGATCGCGCGATTGTTTCGATGCCGTGTGAGCTTTGTCAAGGCAGGAAAGATGCCTTGACAAAGCTCATACGGCATGAAAAGCGCTCAGGATCGGGGTCAGGCCGGGGAATGGATTCGAACTACGCAGGCCCCGAGCAGGTCCGGGTCCGGGTTGGGGCCGGGGGCCGCTTGCTTGTCGGAACGTCGGGGTCCTGTTGGGCCGGGGGCCTGCTTGTCTGCCGGAACGTCGTGGCTCGTCTGGGCAGGGGGCCTGCTTGTGTGTCGGAACGTCGTGGGTCGCGTTTGGGCCCGGTTGGGAAGCCAGCAGGTCCCCAGATCGAGTTTGGTGGGCCTTCTTGGGAGGCCGGTCGTGTGGGCCAACCCAGCTGCGTCAGCCCTGCCGGTGCTCTCGATCATGGCCGAACTCGAGCACCGGACGTTCCTGGCCAATTGGGCGACCGAACAGGTGAATGCTGCTCGTCCTTGTGCGCAAAGGATTGCTGGCCGAAGTGGTTCGGAAGAACGGCAGCCCCGTCGCGGACCGGGGGGAACGCGACGGGGCTAGACGCAGATCCAGTCGGTCTGCACGGTGGTGCCGTCGATGCTGCAGCGCAGGCGGATCGGGCCGGGGGGTGGCGGGCCCAGCAGGAACGTGCCGAAATCGTCTGCGGTGGTTTCCTCGGTGGGGCCGGCGGGCGTGAGGAGGGTGATCGCGGCCTGGCTTGGAGGCATTAGTTGGCCTGCGATGCCTGCTTCGGTGACCTCCACCTGGAGGGAGATGCCGTCGGCGTCGAACACGAGTTGCCGGGCGGTCAGCACTGCTCGTGCGCGGCCTGCCAGTTCGGTGTCGAGGATCGAGTCGTAGCTGGTGAGCAGCAGCAGTTCGGCGTCGATGGTTCGCCACGCGAACGCGGCGTGGCCGGCGTCCAGGTAGGCCGGTGGCACGGAGGACGCTTCGGTCAGCGCTGCGTCCAGGTCCCCCAGCAGGAATTCATCGCTGTCCCACTGCTGCACCGAGCACACCTCCCTCCGGGGTGGTGCCCGTGAACGCGAGGATCGCGGGCGTTTTGCGCAACTTGTTCAGGCAGCGGATGCGGGTGGGGCCGATGCTGCCGACGGGCATGTCCAGCTGGGTGCTGACGTCGGCGTAGCTCGGGGGTGGGTCGGTCATCAGTTTCGCCAGCAGTGCACGGCACTGGTCGGACAGCATGCGGAACCCGTCGCGCAGCGCCTGTCGACGTTCGGCCGCCAGCAGTTCCGCCTCGACGTCGGCCTGGTCCACGGCGACTGTTTGCTCGTCGGTCGCCTGCGGGTCGAACGGTTGGGTTCGCTGTTGGAGCTTCAGCATGCGCAGGCACTCGTTGCGGGTGGTCGTCGCGATCCAGCCGGGTAGGGCGTCGGGGTCGCGGAGCCTGCCGATCTGCTCGACCAGCCGGAGCCACAGCGTCTGGTTCACGTCGGCCGCGTCCGCTGGGCGCAGTCGGTGCTGGTAGATCACCGACAGGACGAGCGGGGAGTAGCGGTTGACGATCTCGTTCCAGGCACGCTGATCGCCCGCGTTCGCCGCGTCGACGAGAGCGGCGATCGGGGATGCATGGGTCACGTCCCCTCCTCTTGTTCAGCAGGGACCGACGCGCCTTCGTTCGCAATGCTGCCACAAGGTGCGGAGCGCCCAGAGGCCCGTCAGATACACGTCGGAGTGGATTCGTGGTCGGTCAGGGCACCTGGACGCCGTAGCCGGGGAAGAAGTCGGTGCCGGACAGGAGCAGGTCACGGGCTTGGGTGGCGCTGATCCCGTTCGACGTCATGAGCGCGGCGATGGTTCCCGACACGTGCGGGGTCGCGAAGGACGTGCCCGCCCAGTAGGCGAACCGGTCGAACGCCTCGGGCGACGGCTCGCCGGGCAGTTGCCACTCGCCCTTGAGGTAGGTGCTGCTGCGGTTGCCGACGGCGCACAGGTTCACCCAGTGGCCGTGGTTGCTGTAGCAGGCCGGGACGATCGTGCCGTCGCCGTTCAGCGCCAGCGCGGCCACGCCGACGACGTTGGGCAGCGCGGCGGGCCAGCACGGCCGCTCGGTGCCCTGGTTGCCCGCGGACGCGACGACCACGACGTCCTTCGGCAGCAGGTTGACCGCCCGCCGCACGGGCTCGGACGCCACGTTGTCCAGGGTGAAGCAGCCCAGCGACATGTTGACGATCTGGGTCTTCCGCTCCAGGCCGGTGATCGCGGTGGCGAGCGCTTCCTCGTCGCCGAGGCCGTTCGGCTTGAGCGCGGCCTCCGGGTCGAAGCGGGCGCCGGGCGCGGCCTGTCGGGCGACGCCCGCGACGAACGTGCCGTGCCCACCCTGGAGGGCGAAGAAGTCGCCGTGGTCGTACGCCGCGTCCACGTCGTCGGCCTGCGGGGTGTACCAGCCGCCGAGCCAGTCCGGGTGGTCCGTCGCGGCGGTCGCCGAGATGCCGGTGTCGATCACGCCGATCGTCACGCCCTTGCCGAGGTCCGGCTTGCCGGGCTTGGGCAGCGGGTCGGTCGGGCGTGGCCGGTCGCCGGGGCAACCGTGCATGTTGCCGCCGTGGCCGACGGTCAGGTGGTGGGGCTGGACGATCGGGGTGCGCTCACCCGGCCAGGTCTTCGGGTCGCGCAGCAGCCGGACGATCCGGGGAATGTCGTCGCGATTGGCGGGCAGATTCAGCCGCTCCAAACCGAGGAATCCCTTGCCCAATTCGAATCGGAAACCGTTTTCCCGCAGTTTGGCGATTACCCGTTGGAGGTCTTCGGCGGTGACCAGCAGCTGCCCCGGCCGGAACAGGAACTCCCGGCCCGGCTCGGCGTGCAGCCGAATGTTCTCGTCCTTGGCGATGACCTGGTCAAGTGCCTTCAGGTAAAGCTCGGCGCGGTCCGACGATTTTGACACCAGAGCCTCACAACGACGTCGCGGAGGGGGACATGCGGCTTCCGAACAGCGTGATCAAGCTACCACAACGGCGTTCCCAAACGGCTGCCCGATAAAGTGCGCGAGTGGCCGAAGTTTCCGCCGCCGATGCGCTGGACGCGAGGCAACGTGATCCGCACGCGGCAATCGAGATGGGCCGTTCGGCGCTGCGTCGCGCGCGGGCGGCGGGCGACGCCGAGGAGGCGTCGCTGGCCGAGCGCGCCATCGGGCTGTCCTACCGCGAGCTGCACGACTTCGACGCGGCCGAACGGCACCTGCGGCGGTCCGTCCGGATCGCGCGGAAGGCGGACTCGGCGCGGCTGACGGCGCTGGCGCGGATGAGCCTGGCGTTCGTGCTGTCCAACACCGGCCGCCACGTGCAGGCGTTGCGCGCGATCACGGCTGCGCTGCCGGACCTGCACGGGCAGGACGCGGGCAGCGGTCTGACGACGCGCGGGAGCGTGCTGCACTTCCTGTGCCGCTACGACGAGGCGCTGCGCGAGTACAACGCGGCGGTGGAGGTCGTGCGCCGGTTCGACGACCGGCTCACCGAGGCGCGGGTGCTGAACAACCGGGGCCTGCTGCGCGCGTACACCGGTGGTCTGCGGGCGGCGGACGAGGACTTCGACCGGGCGGCGCTGCTGTACCGCGAGCTGGGGCAGGACCTGGCGGTCGCCGACGTGCGGTGGAACGCGGGCATCTCGGCGGTCCGGGCGGGTGACATCCCGCGCGCGCTGACGATGTTCGCCGAGGCCGACCAGGAGTACCGGCGGCTGGAGGTGCCCCGCCCGCTGCTGCTGATCAACCGGCTGGAGCTGCTGGTGTCGGTGCCGCTGGTCGAGGAGGCCCGCGCGGCCGCGGACCGGGCGCTGGCCGAGATGGGTGGCCGGAACCTGGTGCTCGGCCGGTCGGAGGCGCTGTTCTACCGGGCCCGGATCGCACTGCTGGAGGGTGACCTCGACCAGGCGGCCGAGACGGCGGCGCTGGCGCGCAGGGGGTTCCGGCGGGAGAAGCGCGAGGTGTGGGAGGCGGGCGCCCGGCACGTGGAGCTGCACGCGGCCTACCTGAGCGGGCAGCGGTCCCGCGCGCTGGTCACGGCCATGGCGAAGGTGGCCGACCGGCTGGACGAACTGGGCTGGCGGATGCCCGGCCTGGAGGCGCGGGTCGACGCGGCGCTGATCGCGCGCGACCTGGGCAACACCGCGCTGGCCCGCAAGCACCTGGAGACCGCGGGCGCGGCCCGGCGCGGCGGCCCGGCGGCGAACCGGGCGCAGGGCTGGTACGCCGAGGCCCTGCGCCGTGAGCTGGACGGCAACCCGCGGGGCGCGCAGACGGCGCTGCGGCGCGGACTGGCGCTGCTGGACGAGTACCGGGTGTCGCTGGGCGCGGCGGAGCTGCGGGCGCTGTCCGGCGCGCAGGGCAAGGCGCTGGCGCTGGCGGGGCTGCGCGGCGCGCTCGCGACCGGTCACGCGGCGAAGGTGCTGACCTGGGCGGAGAGCTGGCGGGCAGGCGCGTTGCGGATGACGCCAGCTCGGCCGCCGGAGGACTCCGCCGTCGCCGACGCGCTGGCCGAGCTGCGCGCCGTGACCTCGGACCTGGAAAGGGCGCTGCTGGCGGGCAAGGCGTCCGGGGCGCTGCGGCAGCGGCAGGTGCGGATGGAGCAGCGGGTCCGCGACCTGAGCCGCCAGGTCAGCGGCGGCGGCGCGGTCCACCGCCCACCGGCCGTGCGCGACCTGGCGTGGGCGCTGGGCGACGCGGCGCTGGTGGAGTACTTGAACGTCGACGACGAACTGCTGGCCGTCGTGGTCGCGGGCGGGCGCGCGTCGTTGCACCGCCTCGGTGACGTCGAGGGTGCTGTCCGGGAGATCCGGCTGCTGCGCTTCGCCCTGCACCGCATGGTGACGCTGCCCGCGTCGGTCGACCGGGCGCACCTGCGGTCCACGTCCGCGCACGCCGCTCAGCGGTTGGCGGACCGGCTGCTGGGGCCGCTGCGCGGGCGGATCGACGGCCGCGCGCTGGTGCTGGCGCCGACCGGGGTGCTCAACGGCCTGCCGTGGTCGGTGCTGCCGGGCAACGAGGGCCGCTCGGTCACGGTCACCCCGTCGGCGACGGTGTGGCTGCGGGCCGCCACGTCATCACGGGTGCCGCGCCCAGGCGACCGGTCCGTGCTGGCCGCCGGGCCGCGGCTGCCCGCCGCGCCGACCGAGATCGCCGCCGTCGCCGCCCACACGCCGGGCGCTCGGCGGCTGATCGGCGCGGCGGCCACGGTGGACGAGGTCGCCGCCGCGATGGACGGCGCGCCGCTGGCGCACGTGGCCGCGCACGGGTCGTTCCGCGCGGACAACCCGCTGTTCTCCGCGCTGGAGCTGGCCGACGGTCCCCTGACCGTCTACGACCTGGAACGCCTGCGCACCCCGCCCGTGCGGGTCGTGCTGTCGGCGTGCGACTCGGGGATGTCCGCGGTGCGACCGGGTGACGAGCTGATGGGGTTCACCGCCGCTCTGCTGGGTCTGGGCACGGCCACGCTCATCGCGCCGGTCATGCCCGTGCCCACCGAGATGACCACGCCGCTGATGGTCGACCTGCACCGCAGGCTGGGTCAGGGCGTGTCGCCCGCCGTGGCGCTCGCGCAGGCGCAGCGGGACCACTCGGCGAACGGCGACGACATGGCCTACTCGGCGAGCGTCGGCTTCGTCTGCTTCGGCGCGGGCTGACGGGGCAGCAGCAGCGCGACGGCGAACGACAGCGCGGTGAACGCGAACGCCCACCAGAACGCGGACCCGTAGTCGCCGGTGGCCTCCAGCACCACGATCAGCAGCGCTGTGCCGAGCGGGCCGCCGATGCTCTGCACGACCGCGGTCGTGCTGGTGGCGCGGGGCACCTGGGCCCGGTCGAGGTCCCGGTACGCGCTCGTCATCACCGGGACGGCCGCCGCGGCCGGCCCCACGCCCCAGACCAGCAGGGCGCCCGCCAGCAGCACCTCGCTGGTGGCGGGGGTGATCCGGGTGAACGCGAGCGTGGCGGCCATGGTCGTGGCGAGCCCGGCCAGCACGAC
>JBDSAJ010000276.1:0-15610 GCA_039922235.1 Umezawaea sp.
GACCGCACGACCACCAGCGGGTCCGGTCGCAGGAACACGCCGATGACCAGCGCGGCAACCCCGAACACGACGGCGGCCAGCAGGAACGGACCCGCACCGACCGGCAGGCCGATGCGTGCGGCGAGCTGTCCGGCGGGATTGGCGAGGTTCGGTCCGGCGACCGCGCCGATGGTGGCCGCCCACACCACGATGCCCACCGAACGGGCCCGCCGGTCCGGGTGGGCGAGGTCGGTGGCGGCGTAGCGGGCGGCGAGGTTCGCACTGCCCGCACCGCCGAACAGCACCAGCGCGGGCAGCAGGAGCTGCCACCACCCGAGCACGAGGGCGAGCGCGGCCACGAGGGCGCCCAGCGCACCGACGCCGTAGCCCAGCATGAGCGCGGGACGCCTGCCGCGGCGCTGCGCCATCCGGGCCGCCGGGAGCGCGAAGACGGCCGCACCGACGACGGCGCTGGTCTGCGCGAGCCCGCCGACGACGTCGGACCCCGACAGCGCGGCCGCGATCAGCGTGCTGAAGGCGAGCCCGATGGTGACGCCCGCGGCCCCGAGGACCTGGGTGGTCGTGAGCACGCGGAGCACCTTGCGCTGCAGGTGCTCCACCTCGGGCGCCGCCGTTTTCATGATCACGATGGTGACACGGCCACCGACCCGCTACCAGGGCCGTCCGGGTCACGTACCAGGCTGGACGTGCTTCTCGAAGTAGGTCGCGACCTCGTCCGCGGTCAGGTCGCCGCCCCCGGTCTTGCTCACGATCCCCAGCAGCGGCCGGTCCGTCGCGGTGAACGCGAGCAGCCCGACGCCGCCGTCCGCGGACGAGCGGTACTTGCCCTCCAGGCCGTTGCCCTCCCACCGCGCCTCGACCACGTCGGCCTTGAGCGACCGCACGACGGCGTCCGCGCCCTGCTGTGCTCCGGTGACGGTCTCCGTGAGCACGTACTGCACCGTGTAGTCGTCGTCCAGCGTGCAGTTGACGACGCTGCCCTTGATGGCGTTGACGCCGGACACGCCCGCGGAGCCGCCGGTCTTGCACTCGCTGCCGTCCGGCACGACGCCCGCGAGCTGGCGCAGGCACTTGGTGAAGCCCTTGCCGTCGGTCGCGGTGTCGGTCTTGCACTCCTGCGCGTTCGGGACGTCCGGCCCGCTCAGCGCGAAGATCCCGCCGACCACCGCGAGGACCAGCACGACCGCGCCGCCGATCGCGAGCAGCATGGTCCGGTTCGACTTCTTCTTCGGCGGTGGTGTGGCGACGGTGCTGGGGAAGTTGAACTGCTGCGGCGCGGCCGACGGGTACGCGCTGTTGACGGAGAACGACGTGTTCACCGAGTAGGGCGCGGTCACCGGGTAGCCGCCGCTGATCGCGGGGTTCACCGGGTAGGGGCCACTGGCGGCCGGGTTCACCGGGTACGGGCCACTGGCCGCGGGGTTGACCGGGTAGGAGCCACTGGCCGCGGGGTTCACCGGGTAGGAGCCACTGGCTGCGGGGTTCACCGGGTACGGGCCACTGGCGGCCGGGTTGACCGGATAAGAACCGCTGGCCGCGGGATTGACCGGGTACGGGCCGCTCGGCATCGGGTTCGCCGGGTGGTTCTGGGCCGGGAACCCGCCCGTGGCAGGCATGTTCTGCGTCGGGAGGTCACCCGAGACGGGCTCCGTCACGACCGTCGGCACTTCGGAGCTGGACATCGTGACCGTCGACGGCTCGTCGGTCGCGCGCAGGTTGATGCCGTCCTTGGGCACGTGGTGCGCGCCGAGCGCGACGGCCGTCTCCGGCTGGTCGAGGCTGGTCGGCGCGACCCGGACCTGCTCGACGATCATGGTGCTGACCAGCGGGATGCGGCTGGAACCGCCGACCAGGTAGATGCCGACGAGCTGCTCCGGCGACATGCCGGTCGAGCGGATCGTGGACGCCAGCAGCTCGGCGCTGCGCAGCAGCCGGGGCCGGACCAGCGCCTCCATGTCGGAGCGGGTGACCACGACGTCCGCGAACGGCTCGGGCATCGGCACCTCGGTCTGCGGGTGCCTCGACAGCGACTCCTTGGCCGAGCGCACGTCGTCCAGCAGCGTCCGGCGGGTGCGCCGGTCGGCGGTCGACTCGGGGCGCGTCAGCCGCTGCCAGTGGCCGGGATCGCTGTGCGAGACCTGGCGGCCGATGTGCTCCAGCAGCGCCTGGTCGACGTCCAGGCCGCCGAGGTCCGGCAAGCCGTCGTCGGCCAGCACCTCGAAACCCTTGTGGGTGACTCCGACGATGGCCACGTCGAACGTGCCCGCGCCCAGGTCGTACACGGCAAGCGCCTGGCCGGTGGTGAAGTCCCGCTCGATCGCCAGTGCGTAGTGCGCCGCGGCGGCGACGGGTTCCGGCACGAGCACGATCTCGGCGGTCACCCCGGCCAGCCGGGCGGCGGAGATCAGCACGTTGCGGCGGCTCGGACCCCACTGGGCGGGGTGGGTCAGCCGGATCTCGTCGAGCTGGGCGCCGTTGAGCTGCCGGGCGGTCTCCTCCAGCACGCGGCCGAGCACGGCGGCCAGTGCGTCCGCGACCGGCACGACGGACCCGCCGAGCCGCAGCACCCCCTCGTCCACCCGGCGCTTCGGGTTCGGCTCGTAGCGGGACGGGTCCAGGCGCGCGCGCCGTTCGGCGTCACGCCCGACGACCAGCCTGCCGTCCTCCTCGTAGTAGACCGCCGACGGCATCGCCGACGCGCCGTCCACCTCGACGACCCTGGGTGGGCGGCCGTGTGCCGACAGCACCGCCACCGTGTTGGAAGTACCCAGGTCAACGGACAGGACGCGCACGCTCTCCCCTTAGTCGGCGGACCGGCTGATGGTGCCACGTCCGGCCGGGGGTGCGCTTGGGGGTTGGCCGGATTGGGTTGTTCCAGGTCAGGGGGCTCTCAACGAAAATTGTCGGTGGTCTGGTTCAAGATGGTCCGTATGGACGCAATGGAGGCTTTTTCACCCGCCACTCGGCAGTGGTTCGCGGGTGCCTTCGCCGCGCCCACCGAGGCCCAGGCCGGGGCGTGGCAGGCTGCGGCGGCCGGGGAGCACGCGCTGGTCATCGCGCCGACGGGGTCGGGCAAGACGCTGTCGGCGTTCCTGTGGGCGTTGGACCAGTTGGCGTCGACACCGCCGCCCGAGGACCCGAAGCTGCGATGCCGCGTCCTCTACATCTCGCCGTTGAAGGCACTCGCGGTCGACGTGGAGCGGAACCTGCGGGCGCCGCTGGCGGGCATCAGGCAGGCCGCGCACCGGTTGGGGCAGCCGGAGCCGTCCATCCTGGTGGGGATGCGCACGGGTGACACGCCGGCGGACGAGCGGCGGGCGTTCATGAAGACGCCTCCGGACGTGCTGGTGACCACGCCGGAGTCGCTCTTCCTCATCCTCACGTCGGCGGCGCGCGAGTCGCTGCGGGGCGTGCGGACGGTGATCCTCGACGAGGTGCACGCGGTCGCGGGCACCAAGCGCGGCGGGCACCTGGCGTTGTCACTCGAACGGCTGGACGCACTGCTCGACAAGCCTGCCCAGCGGATCGGGCTGTCCGCGACGGTCCGGCCGGTCGAGGAGGTCTCGTCGTTCCTCGCGGGCGGGCGGCCCGTTCGGGTGGTGCAGCCGAAGACGGCGAAGACGATCGAGGTGCGGGTCTAGGTCCCGGTGGAGGACATGTCGATCCTGGGCCAGCCGACCGGCGAGGTGACCGGGTCCGCGGCCGGCGCGGAGCAGAAGGCGTCGATCTGGCCCGCGGTGGAGCAGCGGATCCTGGACTTGGTGCGGGAGCACCGGTCGACGATCGTGTTCGCCAACTCGCGGCGGCTGGCCGAGCGGCTGACGGCCCGGCTCAACGAGCTGGCGGAGGAGGCGGTCGAGGTCGGGCGCTTCCCCGCCGAGGCGATCGGGCAGTCCGGCTTCACGACTCAGACCGCTCCCGTGGTGGCCCGCGCGCACCACGGGTCGATGGCGCGGGAGCAGCGCACGGTGGTCGAGGAGGAGCTGAAGTCCGGGCGGCTGCCCTGCGTGGTGGCGACGTCGTCGCTGGAACTGGGCATCGACATGGGCGCGGTCGACCTGGTGATCCAGGTCGAGGCGCCGCCGACGGTCGCGTCCGGGATGCAGCGGGTCGGCCGGGCGGGGCACCAGGTGGGCGCGGTGTCGCGCGGGGTGATGTTCCCGAAGTTCCGCGGCGACCTGGTGTCGTGCGCGGTCGTGGCGGAGCGGATGCGCGACGGGGCGATCGAGGCCGTCCGGTACCCGCGCAACCCGCTGGACGTGCTGGCGCAGCACGTCGTGGCGATGGTCGCGCTGGAACCGTGGACGGTGGCGGAGCTGTCGGGGCTGGTGCGGCGAGCGGCGCCGTTCGCCGCGCTGCCGGAGTCGGCGCTGGTCGCGGTGCTGGACATGCTGGCGGGCCGGTACCCGAGCGAGGAGTTCGGTGAGCTGCGGCCGCGGATCACCTGGGACCGGGTGACCGGCGAGCTGCGCGGCAGGCCGGGGTCGCAGCGGCTGGCGGTGACCTCGGGAGGGACGATCCCGGACCGGGGCATGTTCGCGGTGATGACACCGCCATCGGAGCGGGGGCCGGGATCGCGGGTCGGCGAGCTGGACGAGGAGATGGTCTACGAGTCGCGGGTGGGCGACACGTTCCTGCTGGGCACGTCCGCGTGGCGGGTGCAGGACATCACCCACGACCGGGTGATCGTGGTGCCCGCGCCCGGCCAGCCCGCGCGGATGCCGTTCTGGAAGGGCGACGCGCCCGGCAGGCCGCTGGAACTGGGGCGGGCGCTGGGGAAGTTCCTGCGGGAGATGTCCACGGCGAACGGTCCCGACGCGGCACTGCGAGCGGCCGAGGCCGGGTTGGACGCGTGGGCGGCGAGCAACCTGGCGGCGTACCTCAGCGAGCAGCGCGAGGCCACCCGGCACGTGCCGAACGACCGGGTGATCCTGGTCGAGCGGTTCCGCGACGAGCTGGGCGACTGGCGGCTGGTGGTGCACTCGCCGTTCGGCGCGCAGGTCAACGCGCCGTGGGCGCTGGCGATCGCCGCGCGGCTGCGGGAACGGCGGGGCGTCGAGGTGCAGGCGGCGCACTCCGACGACGGCATCGTGCTGCGGCTGCCCGACGCGGTCGACCTGGACGGCGCGGACGTCGTGGTGGGCGCGGAGGACGTGCTGCTGGACCCGGAGGAGGTTGAGCAGGTCGTCGTGGCCGAGGTCGGCGGGTCGGCGCTGTTCGCCGCGCGGTTCCGGGAGTGCGCGGCCCGGTCGCTGCTGCTCCCCCGGCGTGATCCCCGGAAGCGGTCGCCGCTGTGGCAGCAGCGGCAGCGGGCGGCGCAACTGCTGTCCGTCGCGGCGAAGTACGAGAGCTTCCCGGTGGTGCTGGAGGCCATGCGGGAATGCCTGCAGGACGTCTACGACGTGCCCGGTCTGCGCGAGCTGATGACCGACGTCCGGGCCCGCCGGGTGCGGGTGGTGGAGGTCGAGACGCCGACCCCGTCGCCGTTCGCCCGCAGTCTGCTGTTCGGGTACGTGGGCATGTTCCTGTACGAGACGGACACGCCGCTGGCCGAGCGGCGGGCGGCCGCGCTGTCGCTGGACTCGACGCTGCTGGCCGAACTGCTCGGCTCGGAGGCGATTCGCGAACTGCTCGACCCGGAGGTGGTCGAGGAGGTCGAACGCAGCCTGCAGCGGCTGGCCGAGGACCGGCGGGCCCGGCACGCGGAGGACGCGGCGGACCTGCTGCGGTTCCTCGGTGACCTCACCGAGGCCGAGGGCCTTGAGCGCGGGATCCAGCCCTCGTGGTTCGTGGAGCTGATCGAGCAGCGCCGAGCGCTGCGAATTCGGATCGCGGGCGAGGAGCGGGTGATCGCGATCGAGGACGCGGGCCGGTACCGGGACTCGCTGGGCGTGGCGCTGCCGGTCGGGGTGCCGGAGGTGTTCACCGAGCCGGTGGCCGATCCGCTCGGCGACCTGCTGAGCCGGTACGCCCGCACGCACGGGCCGTTCCCGGCGTTGGAGGCCGCGGCCCGGTTCGGGCTTGGGATCGCAGTGGTGACGGGGGTGCTGGAGCGCATGTCCGGCACGGGACGGTTGGTGCGCGGCGAGTTGCGGCCCGGTGGCACGCACACCGAGTACTGCGACGCCGAGGTGCTGCGGCGGTTGCGGCGCGCGTCGCTGGCCCGGCTGCGGGCGGAGGTGGAGCCGGTCGAACCCGCTGCGCTGGGGCGGTTCCTGCCGAGCTGGCACGGGGTCGGTCGGCGGCTGCGGGGTGCTCCGTCGGTGGACGACGTGCTGTCGGTGGTGGAGCAGTTGGCAGGTGCGCCGCTGCCGGCGAGCGCGGTGGAGTCGTTGGTGCTGCCCGCTCGGCTGCCCGGCTACTCGCCCGCGCTGCTGGACGAGTTGACCGCGTCGGGGGAGGTGACGTGGACCGGGTGCGGGTCGCTGGCGGGTGGGGACGGGTGGATCGCGCTGGCGCCGACGGACGTGGCCGATCTGCTGCTGCCGGACCTGGTGCCGGAGTCGGCCCCGGAGTCGCCGCTGCACTTCGCTGTCGTCGAGGCGCTCGCGGGTGGGGCGCTGTTCTTCCGCCAACTGGTGGACCGGGTGTCGTTGCAGGGGCCGACCACGGACTCCGAGGTGGTCGGGGCGCTGTGGGACCTGG
The DNA here is from genome assembly GCA_039922235.1 of Umezawaea sp. GTDB lineage: Bacteria > Actinomycetota > Actinomycetes > Mycobacteriales > Pseudonocardiaceae > Umezawaea. Next base: position 6,646 of record JBDSAJ010000276.1, read on the forward strand.
TGTGGGCCGGGCTGGTCACCAACGACACGCTGGCGCCGCTGCGGTCGCTGGTGTCGGGGAAGAGCGCCGCGCACAAGCCGCGGCGGGCGGCGCCGCGTGGCCGGTACGCGCGGATGCGGACTGGGCGGCCGGACATGCCCAGTCGGACCGGGCCGCCGACGGTGGCCGGGCGGTGGTCGTTGGCGATGGTGCCCGCTGTCGATCCGACCCGTCGTGCGCACGCTCGGGCCGAGGCGTTCCTGGAGCGGCACGGTGTGCTGACCAGGGGTGCGCTGGACACCGAGCGGGTGACCGGTGGGTTCAGCGGTGTGTACCGGGTGCTGCGGGCGATGGAGGAGTCCGGGCAGGTCGTTCGCGGGTACGTGGTGGAAGGTCTGGGCGCCGCGCAGTTCGCCGCTCGTGGGGCGGTGGACCGGTTGCGGGCGCTGTCCAGACCGCCTGGGCAGGACCACCTCGGGACACCGGACGCCGTGGTGCTGGCCGCGGCCGATCCCGCTCAGCCGTACGGTGCCGCGCTGGACTGGCCCGCGCCGGTCGGTGACGGGAAGCACCGTCCGGCTCGGAAGGCCGGGGCGTTGACGGTGCTGGTCGACGGGGTGGCCGTGCTGTACGTGGAGCGCGGGGGGAGGTCGCTGCTGTCGTTCACCGAGGACGAGGAGACCCTGCGGGCCGCCGCGGCGGCGTTGAGCCGGGCCGTTCGGGACGGGTGGCTCGGGCAGCTGGCCGTGCAGCGGGCCGATGGGGAGATCGCGCTGGGCACCCGGCTGGCGGGTGTCCTGCAGGAGGCAGGCTTCCGGGCCACGCCGAAGGGACTGAGGCTCAGGGCGTGAACTATCTGGGAGAATGCGGCGGTGGGCAGACGGCGCGCGGTGCTGATGGCGGTGGCGACCGTCGTCCTCACCGCGGGCGGCGCGGCGGCCGCGAGCACTGACTGGGCAGGCAGCGCTTACTGGGGTTCCTGCGAGTTCGGCATCTGCGGCACCGTCGTCAACGACCTCCCCATCCGGGTGGACGTGGCCTTGTCGTGGTGCGAGTGGAGATCAGCGCCTTGCGAGATCGAGGCGCTCCACACCATCGAGCCCAAGAGCAGCAGCGGCGAACTGGACATCGACGCTTTCCGCGTCCCCGACGGCCTCCGCTACGAGGTCGTCTTCACCCACGCCTTCGGCGGCGAGACCACCTGGCTCGACCCAGGCTGGCACAAGATCAGCACCGACACCGTGGCTCACATCACCGCCTCCCGAACCGGCCCAGTGATCGGCTGGGCCCAGTAGCCGCCACGCGTCTGCTCGGTGTTCACGGCGAGACCACCACCTGCGCCCAACCTCCGGCAACGCTCCAGTGCCTCGCCTCCGGCAACACCTCTTGGACCTCTGGGAAAACGACGGAATCGGCATCGCGAAAAATGTCGGCGCTCCGCTGTAGCGTCGGTTTCGGGGGGGTCTTCCCGACCGGGGGACCTCTGTTCGCCGCGCCACGCGATCCCTCAACCCACAGCACCGCCGGCCCCACGTGCCACTGCCTGCTGCCCAGTGCCGAACGCCCACGCCAACCACCCCACGGCCACACGCCCACTACCCACTACCGGACGCGCCTCCCGAGCGCCGGTGCCCTCTGCCAAGCACCGAACGCCGAACGCCCACGGCTGGGGGTGCTGCTGCGTGCCCACGGCTGGGGTGCCTGCTGCTGGGGTGCCCGCTCTGGATGCCTGCTGCTGGATACTTCTCCTGAGCACCGAATGCCCCCTGCCGGTGCCCAGTGCCAAGCACCAAGCGTGCCGGCCAGGTCAGGTGAACAGGGTGCTGTAGGCGTTCAAGGCCGGTTGGCCGCCCAGGTGGGCGTAGAGGACCTTGGAGTCCTTGGGGATTTCGCCCGTCGACACCAGTTCGATCAGGCCCGCCAGGGATTTGCCCTCGTAGACCGGGTCGGTGATCATGCCTTCCAGTGAGGCGCCCAGGCGCATGGCGTCCATCGTGGACTTGCCGGGCACTCCGTAGACGCCCTCGTGGAAGCGTTCGTCCAACAGCACGTCGTCGGGGTTCAGGGGGACTTCCAGCAGTTCCGCTGTGGCGGTGGCGATCCTGGTCACCTGGGCCAGGGTTTCCGCGGGTTTCGCGGAGGCGTCCACGCCCAGCACGCGGCGTGGGGTGGGGCTGTTCGCGAAGCCCGCGACCATGCCTGCCTGGGTGCTGCCGGTGACCGAGCAGACGACGATGGTGTCGAAGAAGAGGCCCAGTTGTGCTTCCTGTGCCTCTACTTCCTTTGCCCAGTTGGCGAAACCCAAGCCGCCAAGGCGGTGGTCGGACGCGCCCGCCGGGATCGGGTAGGGGGTGCCGCCTGCCGCGCGGACGTCGTGGATCGCCTGTTCCCACGCGGGTTTGACGCCGATGCCGAAGTCGGCTTCCACCTGCCTGACGTCGGCGCCCATCATGCGGCTCAACTGGATGTTGCCCACCTTGTCGTAGCCGGGATCGGCCCAGTCGACCCAGCTTTCCTGCACCAGCACGCACTTCAGGCCCGCTCGTGCTGCCGCCGCGGCCACTTGGCGGGTGTGGTTGGACTGGACGCCGCCGATGGAGACGAGGGTGTCGCAGCCGGTGGCGATGGCGTCTGCCACCAGGTATTCGAGTTTGCGGGTCTTGTTGCCGCCATAAGCGAGGCCGGAGTTGCAGTCCTCGCGCTTGGCCCACACCTCGGCGCCGCCCAGGTGCCTGGTGAGGCGGTCCAGGCGGTGGACCGGTGACGGGCCGAACAGGAGTGGGTAGCGGGTGAAGTCCTGTAGCACCGGGGTCTCCCTCTAGTCGAAGTCGTCGGCGGACTTGAGCAGGTCGGCCAAGGTGGCCCAGTTGAGGGACACGTGCTCGGCCGCCTGGTCGGCGTCGCCGTTGGCGCAGGCGGTGATGACGTCCGCGTGCATGGCCACGGAGTGGCGGCCCGGCGGGGTGGCGAAGCGGAGGCGTTCCAGCCTGCGGACCAGCGGGGTGTAGCGGTCGATGGTGGCGGTGACCGCGAAGTTGTCGGCGCGGCGGACCGCCACGGCGTGGAAGTCGTCGTCCGCGGCCAGCGCGGCGTTCACGTCGCCGGTCGCCAGCGCCGACTCGAAGCGGGTGTTGGCGGCGCGCATGGCGTCCAGGTCCGCGGGTTTCAGGAGCGGAACGGCCAGGCGGGCGGCCAGTGCGTGCATCGCCTGCACGACCGCGTGCGCTTGGCGGACGGCGGCGGTGTTCAGCGGGGTGACCCTGGTGTAGCTGTGCGGCTTGGTCTCGACCAGGCCCTCGTCGGTGAGCCTGGCCAACGCCTCGCGGACGGGGGTGCGGGACAGGCCGAGTTCCTCGGCCAGGTCCACGTCCTTGATGGGGGTGCCCGGTGCCAGGTCGCCGCCGACGATGGCGTCGCGGATCGCCGTCAACGCGCGGTCGCGGTAGAGCGAGCGGTCCAGACGACCAATATATTGCATATTGGCACTGTCGCCGATGAAGTCGGCCAGGTCAAGAGGTTGGTGCTAGCGAGGTGAGAGGACGCAGAACTCGTGCCCCTCGGGGTCCAGCAGCACCACGTGGGTCCAGTCGCCGGGACCGACGTCGATCAGCTTGGCGCCCAGGGCGACCAGGCGCGCCACTTCGGACGCCTGGTCGTCGTGCGGGCCGGGGGCGATGTCGAGGTGGACGCGGTTCTTCCCGCGCTTCGGGTCATCGCTGTGCAGGAATTCGAGCCACGGGCCCGAATCGCGGCGCAGGGACGCGAACTCGGCGGTGCGGTTCACGATGGGCAGCCCGGTCGCCTCGGCCCAGAAGTCGGCTTCGGCGACGGTGTCGGCGACGTCCACCACGATCGCGGCCACCGGCCCGGTCGCGCGGTACTCGGGCCGGGGTTCCAGGACGCAGAACTCGTTGCCCTCGATGTCGGCGAGCACCACCCACGGCACGCCGCGCTGGCCCAGGTCGACGGGGCGGGCACCGAGCGCCGCCGCCCGGTCGACGATGGCGGCCTGCTCTTCCAGTGTCGAACTGGCCAGGTCGAGGTGCAGCCGGTTCTTCGCGATCTTCGGCTCCGGTACCGGCACGAACACCAGTTCCACGCCTTCCGACACGGCCACGTCCACCTCGTCGGCGGACTCGCCGGTGATGGGCGTGCCGAGCAGCGCCGACCAGAAACGGCCGAGCGCGGCCGGATCCGCGGCGTCGACCACGACGTCGTTCAGCCTCGTTGCCATCCACCAAAGGTAACGTCTGACGAATGGCGAAGCTGGTTCTCGGTCCGGTGCTGCGACACGTGAACGCGACCTCGGCAACGGTGTGGGTGGAAACCGACGCCTCGACCGAGGTGATGATCGCCGGCCACAGCGCCCGGACGTTCCAGGTGGACGCGCAGCACTTCGCGCTGGTGCGCATCGAGAACCTGGAGCCGGACACCACGACGGAGTACGACGTGCGGCTCGACGGCGAGCGGGTGTGGCCCGAGCCGGGTTCGGAGTTCCCGCCGTGCCGCATCCACACCAAGTCCGATGAGGACCTGACGCACCGGATCGTGTTCGGGTCGTGCCGCGCGGCGAAACCGCAGCACCCCGTCGAGGAGGACTCGCTCGGCCCGGACGCGCTGGACGCCTACGCGCTGCGGATGGCGAAGGCACCCCAGAACGAGTGGCCGGACGCGTTGCTGCTGCTCGGTGACCAGGTGTACGCCGACGAGCCGACGTCGCGCACGAAGGAGTGGCTGCGGAAGCGGCGCGGCGGCAAGGACCCCGTCGACGAGGTGCTGAGCTTCCGCGAGTACGCGCAGCTCTACCACGAGTCGTGGGGCGACCCGGAGATCCGCTGGCTGATGTCCACCGTGCCGACATCGATGATCTTCGACGACCACGACATCCGCGACGACTGGAACACCTCCCGCCCGTGGCGCGAGCAGATGGCCGCGACGCCGTGGTGGCCGGAGCGCATCCAGGCCGGGCTGGCGTCGTACTGGGTGTACCAGCACCTCGGCAACCTCGGGCCGGAGGAACTCGACCGCGACGAGCTGTACGCGAAGGTCACGGCGGCCGGGACGGACGTGCGGCCGATGCTGGAGGAGTTCGCCGCGGAGGCCGACGCCGAGGTGGACGGTCGGAAGTCGACGTGGTGGAGCTACCGGCGGGACTTCGGGCGGGTGCGGCTGCTGGTGATCGACACGCGGTGCGGGCGGATCCTCGCGGGTGACACGCGGCGGATGGTCGGCGACGAGGAGTTCGACTGGATCGAGCGGAACGCCGAGGGCGACTACGACCACCTGGTGATCGGGTCGTCGTTGCCGTGGCTGATGCCGCACGCGATCAGCCACGGCCAGTCGATCAACGAACGCGCCGCCGCCCGGCCTGGCAGGCGCGGCCGCTTCGCCGAGCAGATCAGGCAGGTCGCCGATCTCGAGCACTGGCCCGCGTTCCGCGACTCGTTCGAGCGGCTGGCCCGGTTCCTCGGCCGGATCGGCCGCGGCGAGAACGCGCCCAGCACCATCTGCGTCCTCTCTGGCGACGTGCACCACAGTTACGCCGCGCAGGGCCACTACGCGGACCCGACGGCCAGCGCGATCATGCAGCTCACCTGTTCTCCCGTGCACAACGACCCGCCGAAGTTCTTCCGGCCCGTGTTCCGGTTGGCGTGGTGGCCGCCGATGGGGCGGGTGTTGCGGAAGTGGGCCGATCGGGCCGGGGTGCCCGCGGACCCGCTGCGGTGGAACCGGTTGACCGGCCCGCACTTCGGCAACTCCATCGCCGTGCTCGAAGTGGACGGACGGCAGGCCCGGTTCCGGTTGGAGTCCGCGACGCCCGACGGCAGGGGGTTGGTCGAGGTCGCGAACCTGGGCCTGCCGCCCGCCCAGTCGGCGGAGCGGCGGTAGAGGGATTCGACGGCAGTCGATCTTGTGCGACGGCGAGTTTTCGATCTTGTCGGTGCTCGCCGGTAGAATTGACTTCGGGGGACCCCCTACCCGCGCGCGAGGAATGGGCCCCCGGAATCGACGGTAGCGGTGGGGTACGACAGTTTTGCCGCGGTTGGGTGTTGATCTTTAGGGACGGTGGGTTGGGCCTGGGGCGGCCGTTTGGTGAGGCTGTCGTGGTCTGCTCGCCGTGGGTGCGGCTGTCGCCGCTCACGCGATGGCCGCGGCCGTGCGGTGGGAAAGAAGTCTCAGCCATGCGGCGGGCGAAAGTACGGCCACGGCGGTGCGGCGGTGCGGCGGTGCGGCGGTGCGGCGGTGCGGCGAGCAAAAGTACGACCGCGTTGCCACGGCGGAAAGTTCGTGGTGTGGGAGTCGTGTCGGGTTTCCGGCTCACTTCGTCGCCAGCCTGAGCAGGGCCCAGAGTTGGGCGATCGCGTCGTGGTCCCCGTTGACCTGGACCTCGCGGTCGGAGATCCGGCCCCACAGCCAGCGGTAGACGTTGAGGGGGATGCCGGTCACGTCCGCGTCCGCCGGTTCGGCCTCTTCCGGGGTGGCGCGCCACGAGGTGGAGCCCGTCGGGCCGGAGGAGGCGAGCCAGACGCGGCCCGCGGTGCGGACCGCCACCACGCCGTCCCTGGTGCCGCGCACCCCCATGACGCCAAGGCGGTGGACGAACCAGAGGGACAGGATCTCGTCAATGCCGTCCGCGACCACGTCGTCCGCGACCGGGTCCAGGGGGATCATCGCGGCGGCTTGGACGTCCATCCGGTGCACGGTCGTCTCGTGGGCGAGCCTCCTCGCCCAGAAGCCGTAGTTGGGTTCTTCCGGCCACCACGTGCCGCACGGGTCCTCCGGGTCGTGGATGGCCAACTCGTCCAGGAGGGGTTCCACGCCGGTGCGGACGAAGTCGGCCAGGGTCTCGTCCGGGGCGGGGTTCTGCTGCCACGTCAGGGGTTGGCGGCCGTCGCGCAGCCAGGACAGGGTCATGCGGTAAGTGCTGCCGGCGTGCCTGGCGGTCTCGCCGAGGTTGAGTCCGGGACAGGCCGGGACCTGGCGTTCGGGCCGCTGGCCCTCGGTGGCGGAGGCCAGGGTCTCCGCTTCGGCGGCCAGGACGTCGAGCAGCCTGCCGTAGTCGATCAGGGCCTTGGTCACGTGCGCGCCTCGTGCATGATCCGGTCGACCAGCGCGACGAACTGGGCGGCCTGGCGGACCAGGTCGTCGGCGGAACGAGTGGTGACGACGCGGGTGATGCCCGCTTGGACGGCGGCTCGGGTGGCGGAGCCGGACGCGAAGAACGCGGCCCACTCCGTCAGCTCGGGGGCGATGCCCGCGAGCAGGACCCAGACGCTGGTGGGTTTCGCGTGGCCGCGGTGCGGCCTGCCGCGCAGGGCGAGCACGGCCGCGGCCGCCCGCAGCGCGGCCAGGTAGGCGACAGCGAAACGCTCGCCGGGGTCGGTCGCGTGCTCCGCCTCGGAGACGCCTTCCCGTGCGTGCGCGAGGAGTTCGACGGCCGCGGCGGGGGGCTGGGGCAGCCGCGGGACGGGGATGGTGGTCCTGGTCCGGCGGTGCTTGGGGAAGTCGATCGAAGCTGACATCGGCGGCCTCCTCGCGGCGTCGGTGAACTCGACGACCACCGCGGGGAGACGGCGGCTCCTGGTGGTGGGGCGCTTCCCCCGCCCCACCACCAGGGCATCACGATCGAACACATGTTCGATCAACTGCAGCGTAGCGCCTGGCACCGGCATTCCTCAACCCAGGACCCAGCGGCGACCCGATCGTGATCCGTGGTCTGATTGGACGCGTGAGCGCACTGGACCACCCTGGTATGCAGAAGGTCGCCGCGGCACTGACCGAGGCGGGCCACCACGAGGCCGCGCAAGGCATCCGGGTCCTCGCGGACGCGGTCCGCACCGCCGCCCAGGCCGCCGAGGCCGTGGACGTGCCGGTCGGCGCGATCGCGAACAGCCTGGTGTTCACGGCGGTCCGCGCGGAAGTCCCCTCGCCGCTGCTGGTGCTGACGTCGGGCGCGCACCGGGCGGACACCGAACTGCTGGCCGAGCTCGCGGGTGCGGACCGGATCGAGCGCGCCACGCCGGACTTCGTGCGCGAGCACACCGGTCAGGTCATCGGCGGGGTCTCGCCCGTCGGCCACCCGGCGAGGATCATGACGTTCGTGGACGTGGACCTTGAGCAGTACCCGGTCGTGTGGGCCGCGGGCGGACACCCGCACGCCGTGTTCCCCACGACGTTCGCCGGACTGGTCGAGCTGACCGGCGGCACCCCCGCGCGGGTCGCCCGATGACCGCCGCGCCGTCGCCGCGCACCGAGCGGCTGGTGGAGTTCTCGCCGCAGGAGCTGAACGGCAGGCTGCACGAGGCGTTGGAGCTGTACGTCACGGCGATGAACTACCCGCCCAGCACGGTGGAGCAGCGGGCGCCGATGTGGCTCGCGCACATGCTGCGCGAGGACTGGCGGTGCGTCGTCGCGCTCGACGACCGCGACGCCCTCGTCGGCGTCGGCTACGGCTACCGGGGTTCGGTGGGGCAGTGGTGGCACGAGCAGGTGCGGCGCGGGCTGATGATGGTGTCCGGCGCGCAGGCCGTCGACGAGTGGATGGACGACTACTTCGAGCTGACCGAGCTGCACGTGCTGCCGCGCGCGCAGGGCCGGGGGCTCGGCGAGGCGCTGCTGCGGAACCTGCTGGGCGGGGTGCCGACGACGCACGTGCTGCTGTCGACGCCGGAGGGGCCGAGCAACGCGTGGCGGCTGTACCGGCGGGTCGGGTTCGTGGACGTGCTGCGGCACTACCAGTTCACCGGCGACCCGAGGCCGTTCGCGGTGCTGGGGCGGGAACTCCCGATGAGCTGAGGGGCTGCCCGGTCGGCCGGGCAGCCCCCTGTCAGTTCCTAGAGCTGCGTGAGCCGATCGCGCAGCGTGTCGAGCCCCATGGCGCCCATCTCCAGCGCTTCCTGGTGGAACCGCTTGAGGTCGAACGCGGCGCCGTGCCGGGCGCGGGCCTCGTCGCGGGCCGCGAGCCAGAGCCGCTCGCCGATCTTGT
>JBDSAJ010000277.1:0-5129 GCA_039922235.1 Umezawaea sp.
GGTTTGGCTGCGGGTTTGCGGGTTTGGAACTCGTGGACTTCGTCAAACCCGCAGCCAAACCCGCAACATGTTTCCCCTGGTCAGCCCCTCTTTAGGAGTGGTGTTGCTGGTTTGCGGGTTTGTTTTCTGATCTCTAGGAAGTGTGAGTATCAGTAGCTACGAAAGGCTGTCGGCCAGTAGGGGCACTTCTTGGTCCATCGGTTGCGGCACAAGGGATCGGCACGAGCAGAGCGCAGCAGAGCAGGACGGCAGGACCCGCGCATTCACAGGAGCCAACACGGGCGCTGAGAGCGTCGTGGCGACGATGGAGGCGGGTGGTGGCACACCTTGGATGGATGCGGCCCGCGAAGAGTGCCCAGACGTGGAGCGCACCGGGACCACCGCGGTCGACATCAGCGCGCGACATCAACGGGTGCGAACGGCTATGAACTGACCTGGCGTGAAGCGAACGTGTCGGGCAGACCTGAGATGGTAAACGGCCAGGTCAACGGAGCGAACCACCTGATTTACACCCGAGCGGTCGCAGGTTCGAACCCTGCCGCGCCCATCCGCGATGGGCGAGGTGTGTCCGCGGAAAGCGCGGACCGCCTCGCTCCTGGTGTGTCTTCTGGGGGTGCAACCCCCGGACCCCCGGCTGTGGTCGCCTCGGGCGGTCAGCTCGTGAAAGGGCGTGGGCGTCGGCGCGGTTAGCGGCGAAAGGTCTCGGTGCGCACTGCTCAGCGGGTGTTGGGAAGTGACAGGTTCAGCGAGACGATGGCTTTGCCGGTTGGTGGTCTTCGTTGCTGGCCCAGGGTGACGTTTTGTCCGTAGCCGAAAAGCATTGTCTCGCCGTCGCGAATGATTCTTGCGCTCAATGTCCGGTCGTGCCTGTTGTCGATGAGGTAGCTCGACGTCGAATCGAACTGGCCATGGAGTGTCCTGTTGTGGCCGCTCGGACCATGGGGGTTCGCCATGTCGTTGATGAGTTCCTGGTGGGCGCGCAGTTCGTAGCCGGCATTCCGGGCGGCCGAGGTGACGATCTCCTCTAGGTCCGGCGTGAGGTCGACGGTCAGGTAGAGGTGGTACCACGGTGTCGTGTTGCCGATGCCCCGACCGGAATCGCCATTCCGGGCTAGGCGCTTCGGGTTTGTCGGCGCGAGCCTGCGGACGATCGGTCGCAGGGCTCTGCGTGCGGCGTTGCCGCGGAACAGGCCCCGTGACCGCGACAGGACGTCGACCATGGCGAACGCGATCAAACCCATTCAGCACGCTCCAGGGCGTCGGTGAGGGGTACCAGCATGGGCTTGGTTCAGACATCACGTCAAGACGTGGTGTTCGGACAGTGTGTCCGAATTAGGTGCGCGCTAGGATCGCGGGAGATCCCGTCACCCGACTTGGAGCATCCCTATGTCGTCCGTGACCAGGACTGGGCAGGCGAGCAAGCACGACCGCCGGGAGGCGATGGAGCGGCGACTGTTCGACGCGACGGAGCACCTGATCGGTCAGGGCGCCAGCTTCACCGAGATCAGCGTCGAGCGGCTGGCTGCCCAGGCGGGCATCTCCCGGTCGACGTTCTACGTCCACTTCCAGGACAAGGGTGATCTCGCCAGGAAGCTGGCGGCGACCGTGCTCACCGAACTCGGTGAGGTGTCCGACCGCTGGTGGCAGGCTGCGGAACACGCCGACCGCGCCGCGCTGACGGACGCCATCACCGCCATCGTGGACGTCTACCGCCGTCACGCGGCCGCCTTCACCGCCGTCGTCGAGACCGCGACCTACGACCCCACCGTGGCCGAGGTGCTGCAGGCCCGCGTTCAGCAGATCATCAACGTCACCTGCACGGCCATCGAACGGGGTCAAGCCGCGGGTGTCATGCGGGACGTCGCGCCCGTCGAAACCGCCGCCGTGCTCACCTGGATGGTGGAGCGCGCCGGGTACCAGCTGGTCCGCGGCGGTGACCCGGCCCGCGACCCGAAGATCGTCCAGGTCCTCACCGACATCGTCTGGACCACGCTCTACCCGACGCCGTCCTGACCGCTCCTGTCAGCGTCCACGTGGCGGAGGTGTCCACCACGTGGAACGCCGTAGATCAACCTGGTCCGTTCGGGCTCTGTACGGGAGTCCAATTGGGACGTAACTTCTCCCCATGGCGCCGAGGACGGTCACGATGGTGATTGGGCTCGCATTCCTGCTGTCCGGCCTGCTGATCATGCTCGTGCCGATGTCGCCGGACACGCCCGGCGGGTCGCCCGTGTCGTGCGGCGACGCCCTCGGGATCGGGTTCGACGCCAAGGAGATCGAGAAGATCGATCCGACGTTCGTCGGGATCTGCGAGCGGTTGCGCGGTGAGCGGATGGGGTGGGCGCTGCCGATGGCCGCAGGCGGTGGCGTGGTGCTGGTGGCGGGCGCTCTGATCGGGCGACGACGTTCCCGCGCCTAGCTCGGTAGCCTCCTCCTCATGACGTGGATGCTGTACGGCGCCAACGGGTACACCGGTGAACTGATCGCGGAACTCGCCGTGCGGCGCGGGCAGCGGCCGGTGCTGGCGGGTCGGTCCGCCGCGAAGGTCGCGCCGCTGGCCGAGCGGCTCGGGTTGGAGCACCGGGCGTTCGAACTGGCCGACGCCGCAGCGTCGTTGGAGGACGTCGACCTGGTCGTGCACTGCGCCGGCCCGTTCTCCGCGACGGCCCGGCCGATGGTGGAGGCGTGCCTGGCGACCCGGACGCACTACGTCGACATCACCGGTGAGATCGACGTGTTCGAGGCCGTCGCCGTGCGCGACGCGGAGGCGAAGACCGCGGGGGTGGTGCTGCTGCCCGGTGCGGGGTTCGACGTCGTGCCGACCGACTGCGTGGCGGCGATGCTGAAAGCCGCGCTGCCGAGTGCGACGCACTTGGACCTCGCGTTCGCCGTGGGTGGCGGCATGAGTCCGGGCACGTCGAAGACGTCCGTCGAGGGCAGTGCGGGCGGCGGTCGGGCTCGGGTCGACGGGGAGCTGCGGAACGTCCGCATCGGTCACCGGAGGCGCAGTGCCGCGTTCCGGTCGGGGACGCGGGACGTCGGGTCCATCCCGTGGGGTGACGTGAGCACGGCCTACCGGTCGACCGGCATCCCGAACATCACCACGTTCACCGTCGTGCCAGGACTGACCGGCCACCTCCAGGCGCTGTTCGCGCCGCTGCTGCGCACCTCGGTGGTGCAGGGCGTCGGCAAGGCCCTGGCGCAGCGGGTCTCCGGGCCGGACGAGGGCGTGCGCGGCAGGACCCGCTCCGAGGTCTGGGGCGAGGTGTCCGACGCCGAGGGGCACACGGTGTCCGTCGCGCTGACCGGACCCAACGGCTACGACATCACCGCCGACGCGGTCGTCCGCGCGGTCGAGCGGATCTTGGCAGGCGGCGTTCCCGCCGGGACGCACACGCCGTCCAGCGCGTTCGGCGCGGACTTCGTGCGCGAACTGGACGGCGTCACCGTCGACGAGCTGGTCCGGACATGACTGTGCCCCGGCACGGATGCCGGGGCACAGCGGGCTAGCGGGGGGCGAGCAGCGAGCTGGCCTCCTGGGCCGCCGAACCGGCCTGCAGCAGGTGCCGCAGGTTCTCCGGCAGCTCCTCGCCGCGCTTCTCCACGGCGGTCGCGTAGAGCCTGCCCGCGCGGTACGACGAGCGCACCAGCGGTCCGGCCATGACACCGGAGAAGCCCATCGCTTTGGCATCGTCGGAGTGCGCCACGAACTCCTCGGGCTTCACCCAGCGCTCGACCGGGTGGTGCCGCGGTGAGGGCCGCAGGTACTGGGTGATCGTGATGATCTCGCAGCCCGCCTCGTGCAGGTCGCGCAGCGCCTCGGTGACCTCTTCCGGCGTCTCGCCCATGCCGAGGATCAGGTTCGACTTGGTGACCAGACCGAACTCACGCGCCTTGGTGATCACTTCGAGGGACCGCTCGTAGCGGAACGCGGGCCGGATGCGCTTGAAGATCCGCGGCACGGTCTCCAGGTTGTGCGCGAGCACCTCGGGCCGGGACTCGAAGACCTCGGCGAGCTGCTCGGGAACGGCGTTGAAGTCCGGGATCAGCAGTTCGACGCCGGTGCCGGGGTTCATCGCGTGGATCTGGTTCACGGTCTCCGCGTACAGCCACGCGCCGCCGTCCTCCAGGTCGTCGCGGGCCACGCCCGTGACGGTCGAGTACCGCAGGCCCATCGCCTGCACCGACTCGGCGACCCGGCGGGGTTCGTCGCGGTCGAGGTCGGCGGGCTTGCCGGTGTCGATCTGGCAGAAGTCGCACCGGCGCGTGCACTGCTCGCCGCCGATGAGGAACGTGGCCTCGCGGTCTTCCCAGCACTCGTAGATGTTGGGACAGCCCGCCTCTTCGCAGACCGTGTGCAGACCTTCGCGTTTGACGAGGCTCTTGAGCTCCCGGAACTCGGGGCCCATCTTGGCCTTCGTCTTGATCCAGGACGGCTTCTTCTCGATCGGCGTCTGGCTGTTGCGGACCTCGAGCCGCAGCAGCTTCCGACCCTCTGGTACCAGCGTCACAGCGGTCACCCTACGCTTTGCGCGCGCGTGTGCGGGGTCACGCCGGATCGGGTTGGACGCCGGTGAGCGTGGCCGTGAGGTCCCACAGCCGGTCGGCCGTGACCTCGTCCTGCGCGGCCTTCGAGCGCGCGGCCGGCTTGGGGTACCCGCGGGTCTCGCCCAGCGATCCGGGGCCGTAGTAGTCGTCCTGCCGCACGCCGGGCGCCGTCGCGGCGTAGAGCTGCGGCAATGCGCCCTTCTCGACGCTCTGGGTGCCCACGGCGTCCCACACCCTCATGATCCCGCCGAGCAGCGCGCTGCCCTGGGCCTGTGCGTGGTTCACGCCGAGGTTCGTGCGGGTCAGGCCGGGGTGGGCTGCGACCGAGGTCACGTCCACGCCCGCGGCCGTCAGGTGTCGGGCCAGCGCGTTCACGAACAGCAGGTTCGCCAGCTTCGACTGCCCGTAGGCGGGCCACGCCGAGTAGCGGCGGGCCTCGAAGTTCGGGTCGGCGACCTGGAAGCCGCCCACCTTGTGGGCGAGGCTCGCCAGGGTGACCACCCGCGCGCCCGGCCGGGTGCGCAGGGCGGGCATCAGCAGCCACGTGAGGGCGGCGTGCCCGAGGTGGTTGGTGCCGAACT
>JBDSAJ010000278.1:0-9302 GCA_039922235.1 Umezawaea sp.
CAGGCCCGCACCTCGCTGTCGGCGGGCGTCGACCTGGCGCTGATCGTCATCGGCGCAAACGACCTGACCTCGTTCGTGCCGAGCGAGGTCGGGGCGGGCCAGGTGCACGACGCCGTCGCCGCGTTCCGGCGCGTCGGCGCGCGGGTCGTCGTGGCCACCGCGCCGGACCTCGGCGTGGTGGCCCACGTGCCGCCCGCCTTCCGCGGTCTGGTGTCCACGATCAGCTGCCAGTACGCGGGCGCGCAGGCTGACGCCGTGCGGCGGGCGGGAGGAGTGGTCGCCCCGGTCTGCGCGCAGGTCTCCGCCCGCTTCGCGACCGACCGGTCGCTGTTCTCCGCCGACCGCTTCCACCCCTCCCCCGCCGGGTACGCCGTGATCGCGACCGCCCTGGAACCCTCGGTGATGGCGGCTGCGAAGCGCTGACCGCGAGTCAAGGTAGATTTCTCGTGACTCCCGTACTCGGCAGAATGGATGGACCTCGCATGACCGCCGCCACTCCGGTGGACACCTCGCCGTCAGCCGCTTTCCGCGAAGCGAGCAGGCGTCGGACGTTCGCGGTCATCAGCCACCCGGACGCGGGCAAGTCGACGCTCACCGAAGCGCTGGCGCTGCACGCGAAGGTCATCTCCGAAGCCGGTGCGGTGCACGGCAAGGCCGGTCGCCGCGGTGTCGTGTCCGACTGGATGGAGATGGAGCAGGCCCGCGGCATCTCGATCACGTCGGCCGCGCTCCAGTTCTCCTACGGCGACTCCGTGATCAACCTGCTCGACACGCCCGGTCACGCGGACTTCTCCGAGGACACCTACCGGGTGCTCTCGGCGGTCGACTGCGCGGTCATGCTGCTCGACGCCGCCAAGGGCCTGGAGCCGCAGACGCTGAAGCTGTTCGACGTCTGCCGCCACCGGGGCATCCCGGTGATCACGTTCATCAACAAGTGGGACCGGCCGGGCCGTGACGCGCTGGACCTGTGCGAGGAGATCAAGCAGCGCATCGAGCTGGAGCCGATGCCGCTGACCTGGCCGGTCGGTGAGGCGGGCCGGTTCCGCGGCGTGCTCGACCGCGCGGACGGCAGCTTCATCCGCTACACCCGCACCGCCGGTGGCGCGACCGCGGCTCCCGAGGAGCGCATCGAGCCCGCCCGCGCGCTGCAGGAGGAGGGCGAGGACTGGACGCACGCCGTCGAGAGCGCCGAGCTGGTCGACATCTCCGGCGGCGAGTTCGACGTGGCGAAGTTCTTCGACGCCACTGCTACCCCGGTCCTGTTCGGCTCCGGTGTGCTCAACTTCGGCGTCCGCCACCTGCTCGACCTGATCGTGCAGCTCGCCCCGCGGCCCACCCCGCGCCACGACGTGGACGGCAAGTTCCGGCCTTTGGACTCGCCGTTCTCCGGGTTCGTGTTCAAGGTGCAGACCGGCATGGACAAGTCGCACCGCGACCAGGTCGCGTTCGCCAGGGTCTGCTCCGGGGTGTTCGAGCGCGGCATGGTCGTCACCAACGCGACCACCGGCAAGCCGTTCGCGACGAAGTACGCGCAGCAGGTGTTCGGCCGCGAGCGCACGACCCTCGACGTCGCCTACCCCGGTGACGTGATCGGCCTGATCAACGCCTCCGCCCTGCGCGTCGGCGACACCCTGCACGCCGGCAAGCCCGCCGTCCGCTTCCCCGGCCTGCCGAGCTTCGCGCCCGAGCACTTCGCCGTCGGGCGGCTGACCGACCTGAGCCGCGCCAAGCAGTTCCGCAAGGGCGTCGAGCAGCTCGCGCAGGAAGGCGTCGTGCAGGTGCTGACGTCGGACCGCCGCGGCGACGGCGTGCCGGTGTTCGGCGCGGTCGGCCCGATGCAGTTCGAGGTAGCCGTGCACCGCCTGCTCGCCGAGTTCGGCTGCGTCGTGAAGATGGACCACCTGCCGTACACGATGGTGCGGCGCCTGGGAGACCCCAAGCTGCGCGCCACCATCAACATCGGCAACCGGGGCGAGTTCCTCACCCGCGCGGACGGCGCGGAGCTGGTCGTGTTCAACGACCAGACCGCCCTCAACGTCACCCTGCGCCTCAACGAGGGCCTGACGCTGGAGCCGCTGGTCGCCGGCACGACCTGACGCCGCTACTTCTCCAGGTAACCCTTGCTGGAGTTGCTGTAGGTCATGCCGCTCGACACCCCGGAGCACAGGCAGCGGCGGAGGTTGCCGCTGGCGGCCATCGCGGCGCAGTACCGCTGGGAGATCGGGTCGTGCGAGGCCACCGGGTGGGGGCACACGTCGCACTGGGCTTCGGTCGTGGGGTCGGAGGGGGTCTCGTGCACGTCGGCCGTTGGCATCTGCCCGGTCCTCTGCGTCGTCTTTCCTGGTCCGGTGGCCGAGGCGGTTGACCTCGGCGCGGAAGGGTCGCGGGGCCCGGTGTGACCGGGTGTGGGCGACGGCCTCACCCTACTCCCCAGCGTTTGTGCCCCCAGTCACACGCAGAACCCGCCTGGGACACGACGGCGTCTGGCGGGACATGACCACCTCGCTCGCCGCCGTCGCCGCGTTGACGGCAGGCCTCCTCACCGCCGTCGCGCCGCCCGCGTCGGCCGCTCCCCCGCCGCTGACCTGGCAGTCCTGTTCCGACGTTCCCGAAGCGGACTGCGCGACCCTCACCGTCCCCGTGGACTGGGCGGAGCCCGCCGGGCCTGCCGTGGACCTCGCGGTGGCCCGCCGTCGGGCCACCGATCCGGAGCGCCGCGTGGGCGTGCTGCTGGTGAATCCCGGCGGGCCTGGTGGGTCGGCCGCGGAGTTCGCCAAGGACGCGCCCGCGATGTTCAGCCCGGAGGTGCTGGCCTGCTGGAGCTGGTCGTGCCCGCCGACGGCACGCGGTGCGCCGCTGCGGCAGGGTGAACGGGCTGTCCGGCGGGGACCGCGCGGCGGGATCGGGCGGGCTTCCGGCGGATGATCCACTCGGCCACCAGGATGTTGATCACCCAGCCCGCGGCCATGAGCAGCGCCCTGGTGGTTCCGCTCGGTGTCACTCCGGCGATCGCCCACGGCAGGTGGGTGAACACCTGGGTGCCCGCGCCCAGTCCGATGGCGTAGCCACGGATCATCCACGCGCTGTGGGTCTTGACGTCGCGTCGAAGGATGGCCCGGAAGCCCAGCACGATCGACGCGATCATGGCCGTGCCGACCGCGTAGCGGATCACCGCGATGAGGAGGCCGTCGCCCGCGGGCGGAGGGTAGAACGCCTGCATCCAGAGGCCGGTGAGGGCCGCGGTCAAACCCGCGGGAACCAGCACGCGGCCCGACACCCGGTGCCACGCGCGGTGCCTGCGGCGGAACCCCGGCGCGAACTGGAAAGCGCCCAGCAGGCAGAACAGGGTGACGGAGATGATGTGCAGCACGACTGGCAGCGGGGTGGCGAAGTACCGCGCGTTGTCGGCGGTGACCTCCCCGCCGCCCGCCAGTTGCGTGAGCCGCAGCGCCCCCGCTGCCGCTGGGACGAACGTGAGCAGGACCAGTGAGGTGGGCACGAGCCAGTCGGCCCTGGAGGAAGTCGTCGTCATGGCTCGATCCTCGCGGCGCGAGGGGTGTCGGCTCATCGGTGGAAGGGCCGGAACCGTGTCCTCCCGGAGTACGGCTCGGTTCTCGTACTTCCGGCGGACGGGCTACCGCTTGGCGCGGACGCGGTTCGTCTCGTAGGCCCAGATGGCGATCTCGACCCGGTTCCGCGCGCCCAGCTTCGCCATGAGGCTGGCCACGTGGGTCTTGACCGTGCTCAGGGTGATGTGCAGCTCGCCGGCGATCTCGGCGTTCGTCCGTCCACTCGCGACGGTCGAGAGCACCTGCTCCTCCCGCTCGGTGAGGGGGTCGACGGGCTGGGCGGGCGGCCCCGACGGCCCACCGCCGGCGAACGCCGTGAGGAGGCGGGCGGTGATGCTGGGTGCGATGAGCGCGTCGCCCTCGGCGGCGGCGTGCACGGCCTGCGCCAGCAGCGCCGGTCCGGCGTCCTTGAGCAGGAACCCCCGTGCGCCCGCGCGGAGTGCGGCGTACACGTAGTCGTCCAGGTCGAAGGTCGTGATCACGACGACCGCGAGCGGGTCGGCGACGGTCGGCCCGGCCAGCAGCCGGGTGGCCTCGATGCCGTCCAGGCCAGGCATCCGGATGTCGAACAGGCACACGTCCGGGCGCAGCCCGCGCGCCACCTCCACGGCCCGCTGACCATTGGCGGCCTCGCCGACGACCTCGATGCCCGGCTGGGCGTTGAGGATCATGGTGAGCCCGGTGCGGACGATCTCCTGGTCGTCGGCCACGACCACGCGGATGCTCATGCCGTCGCCCCGGTGCGCGGCAGCAACGCGGTCACGGTCCAGCCGCGGTCGGGGTTCGGGCCCGCCTCGCAGGTGCCGCCCAGCAGGCCGGCGCGTTCGACCATGCCGATCAGCCCGTACCCGGTGGTCGGGCGGGCCGCGGTGGTGTCGCCGTCGTCGCTCACCCGCAGCCGCACGGACGTGTCGTCGGCGGTGACGCGGACCTCGATGCGGGTCGCGTGGCGGGCGTGCCGCCGGGCGTTGGTGACCGATTCCTGGGCCAGGCGGTAGATCGCAGTGCCGACCGACGGCAGGAGGCCGTCGACGTCGCCGACGATCCCGACGTCGACCGCTGGGCCGGAACGGCTGTGGCCTGCCAACTGTTCGAGGTCGGTGACGCGCGGGCTGGGCGCGAGTTCGGCGGGCTGGTCGTGCCGCAGGACGCGGACCATGCCGCGCATCTCGACCAGCGCGCTCGACGCCTCGGACTCGATCAGCCTGAGCGCGTCGACCGCCGCGTCCGGGTTCGACGGGGCGGTCGCGAGCCCGGCCTGCGCGCGGATCGCGATGGCCGAGACGTGGTGCGCCACGGTGTCGTGCAGGTCGCGCGCCAGCCGTTCCCGCTCCACGAGCTTGACCTGGTCGAGCGTCCGCACCCGCACGACCGCCCGGTAGCGGGTCGCCGCGCCGAGCGCCCCGGCCGCGACCGTCACGACGAGGCCCCCGATGCCGTCGCCGAGGCTCGTGTGGCCCAGCAGCACCGTGCCGCACACCTGGACGGCGATGGCCGCCGCGCCGACCACGACCTCGCGCCCGGAGCCCCAGCGGACCAGCGCGTAGACCAGCACCAGCACGTACGCCATCGAGTAGGCCTCGACCGGGTCCCCGTCGGTCAGCAGCGGGGCCAGGCCCGTCGCCGCGAACACGACCGCGAGCACGAGCAGCGGGCGCGACCGGCGCCACAGCAGCGTCGGCACCATGCCGACCACGACGGCCACGGTGACCACCCGCCACGGCAGGTCCGGGCGCAGGAACCCCTCGATCACCGCGAGTGGCACGAGCACGCCGACCAGCGCCCAGTCCCGCCACACCCGCTTCGGCGCGTCGGACGGTCGGGGTTCGGCCCACAGCGAGCGGAGGAGTTCGGGCACCCGCTGATCCTACGAGCGCGGGGACCGGCGCAGATCAGTCCAAAGTACGGTCCACCGTCGTCCTGGCCTCGGCGATCCAGGCGAGGTCGGCTTCGGCGCGGTTGATGGCGAAGTGCGCGGTGAGCGCGCGGACCGACCGCCCGTCGTCCGCCACGAGCAGGTTCCGGCAGAAGTCGAGCGTGTGCCGGACCTCGTCGGCCCACCGGTCCAGCTGGGCCAGCAGGTGTTCGCGAGTGGTGTGGTGGCCGAAGTAGAGCTGGATCTGCAACGGCTGCCTGCCGTGCTCGGTGACGTCGTCGAAGCCGTCCAGCCAGGCGCGGAACGCCAGCCGCCCGGCCTCGGTCGCGGTGTAGACGCTCTTGTCCGGCGCCCCCACCTGCGGCACCACCACGACGGTGGCGTGGCCCCGTTCGACCAGCTTGGGCAGCTCGGCGTAGATGTGCGAGCGGGTGATAGGCCAGAAGTACGCGACGGCCTTGGCAGCGCGGGCGCCGAGCTCGTAGCCCGAGGCGGGGCCGTCGAGCAGCAGGCCGAGAACGAGGTTGCCTCCGGTGGACATGCCGTGAGTATAGTCCAGACTTGACTAGTGAGGAGTTGACTATGGACCCGCAGGAAACCGTCAAGCAGTACGCCCACGCGTGGACCCAGCGCACCGAGGACGACATCCGGTCCGTGCTCGCCGGTTGCTGGGCGGACACCGGCAGCTACACCGACCCGACCACTGACCCGATCGTGGGCGTCGACGCGCTGGCCCGGCTCATCCACGGATTCAACCAGCAGTTCCCCGACGCCACCCTGGCGCCGACGAGCGCCGTGGACACCCACCACCTCGTCGGCCGGTTCAGCTGGGTGATCACGTCTCCGACGCCGATGGTCGCAGGCGACGTCGACCTGGGGACCGAGATCCCCGGACTCGACTTCGTCGAGTTCGCCGAGGACGGTCGCATCCAGCGGATCGTCGGGTTCTTCGGCTGATTCCCTCCCTGCAACAGGACCCGTGCGGACGTCGCACGGGTCCTCTGCCCAACGGTGGTGTTGCGCGGTCGAGCGGGCAGGACCGACAGTTCGCCACCCGTACCAACCACGGCACAGCACGTAGGCGAGGCCGGTCGCCAGCACGAGGACGAGGTCGATCGGCCAAGTCGCTTTCGCATCAGGCGTGTCGCCTGCCGCGACGGCGAACACGGTGATCGCGATCTTGTGGACGAACACGAGTTCCCATGGGCCGCGCTGCGTGCGCGGTGACACGACGAGCATGGCGAACAGGCCGGCGAACACGAGGTAGGCGAACGTCCGCCAGGCCTCCGACATCAGGCGTTCGGGTGACGCGGTGGCCATGATCGAGATCCCGTTGGCGAACGCGCCGAGGGTCGCGATCCCGCAGAGGGCCAGCAGCCCGCGCCCGATCCGGTCTGCCGTGGTCGTGGGGCCGTCGGTGGTGGCGTGGACGTGGAGCGTCACGGCGGGTCTCCCTCTCGTCGTTATAGGTGATCAGGTTTGTTACACCATATAACCATGCGGGAAGCGCAAGGACATGTCAAGGGGTTGGGCGACGGGACGAGTCCACCCACGCCGAGGACGCGTCCGCAAGTCCTTTGTGGACAGATGCCGTTCACGGTGGTGGCGGTCGGCGTGTTCGTGGCGGAGTATCGGGGACAGGACTCGTCCCCGAGCAGAGGTGGCCCACCCCATGGCTGACGACTGGATCGGCTCGCTCGACGACCTGGTCGGCAGGCTGTTCGGGGGTCTGAGCGGCGGCAACCAGTCCGGCCCGTCGACCCGGCGGACCGACCACTTCGGCCGCGACCTCACCGCGGCGGCCAGGGACGGGCAGCTGGACCCGGTGGTCGGGCGCGACGAGGTGATCGACGAGGTCCTCGAGGTGCTGTCGCGGCGGACCAAGAACAACCCGGTCCTGATCGGCGACCCCGGCGTCGGCAAGACGGCGATCGTGGAGGGCATCGCCCAGCGGATGGCCGAGGGCGAGGTGCCCGCCACCCTGGAGGGCAGGCGGCTGATCTCGCTGGACCTGGCGGGCATGGTCGCCGGGTCGAAGTACCGGGGTGAGTTCGAGGAGCGCCTCCAGGGCGTGATCGACGAGGTGTCGGCGGCCAACCGGATGGTGGTGCTGTTCCTCGACGAGCTGCACACGGTGGTGGGCGCGGGCAGTGCCGAGGGCGCGCCGATGGACGCGGCGAACATGCTCAAGCCCGCGCTGAGCAGCGGCAGGCTCCAGGTGGTCGGCGCGACCACCGTGGAGGACTACCGGCGGCACATCGCGAAGGACCCCGCGCTGGAGCGGCGCTTCCAGCCCATCCTGGTCAACGAGCCGTCGCGGGAGGAGGCCATCGCCATCCTCCGCGGCCTGCGCGGCCGGTACGAGAGCCACCACGGCGTGCGCGTCACCGACGAGGCGCTGACCGCCGCGGTGGAGCTGTCGACCCGCTACATCGCCGACCGGTTCCTGCCGGACAAGGCCGTCGACCTGCTCGACCGGGCGGGCGCGCGGGTCCGGCTGCGGGAGAAGTCCGCGGCGCCCGACCCGCTGTCGGTGCAGCGGCGGATCGACCACCTGCGGCGGGAGATCACCGTCGCCCAGGACGACCACGCGCGGGTGCTGTTCCTGGAGGACGAACTCGCCCGCGCCACCGCCGACCTGGACTCGGCCCGCGCCGCCATGGCCGACGCGCCGAAGGTCGACGCCGACGACGTCGCCGAGGTCGTGTCGCGCAGCACCGGCATCCCGGTCTCCCGGCTCACCGAGGCCGAGCGGCACCGGCTGCTGCACCTGGAGGAGGACCTGCACCAGCGGATCGTCGGGCAGGACGAGGCCGTGGAAGCGGTCGCCGACGCGGTGCGCCAGGGCCGGGCGGGCCTCAAGCACCCGGACCGCCCGATCGGCTCATTCCTGTTCCTCGGCCCGACCGGGGTGGGCAAGACCGAGGTCGCACGGGCGCTCGCCGAGGCGCTCTTCGGCTCGCGCGACCGGCTGATCCGCTTCGACATGAGCGAGTTCTCCCAGCAGCACACCGTGACCCGGCTGACCGGCGCACCGCCCGGCTACGTCGGCTACGACGACGCCGGCCAGCTCACCGGCGCGGTCCGCCGCACGCCGTACTCCGTGCTGCTGCTCGACGAGATCGAGAAGGCGCACCCGGACGTCTTCAACACCCTGCTCCAGGTGCTCGACGCGGGACGGCTCACCGACGCGCAGGGCCGGACCGCGGACTTCGCCAACACCGCGATCATCATGACCAGCAACATCGGCGCCGAGCAGCTGCTGGCCGCCGCCTCGTCCGGCCGGTCGGCGGAGGACCTGCGCGAGCCGCTGATGGCGGCCGTCCGCCGCTACTTCCGCCCGGAGTTCCTCAACCGGCTGGACGAGGTGATCCTGTTCCGCGGCCTGGACGCCGACCAGTTGCGGCAGATCACCGGGCTGCTGCTGGAGGACACCCGCCTGCGGCTGCGCGAGCAGGACATCACCCTGGAGGTGGACGAGCAGGCCATCGACTGGCTCGCCGCCCGCGGCTACGACCCGGAACACGGGGCCCGGCCGCTGCGCCGCACCATCGGCCGCGAGCTGGACCGGCGGCTTTCCCGCGCGCTGCTGGCGGGCGAGCTGCACGGCGGCCAGCACGTCGTGGTCAGCGTGGTGGACTCCGCGCCGACCCTCACGATCACCGACCGGTCGGCGGACTGACTTCGGCGCCGCCGAGACCTGGTGGAACGCCGAGCCGCGAACCGGGCCACCGCACTAGTCCAGGCGTTCCTGGCTGCGGCGCAGCAGCAGGAACGTGGCCACGGCCATCACCGCGGCCGCGACGCCCAGCACCCCGATCGCGCCCTGCAACCCGCCGGTGATCGCCGCTGCGGCG
>JBDSAJ010000279.1:0-14225 GCA_039922235.1 Umezawaea sp.
CTAGGGCTCACCGCCGCAGTACCAGCCGACCGGCCGGCTCCTCAGCAGGTGCAGGCAGCCCGGACACAGCACGCCGCCGGGACCCGCGGGGCGTGGTCGCACTTCGAGCAACTCCTCCCGTTGACCATCGCCCGAATGTCAGCCCTCCCGCATCGCCAGCAGCGCTTCGAGGTTGGCGATGGCGCTCGCGTCACCGAGGTCGGCCGCGCGCCGGTACCAGCGTTCGGCCTCGGCTTCGTCGCCCTCGAAGTCGTAGTAGTCGCCCAAGCCCGCCATGGCCTCGGCTTCACCGAGGTCGGCGGCCTTGCGGAACCACTCGGCGGCCTCGTCCTGCTCGTCGTCGTGGTAGAGGTGCACGCCGAGTTCGGTCATCGCCTTCGGGTCGCCCGACTCGGCCGCGGCCCGCAATGCGTCTTCGTCCGTCACGCGACCATTGTGGCCTGACCAAGATCGGCGAGGACTGCAGTCGCAGCCCTCCGCCCGGACACCAGCGCGCCCTGGATGGAACTGGTGTCGCGGTGGTCGCCGCACACGTACCGGCGGCCTACGACGCGCACCGGCGAGCGGAACCGGTGCGGCGCGGGCATCCTGGGCAAGGCGTGCGGGATCGCGTAGCGGGCCAGCAGGTCCCACGAGCCCGCGTCCACGCCGTAGAGCTTGCCGACCTCGGCACGCACCTCGGTCTCGCCGACGGAGGGGTCCAGCACCGACGCCTGCACCAGCGGGCCGCCGCACGGCACGACCTCGGAGATCACCGCGGTGTTGACCACCGGCCCGCGGTCGCCGTCCACGAGCAGCGTCGGGTCGCGCAGCGGCGGTTCGGACGGCCGGAAGTACCACGTGGTCACGCCGTTCCACTCCGGCTCGCGCAGGCCCGGCACCAGTCGGGCCGCGACGCTGCCGTCCGTGGCGACCACCACGGCGTCGGCGTCGACCCGTTCCCCACCCGCCAGTTCGACACCGTCGTCGTGCACCCGAACGACTTCGGCCCCCAGCCTCACCGCGCCCTCGGGCAGTCGGGACGCGAGCTGGCGCGGCAGCGCGGCCATCCCCTCGGCGGGCAGGGCGGCTCCGCCGCGGGCGAAGCTGCGCCACACCAGGTGGAAGAAGCGCGAGGACGTGACGAGTTCGGTCTCCAGGAACACGCCTGCCAGGAACGGCCGGAGCACGGTGTCCACGGCCCGGTCCGACAGGTGCCAGCGCCTCAACTCCTCGGCGGTGGTGCGGTCGACGGAGTCCACGACGGCGCGGTCCGACCCGAGCCAGTCGCGGGCGGACACGGCGGCCAGCGCCAGCAGGTCACCGATCCCCAGCACCCGCTGCGCCACCACCCCCTGCCACGCGGGCGGTCCGATGCGCGGGTCGGCGAGCAGGTCGTGCCGCCCGCCCTGGTGCACGAACGCCCCGGACCGCAGCGGACGCAGGTCGAGCGCGGCGAGGTCGAACCGCCGGACGACCTCGGGGTAGGCGGGCAGCAGGATCTGGAACCCGCGGTCCACCCGGATCCCGTCCACGACATCAGTCCGCACCCGCCCGCCGACGTCGTCACCGGCTTCCAGCACCGACACCGACACCCCGTTGCGGGACAACACCTCCGCGGCGCTGAGCCCGGCCAGTCCGGCTCCCACGATCACGACGTCCGCCATGTCCAGACGCTAACCGGGCCCTACCTCCGCCGCACAACGGCGGTTCTGACTGCCCTAGAAGTACGTGCCAGACCAGGGCGCGCGGTCGGTGGCGAACAGGGCGTCAGCGCGGGCGGGCGCGGCGCTGTCGAGCACGTCGACGCGGTTGGCCCACGCCAGTTCGGTGAACGACACGTCACCGAGGTAGGTCGCGGCCAGCAGGTCCACGTCGAGGCTCAGGTCGGCGGGCGCAGATGTGCGCTCGGCACCGTCCGGGGTGATCCGGTAGGTGCCGTCGTTCTCCGGCAGGAACCGGTCGCGCACCTCCAGCACCACCGGCTCGGCCGCGCCGTACCGGCGGCCGGCGAGCGCGGCGGGCACGTCGACCAGCCGCAGCCACGTCTCGTCCTCGACCTCGGACACCTCGACCACGCGCCGGTCCGCGAGCAGCCACTCGAGCGGCTCGTCCAGCGGGCGCAGCTCGGCGACGATCTCGTCCGCCAGGTCGACTCGGAACAGGAACCGCCACAGCTCGGCCCACACCTCCGGGGTCGCCGCGACGAGGTCGACGACGGTGAGCACGGACTTGCCGTGGGCCTTGCCCGGCATGCCGTGCTTCACCGAGTACAGCACGTAGCCGTCGTCGCCGTCCGCGCCGCGGTGCACGGCCAGCCGGGCGTTCTCCTCGGTCATCTGGTTGTGCAGCCCCATCTTCCACCACGAGGGCCACCGGGTCGTCATGCCCGGCCGCGTCAGCCCCGCCGCGGTGTACACCTCGGGCGCCAGGGTCTCCGCGGTTTCCTTGTCCACCAAGCGGATGCGCCCGCCGGTGCCCTTGGACGGCAGCGCCGACACGCGGCGTTGGTCCACGGTGACGCGCCTGCCGCGGGTCGCGACGCCGTACCCGAACCGGCCGTAGATCACGGCTTCGGAGGCGCGCAGCGTCGCCACGACCTCCCCGGCCTCCCGGAGTGCCTGGAACTGCCTGCGCATCAACGCGCTGAGCACCCCGCGGCGGGTCCAGTCCGCGCGGACGCCGACGCGGCTGACCGTCGCCGCGGGCAGCTCGCCGCCACCGGGAACCGCGAGCAGCGCCGACCACGACTGGGCGGTGCCGACCATCTCCTCGCCCTGGAACGCGCCGAACCCGCGGCCGGGGACGTAGGAGTCCTCCACCAGCTCCCACATCTCGTCGGGAGCGGGCTTGTAGTGCAGCGCACCCCGGAACAGCGTGTGCGCGGCTCGGACGTTCGACTCGTCGAGCACGCGGATCTCATGGTCGGCCACGGTGCAGATCCTGCACGGTCGGGCTGCCGAACGCGACCTGGTTAATTCGGCGTCGGGCAGCACGAAAGAGCCACCGGGGCAGACGCCCCGGTGGCTCTTCGTCGCTCGTGTGGTGGATCAGCCCGCGGGCTGGCCGACCTCGTACTCGCCGTCGGCGGTCTTGACGGTGATCTTGACCTTCTTCTCGTTCCCGCCGACCTGCGCGGTGCACTCGAAGATGGCCCCCACCTTCACCTTCTGCTCAGTGGGGCAGGTCGCGCTCTCGACGTCCGGGATCTTGTAGTCGTTCTTGAGGACGCCGACGACGTCCTTCTGCATCTGGGCGTTGTCGAACACCTTGGTGACGAAGAAGCCCGGCGCCACGAACCCGGTGATGCCGACGGCCGCGACCACCAGCACGACCAGCGCCACGACGACCCACAGCACCGCGCCCGACTTCTTGGGCTGCTGCTGGCCGTACGGATCGGTCTGGCCGTACGGGTTCTGCTGCTGGCCGTACGGATTCGGCTGGCCGTAAGGGTTCTGCTGCTGCCCGTACTGGCCGCCCTGCGGCGGCGTGCCGTACGGGTTCTGCTGCTGCTGGGCGAACTGGCCACCCTGCTGCGGCATCCCGTACGGGTTGCTCTGCACCTGCTGGGTGGGGTCGTACCCGCCCTGCGGCGGTGGCGCGTACGGGTTCTGCTGCTGGGCGTTCGGGTCGTAGCCGCCGCCCTGCGGGTACTTCTGCGTGGCCTGCTCGTGCGGGGGCAGTTGGCCCCACTGCGGCTGCTGGTTCTGCTGGTTCGGATCGGGCGGCCCGTAGGGGTTCTGAGCCGGGAACCCGCCCGACGGAGTGCCGGAGTGCCCGCCACCCGGCGGGGGCTGCTGGCCCCACTGCGGCTGCTGCGGGTCGTTCCCTCCGGACGGTCCGTACGGACTGGTCATGCTCGGCCTCCGGAGTTCGGTCGTCGCGCACACGTGTGACGCGCTACAGGTTGCGGGCGCGATCAAACCACAGAACAGGCCCCGCGACCCATCCGCCCCGCCAAGCTTGCCCAGACCGTGGCCATCGCCACCGCCACTTGGTCGCAACCGCTGCGACCACTGGTCCGAACGGCCCTGCGGAACCGGTACCGCGCCTCCGCTTCGGACGGAAGCGCTCGGGTCTATTCGACCACCGTCCGGCGGTTGACGCCAGCACTCTCGCACTACTCCGCGAGTCGACCACTCCGACACCCTGAAACCCGCACTCGGGCACCCCGACCGCACCAACGCGGGGTGCCGAGCGGTCGACTCGGGGTGCGCGAGTGGTCAACTCGCGTGTCGACTACACCGTCGCCATTGCCACGACGCCGCGACGCAGGGCGTCGACGGCCTTCGCGGCGGCGGCTCCGATGGGGTCGCTGTTGCCCATCACGTTGCGGATCTGGTCGAGCAGGTCGACGACCTGCCTGCACCACCGGACGAAGTCGCCCGCGCCCAGTTCGGTCCCGCCCGTGTCGCCGGAGTCGAGCACCTTCTCCAGCGACTCGCCGCGAGCCCACCGGTAGACCGGCCAGGCGAAACCGGGGTCGGGCTGGCGGGTTCGGTCCAGCCGGTGGCGCCGCTCGTCGTCCTCGATCTCCGCCCACAGTCGCGCGGTGGCGAGCATGGCGTCCGAGATCGGTCCGGCGGGCAGCCTGGTCTCCACCGGACCGTCCCGCCGCGCCTCGTAGACCAGCGACGACACCACGGCGGCCAGCTCCGCGGGCCCGAGCCCGTTCCACACGCCGTGGCGGAGGCACTCGGCGGTCAGCAGGTCGGACTCCCCGTAGATCCGGGTGATCCGCTTGCCGTGCTCGGTGACCTCCTCGCCCGGCCCGTTCTCGTGCGCCTCCAGGTAGCCGCGTTCCCGCAGCAGCGCCCGGATCCGGTCGAACTCCCGCGCCAGCGAGTGCGTGGTCGCGGCGACCTTGCGCTCGACCAGCTCGGTCTCCTGCAGCAGCCGGTGGTACCGCTCGCCCCACCGGGAGTGGTCCTCGCGCTTCTCGCACGCGTTGCACGGGTGCGCCCGCAGGGCCCGCCGCAGCGTCGCCAGTTCGGCGTCGTCGTCCGCGGTCGTCTTCCGACGGCGCGTGGTGGGCACCTGGATCCCGGTGTTCCGCACGGTCGAGGCCAGGTCCCGCCGGGACTTCGGCGACCGCACGTCGACCTGCTTGGGCAGCTTGATGTGCCCCAGCACCTCGACGGCCACCGGGAAGTCCGCCGACGACAGCCTGCCCGCCCACCGGTCCTCGGTCACGACCAGCGGCCGGGCCTCGCCCATGGGCTCGTGGCCGGGGTCGATCACCACCGCGAGCCCGGACCGGCGCCCGGACGGCACGGCGATCACGTCGCCCTTGCGCAGCCGCTCCAGCGAAGCGGCGGCCTCGGCCCGCTTGGACGAGCTGTTCTGCTTGGACAGCGCCTTCTCGCGCTCGGTCACCCGCCGCCGCAGCGCCGCGTACTCGGTGAAGTCGCCGAGGTGGCACGTCATCGCCTCGGCGTACCCCTCCAGAGCCTCCCGGTTCCGCTCGATCCGCCGCGCCAGCCCGACCACCGACCGGTCGGCCTGGAACTGCGCGAACGACTGCTCCAGCAGGTCACGGGCCTTCGCCGCGCCGAGGGCGTGCACGAGGTTGACCGCCATGTTGTAGCCCGGCCGGAACGACGAGCGCAGCGGGAACGTGCGGGTGGAAGCCAGCCCGGCGACCTGCTTGGGGTCGACGCCCGGCTGCCACACCACGACGGCGTGGCCCTCGACGTCGATGCCCCGACGGCCTGCCCGGCCGGTGAGCTGCGTGTACTCGCCGGGGTTGAGGTCGACGTGCGCCTCGCCGTTGTACTTGACCAGCTTCTCCAGCACGACGGTGCGCGCGGGCATGTTGATGCCGAGCGCGAGCGTCTCCGTCGCGAACACGACCTTGACCAGGCCGCGGACGAACAGCTCCTCGACCGTCTCCTTGAACGCTGGCAGCAGGCCGGCGTGGTGGCTGGCGATGCCGCGTTCGAGCGCCTCGCGCCACTCCCAGTACCCGAGCACGCGCAGGTCCGGCTCGGGCAGGTCCTTGGTCTTCTCGTCGATGATGCCGCGGATGACCTCGGCTTCCTCCATCGTGTTGAGCCGCAGGCCCGAGCGCACGCACTGCGCCACCGCCGCGTCGCAACCGGCGCGGCTGAACACGAAGTCGATCGCGGGCAGCAGGTTCTGCGCCTGGAGCCGGTCGATGATCTCCAACCGGGACGGCGGCTTGAACCCGGAGCCGCGCGGCGCGCCACGCCCGCCCCTGTCCTTGTTGTTGCGCGACCGGCTCCACGGCACGTGGAAGCGCGCCAGGTCCTCGGTGTGCCGCAGCAACTGCGGGTTGATCCGCGCCTCGCCGTCGGTGTTCTCCCCGATGAACAGGTCGAACATCCGCCCGCCCGCCATCATGTGCTGCCACAGCGGCACCGGGCGGTGCTCGTCGACGACCACCTTGGTGTCGCCGCGCACCTCGACCAGCCACTCGCCGAACTCCTCGGCGTTGCTGACCGTCGCGGACAGGCCGATGAGCTGCACCTCGTCCGGCAGGTGCAGGATCACCTCCTCCCAGACGGCGCCGCGGAAGCGGTCCGCGAGGTAGTGGATCTCGTCCATCACGACGTACGCCAGGCCGGTGAGGGTGTGCGAGTTCGCGTAGAGCATGTTGCGCAGCACTTCGGTCGTCATGACCACGATGGGCGCGTTGCCGTTGACCGACGTGTCGCCGGTCAGCAGGCCGACGGACTTCGCGCCGTAGCGCGCGACCAGGTCGGAGTACTTCTGGTTCGACAGCGCCTTGATCGGCGTCGTGTAGAAGCACTTCAGGCCCTGCCCGAGCGCGAGGTGCACGGCGAACTCGCCGACCACGGTCTTGCCCGCACCGGTCGGCGCGCAGACCAGCGCCCCGTGCCCCTCCTCCAACGCCTCGCAGGCGACGCGCTGGAACGGGTCGAGGTCGAACGAGAGGACCGAGAGGAAGTCCGTCAGCCGCGGATGGGACGCCCGGCGGCGCGAGTCGGCGTACGAGGACGCCGGGGACCGGGAGGAGGGAGCGTTCGAGCGAGGAGCCACACCTCAAGGCTGTCACACGGCACCGACAAAAGCGGTGAAGATATCCGGCCCGGTGGGAGGTGTCCGGGCTTCCCGTCCGCAGTCGGGGGGTGCTGGGGACGGGAAGCCCGCGGGTGCACGAGCACCTGACCCCATTGTCGCGGTCGGCCGCGCGGGCGTTACACCGGATGGCGTATCGGGGTCACCCGTCCTTCGGCATGAGCGCGTACACGCTGGCAGGGGACCCGGAACCGCCCCGGTTGACCGTGCCGCCGACCAGGATCCAGGCACCGCGGGGAGGCAGCCCGGCGAGGTTCGCCAGCACCTCCAGGCTGATCCGGTGCTCGCGGTAGAGCAGCTTGGACACGGCGTAGGTGTCGTCCAGGCCGACGTCCGGGCCGAACGTGTCCGTGCCCAGCGCCCCGCGCCTCCCGAGCTTGCCGGTCCCCAGCAGCCACTCGACCGCGGCCGTGGAGAACCCCGGTTGGCGCGGGCGGCCCTCGGCGTCGAGGTTCGCGAACGCGGGCGTGCCCCAGCGGTCCTCCCAGCCGGTGTGCAGCACCACGGCGCACTCGGGCGGGATCGGCCCGTGCTCGGCCTCCCAGGCGACCAGGTCGGCGACGGTGACGGCGTAGTCGGGGTCCTGGGCGCGCTCCCGGACGTCGACCTTCACGGCGGGCAGGAACAGGTCCTCGGTGTCCAGTTCGTCGGCGCCGGGCTGGTCGGCGTTGAAGTGCGACGGCGCACCCCAGTGCGTACCGGTGTGTTCACCCTGCTGGACCAACCGGAGGTGGTAGCCGTCCTCGGCCACGGTGGCGACCGTTGTCACGGTGAACGCCGGGTCGCCGGGGTAGAGGGAGGTGCGGTCCGGGTCGTTGACGTGCGCCAAATTCACCACGCGGTAGTCGCCGAGCACACCGGTTAGCCTAAGCGAATAATTCCCCCGCGCGCGTCCCACACCCGAGCGCCGCCGGGTAGTGGATACTGTGAGTCACGTACTGAGGAGCCACACACGGGGCCAACGCCGCGTCAACACCCATTCGGGTGGCCGACGCCGGCGGCTCGAACGGGTGTGCGACGATCGTTGCAGGTCAAGCACGACGAAACGGGGATCTGTTGTCCAACCCGCGCCAAGTGGTCAACCAGTGGATGTCCTTCACGGACGGCGAACTGGCCGACCACGTCCGACACCTCGTCCGCAACCAGGGCCCGCAGACCACC
Source organism: Umezawaea sp. (assembly GCA_039922235.1). Classification (GTDB taxonomy): domain Bacteria; phylum Actinomycetota; class Actinomycetes; order Mycobacteriales; family Pseudonocardiaceae; genus Umezawaea. The sequence continues at coordinate 8,203 of JBDSAJ010000279.1, forward strand.
CAGGTCTGGGCGCAGGTCCGCACCAACGCGGTGCTGGCAGGCCGGGTCCGCGGCACGCTGTCCATCCTGCGCGCGCAGACCAGGGACAGCCGGGACGCCGCCATGTGGACCGCGTGGATCAGCAAGGCGCAGCAGGAGCTGTCGACCCCGCCGCCTGCTCCCGTGGCACCCGTGCCCGTCGCCGCCGCTGTCGCGGAACCGGTGGCCGAGCCCGAGCCCGTCCAGGCCGCGGCGAAGCCCGCCGTCGAGCCGCCGTCGGCCATGGAGAGCACGCTCCAGTTCAGCCTGCCGGACGCGCCTTCGCGGCAGCAGAAGCCGACGAGCTCCGCTCCTGCCGTGATGTTCCAGGCACCTGGCCAGTAGCCCCGCCGCCGCGCCGGACGGGTTCCTCGGGGGTACCCGTCCGGTTTGATCATCGGTAACGTCGGCTGCGTGGAATTCCAGGAAGTGGTGCGCCGCAGGCGGATGGTCCGGTCGTTCACGTCCGACCCGGTGCCCCCGGAGAGCCTCGACCGGATCTTGCGCAACGCCACCCGCGGACCTTCGGCGGGCTTCTCCCAGGGCCAGGCGTTCCTGGTGCTGGAGGGTGCCGAGCTGGAGACCTTCTGGACCGTGGGCGCGGAGTGGGTGCACGAGTCGGTCCGCACGGCCCCGGTGGTGATCGTTCCGCTGTCCTCGAAGCGGGTCTACCTCGACCGGTACGCCGAGGACGACAAGGGGTGGTTCGATCGCGACGAGAAGCGCTGGCCCGTGCCGTTCTGGCACATCGACACCGGCATGGCGGCGCTGCTGATCCTCCAGACCGTGGTGGACGAGGGGCTCGGGGCGGTGTACTTCGGCTTCGACCCGGAGCGCGTCACCGAGTTCCGGGAGCTGTTCGGCGTGCCGGAGGACCACGAGCCGATCGGCGCGATAGCCATCGGGCACTCGGCGGAGGCCGGGCCGACCAACGTCTCGGCGATCACCCGTCGTCGGCGGTCGCTGGACGACGTCGTGCACCGCGGCCGGTGGTAGTCAGAACTTCACCACCTGCCGGATCGCGTCCCCACTGGCCAGCCGGTCGAAGCCGGTGTTCAGCTCGTCCAGGGTCAGCGTGCCGGACAGGAGTTCCTGCACCGGCAGCTGGCCCGACCGGTACAGGGAGATGAAGCGCGGGATGTCCCGGCGGGGCACGCACGAGCCGAGGTAGCTGCCCTTCAGGGTGCGTTCCTCGGCGACCAGGCTCAGCGCGGGCAGCACGAGTTGCCGGTCGGGGTGCGGCAGGCCGACGGTGACCGTGGTGCCGCCCGTGCCCGTGGCCGCGTAGGCCTGCGCCAGGACGAGCTCGCTGCCGGTCGTGTCGATGACCTTGTCGGCCCCTCCGCCGGTCAGGTCGCGCACCGCCTCCACGGCGTCCGGGCCGCCCGCCACGTCGTGGGTCGCGCCGAGGCGACGAGCCAGTTCGCGCTTGTGCGCCACGACGTCAACGGCCACGATCGTCGACGCCCCAGCGGCCTTCGCCGCGAGCAGCGCGGCCAGCCCGACCCCGCCGAGCCCGAACACGGCCACGCGGTCACCGGGTACGACCGCGGCGCTGTAGAACGCCGCCCCGGCTCCGGTGAGCACGGCGCAGCCGAACAGCGCGGCGATCTCGTGCGGCAGGTCGGCGTCCACGCGGGTCGCGGAAGCCGTCGAGACGACGGCGTACTCGGCGAAGCCGGAGACGCCGAGGTGGTGGTTCGGCCGTCGGCCGTCCGCCGCCAGCCAACGCCGACCGCCGGTCAGCAGCGTGCCCGCCCGGTTGGCCGCCGCGCCCGGTTCGCACAGCGCCTGTCGGCCCGCGACGCACTTGCGGCACGACCCGCAGGCGGGCACGAACGACATCACCACGTGGTCACCGACCACGAACTCGTCCACACCCTGCCCCAGTTCCACGACCTCACCGGCTGCCTCGTGGCCGAGGACCATCGGCAGCGGCCGCGGGCGGGACCCGTTGACCACCGACAGGTCGGAGTGGCACAGACCGGTCGCACCGATCCGGACCAGCACCTCGCCCGGCCCCGGCGGGTCCAGCACCAGGTCCTGGACCTCGATCGGCCGGGACTCGGCGTAAGGGCTCGGACGGCCGGTTTCGAGCAGCACTGCGGCGCGCACGGTCATACGAACACCAAACCCGCCATCGCGTCCCGCAGTCCAGTAGGTACTTCCACCGGTTTGCGGGTCGTCCGGTCAACGAACACGTGCACGAAGTGCCCCTCCGCGATCACCGTGCCGTCCACGGCGTGGAACCCGACCTCGTACCGCACGCTGGACCGCCCGAGGTGCCCGATCCGCAGCCCCGCCTCCATCACGTCGGGGAACGAGACGGACGAGCGGTAGTTGCAGTGCGACTCCACGCACAACCCGATGGTCGTGCCGTCGTGGATGTCCAGACCCGCCTGGATCAGCCAGGTGTTGATCAGGGTGTCCATGAACGCGTAGTGCACGACGTTGTTGACGTGCCCGTACACGTCGTTGTCGTTCCACCGCGTCGGAATCGTCTGCCAGTACCGGTAGTCGTCGCGCATCTCGCGGACCTTACCCACGACGACCCGTTCGACGACCGCCCTCGTGCTCCATTCGATCGACACCTCGTCCGTTTTCGTAACAGCGTGCTTACCGTGGGCGACCCACCAGGCACCCGGTCCCGCCGAGGCGGAATCGACGTGCAGACGCGAACCGGGAGTGCGCATGGCTCGTCCTCAACGATCGCTCGATCCCGATGACGGGCCTGCACAGCAGTTCGCCCACCGGCTGCGGGCGCTGCGCGCGGAAGCGGGCGATCCGAAGTTCCTCGCGATGGCGCGCAAGGCGGGCAAGTCGCGCACCGCGATGTCGGAGGCCACCGGGGGTGATCACCTGCCCACGTGGGACACGGTGGCCGCCTTCGTCGCGGTGTGCGGCGCACGTCCGGACGACTGGCGAAGACCGTGGGAAGAGGCGCGTGACCGCCTCCAGGCCCTCAAGGGAGAGCATCCGCCCGCTGAGAAGGAGACGCGGCAGTCCCCGACTGCGGCAGCGGACGAGGCGACACCTGGCGAGGTGACCCGGCTGCGGCCGAACACGGTCGTGGTGGCGGCGGCGGTGGTCGTGACGACGGTCGTGATCGCTTCCGTGATCGCGTTGTCCATGGCCACGGCACCGGGTGCGAACCCCGCGGTCTCGACGAGCGCCTCTCCCAGCGGGACCGGAACTCCGGTCGTGGTCGTGGTGCAGAACATGGTCGCGCTCGGCGGCTCCGGTCTCGTGGAGGACTCGACTCCGGTGTACCTGTCCACCCAGGCGGTGCCCAGTTGTGGCAAGCGGGGCTGCAAGATCGACGACACCGAGATGTGGAGCGGGGCCGTGCTCAAGGCGCTCTGCCAACTCCACGGCGAGCCAATCCACAACTACAACCTCGATTCCCCTGAAGCGGCGAGCAATCCCGACCGGGCCAAGTCCGACCTGTGGTACCGGGTCGAACTGCCGGACGGCCGCTCCGGTCTGATCGCGGAGTCGTACATCCAGCCCTCGTTCCGCGGTGGGCTCGGGTTGCCGCTGTGCCCGACCCCGACGGGTTGATGTGGCCCCCTTCCGACCTGTCCGCCTTTCTGCAGCTGCCGACGCGGGTCGCGCTCGGTAGTCCGTCGCCTTCGGCGAATTGACCGTCGCCGACTCGATGCAGGTCAGCACATCGCTACTTGTTGGTCATCGCCCCGATCCGGTCACGACGGCACCGGACGGCCTTGGTGGCGACCACAGGGAGGACGACATGTCGAAGAAGACCTGCAAGCTCATCCGACGCCACTTGGTGGCGCTCGTGCTGGCGGCACTAGCGGTGCTGCTCAGCACGGACCCGACCTTCCCGGCCAACGGCGGCAACCCGCGGACCACCGGGTGCGGGACGCAGGGGGTGTCGTCCTACACCTAGCCAGGTCTCGTACCTGCGGTACGCCGACCGGACCTACGTGGGCTGCTGCTGATCCCGTGGTCCGGTGTGGAAGCGGGGCCACGCCGCCACACCGGACCTCGATCGCACCTCTGCTCGACCTGGTGGACAACCAGAGTGCCGGTGAGGCGCTATCACCGCCCGGCGGCGTAGCTGATGCCGCCGAGCAGGTGGGTGCGGAAGACCGGATCGGTGTAGGACTCGGTGGTGTGGCCAAGGCCGGTGTAGAACGAGCGGCCCGCGGACAGGGTGCGGCACCAGGAGATGGGGTGGTCCGCGCCCATCGTGCCGCCGGTGTAGCTGGACTCGTCCAGCGTCGCCAGCACGTGCGCGTCCGACCGGGGGTTGGACCGGTAGTTGTACGGCTCGTCGGTGCGGGTCCACACCGCGTCGAGGTGGGCGGTCGCGGGGTGTGCCCGGTCTTCGACCTTGACCTCCACCTGCTGGATGTGGGGGTGGTCGGCGAAGTACGCCCCCACCAACCGCCCGTAGTACGGCCAGTCGTACTCGGTGTCGGCTGCGGCGTGGACGCCGACGAAACCGCCGCCCGCGTCGACGTAGGACTCGAAGGCCGACCGCTGGGTGCTGTCGAGCACGTCACCGCTGGTGCTGAGGAAAACCACGGCGGCGTACTCCGCCAGTCCGGCCGGGGTGAACGCTGTCGCGTCCTCCGTCGCGGTGACGGTGAAACCGTTGGCGGAGCCCAGGTCCCGGATCGCCTGGATGCCCGCCGGGATGGAGTCGTGCCGGAATCCGGCGGTCTTCGAGAAGACCAGGACCTGTTGGGCTGCCGGTGTCATGACCACACCGGTCGACAGTAGTGCCGCCGAGAGCACCCGAGGTGGTCCGCGTCGAACGCGGCGTTGTCCGGTTCGAGACACTCGGCCGGTCCGTGCTCACCGTGACGAATCACGTGACCGATCCCTGACGGAACGCGACCGCCGCGGCCCTCTGACGGGGGTGGGCGGGCAGGCAGGGCGACCGGACGGATTTCGGATGGCTTCCGCCGGTCCGGACGCCAATGCCCAGGTCACGGCGGGGTCACGGTCCCGGAATCCCGTCGGTTGACCTTGTGCGGTCGATAGCACCTGGTCAGCGACGGTCACAGGTGGTAAAAGGAAACGTAGCCACTGCTCCGACCGAGGTCAGCGCGGCGGCGAAAAAAACTGGTGCGAACGAACCGGTCTCACCCTGCGTATCTCTCCACGACACCGGCGTTCCACTTCTTCACCCGGTTGTGGCACGATTCCGGCCACCACTCGCGCCGGCAGCGCATGACGGAAGGAGCCAGGTGAACGCCCGTACCGAGCAGGTCGACGACCTGCAGCTCGTCGCGCTCCCCAGCGCGGTGAACTGCGCTGAACTCTTCGCGCGCTTCTCACTGGCCGAATGGTCGTTGCGCCCCATGCAGGAAGAGGCCGCGCACGTGCTCGGCAACCTGGTCGCGTCCGTAGTGGACACCGCCAACCACCGGGTCCCCCGCTTCATCACCCTGCGCCTCCGCCTGTCCGGCAACATGCTCATCCTCGAGGTCGAGATCGACCCGTACGCCCCCGACCCCGGACCGACGAACGCCCTCAAGGGCAGGCACGCGGGCATCCTGCGACTGGACGACGGCTGCACCCTCCTCTGGTGCGAGCTGCCGCTGCCCACCGGCATGACCGCGTCAGCCGTACCCCTGCCCCGCCGCGAACCCCGCCGCTCCCCCGCGGCCGAGGGCCTGCCGCCGGAGGCCACCGAGGTCGACCCGCAGGTCATGGAACGGCTGCTGTACGGCCTGGGCGGCTCCCAGGGCTGGCAAGCCGACTAGAGCGACACGTCAACTTTGTGCCCGCCTGCGACTACGTCGAGGGCGGGCACAAGGCGTTTCCGGTGTAGTCCGCAGTGGACACAGGCGGCGGTGGGGTCACGCGGGCCGTGACCGGGTGGGGCCGTCCAGCAGGCCTGCCAGCAACTGGAGCCGGTCGTCGTCCGGGCCGCCGGGCTCGGCGGTGTAGACGAAGAGCACCGGGCCGGGGGCGCCCGGCAGCGGGTAGGCGTCCCAGTCCAGGCACAGTTCGCCGACCAGCGGGTGGTT
>JBDSAJ010000280.1:0-8843 GCA_039922235.1 Umezawaea sp.
GATCGGGCCTCCAGCCCGATCGACCAGCCCTGCCCCTGCCTCAGAGACCTCGCGGGACGGGAGCCGCGGAGGTGCGGGCCATGGCCTCGTCGCGGTCGGACCTGAGCAGGACGCCTGCCCGCACGGCCTGGTCCGCCGCCGCCGTGAAGCGGGCGACGTAGGTGGTGTGGTCGGGGTACAGCGCGGTGATGCGGGACTGGCTCAACGGGGTGGTAGTCCCCAGCAGGAGGCACGCGAAGGTGACGTTGCCACCGCTGTTGTTCGGCCCGTAGGCCGCCACCGGCACGTCGAGGTCCGGCAGCCGCACGCCGCCGAGCGCGTTGCCGTCCTGGTCGCGCACCACGATGACGCCGAGCAGGGTGCGGATCGGCTGGGCGGTGGGAGGAGCCGCGCCGCCGCGCGCCCACCGGACCAGGTGGTCGAACGCGGCGTTCTCGGCGTACCGGAAGGTCATCGAGTTGAGCGGCTTGTCGCACGTGGTGGGCGCGCCGTTGTTGATGGCCCGGTCACGGGCGTTGGCCACGTTGTACTGGTCGACGCCGTACTTGTCCGCGTGGGCGGTGCCCGCGACCTCCCAGGTGCGCACGCGAGCGCTGTCCTGGCGCACGCCGGACGAGCTGATGATGTCGGTCTCCGACTGGAGCACGAAGACCGGGACCGCCAGGTCGTCGCGGATGCGGGCGGTGGAGGCGCCGGAGGTGTTGCCGTTGATCGGCGCGCCGCCGCCCGGCCTGCCGTGCACCATGATCCCGTCGTAGACGCCGTGCAGCGGCTGGATGGCGTTGGCGTAGGTGACCAGCCGCATGGCCGACTGGGAGTGCCCGGTGGCGAGCACCGTGCGCGGCGTGGCGCCGCCGAGGACGGCCGGTGTGCTCCGGACCGCCTGTGCCGCCTGGGACAGGATGTCGTAGGACGCCGCGTCGTCCGGGATGGACATCGCCGGGTAGCGGGCGCGGTCGATCTCGGCCAGCTTCTGCGCGCCGACCCGCTGGGTGGTCAAGCCGACGTAGGCGATGCCCTGCCGGAGGAAGTAGTCGTAGGACTGGGAGAAGTCCACCGGGATGTCGACGCCGAAGCTCACGTTCAGCCACTCGACCACGACGGTGCCGGTGAAGTTGGCGGGATTGCTCGGCCTGGCCACGATCATCCTCGTGGTGTAGCCGACCCCGGTCTGGTCGACGACGGCGCGCCACCTGCCGTTCTCGGTCCAGGACCCTTCCTGCCGGTAGGTGTTCGTGGTGCCGGACAACAGGTACTCGCGTTCGACGTAGCCGCGCGAGGCCAGGTCGATCACGCCGCGGGAGCCGCTGGCCGCGAAGCCCCGGCCCGCGGTCGACGGGATCTCCTGAACCTGCGGCGTCGGGACGGCGGCGGCGGAGGCCGCGGGCACGGGGACCGCGAGGGCGGCCACCGCCACCGCCGCGACCGCGACGGATCGTCGGAACAGCTCGTTCATTAGTCTGCCTTCTCTCACGGGGTTTCCGAAGCCCGCGTGGGACCGGGGGAGAGGACTGCCCCGGTCCCACGCGTGAACGGACCGGTCGGTTCGATCAGACTGGACAGGTGTCGCGGTACTCGTTGATGTTCAGGTCCGGCGGCGGGGGCGGGCAGAGGAACTGGCTGTAGCGGGTGTCGTCGTCCAGGAACCGCTTCAGCCACGACACCGTGAACTTCGTGACGGTCGCCGTGTAGGAGTTGGTGGTGAAGTGGTCGCCGCCGCGCAGTTCCAGGTACGCCTTCTCGGACGAGCGCAGGCCCTGGTAGAACGGCTCCGCGTGGCTGCCGGGCGAGGCGACGACGTCGCCCTGGGCGCCGATGATGAGCGTCGCGGCCCGCACCTGCGGGAAGTTCTTGGTGTTGTCCCACGGCGCCAGCGGGATCGCCGCCTTGAGCGACGCCCGGTCGTTGGCCGCCTCCAGCGTGCCGCCACCGCCCATCGAGTGGCCCATCACGCCGAGCCGGTCGCGGTCGACCCGGTTGCGCACCGTCGAGGAGTTGACGAGGTAGTCCAGCGCCGCGAGGAGCTGGTCGCCGCGGGCGTCCGGCAGGTCCGTCCCGGCCTTGGCCTCCAGGGTGAACACCACGAAGCCGTGCGAGGCCAACGTGGTGCCGTACCAGGACATGCTGGACTCACCCTCGATGAAGCCGGGGATGATCGCGACGGCGCTGAACGTGCCCTCGCTGGTGGTGGTGGGGTAGTAGATGGTGCCCCGGTTGAACCCGCCGAGCAGGCCGCCCGAGGCGGACGTCTGGGAGATGGCGTAGGTGCCGCGCTGGGCCTGCACGGACTGCGCGGTGGGGTTCGGCCCGTGTTGGGCGAGTGCGGTCGGTTGGGCGGTCGTCGGGGGTGGGACCAGCAAAGCGGTCGCGGTCACGACCGCGGCGGCCATGCCGAGCGGCCGGAGGAATTTCGGGATGCGCACGGGAATCGGACTCCTTCGTCGTTGAAAGGTGACTCCGCGGTTCGGGGAGCGGGGGATCTGGTGAACGACCTCCGGTGGGTTGGGGTGACCCGTGATCACGTCGGGGTGGCGGCGAGGTGCGCGGCAGGCACTTCCACGTGCGGCGAACACGGCCCGGCGAGATGTGTGCGGTGCTCCGGGAACTCGTGGTTCGCGGAACTTCGAATGTAACAACTGGTCTGTCGTGTAACTGGCAGGAAGCCGATGATTGCGGCGATTTCCACGCGCCGGCAATAGGCCGTTCGAGTGCCCTTCGGCTCTGTATCGGTCATTTTGTGCGTTCGTTGACACTCTTAGAGCAACATCGTGGCTTTGTTACACATCGATGTGGTGTTCCGTCCTCATCGAGGGGTTCGGATGAGCGTCGCGAGGTCGGGCAAGATCACCCGCGAGCCCGCCTGCCTGTGCGACCATGACGTTCATGCCTCCAGCCGGCGGGTCGGGCACCCGTGGTCCGACGAAACTGCAGCAGGACCTCGCCGCGCGGAAGAAGCGCACGCGGCCCACGCCGGTGGACGCCCTCCGCCAGGCCAAGCGCAACTTCCTGCGGCAGCAGCGCATCGACATGAGCGTGCTGGCGGAACAGCTGGAGATCAGCCGCGTCACCCTCTACCGGTGGGTCGGCTCGCGCGAGCAGCTGCTGGTCGAGGTGACGTGGTCGCTGACCGAGTTCACCATCGGCGAGCTGGGCCGTGAGGTCCGGGCGACGGGCTCGGAGCGGGTGGTCCGGATCGCCGCGGGGTTCCTGGGACGGGTGATCGAGAACCCCGGCATGAAGCACTGGATCGCCACCGAGGGCGAACTCGCGATGCGCCTGATGACCAGGCACGACACCGGGTTCCAGCCCCGCGTGATCGAGGCGTTCCGGCAGATCCTCCAGGAGGAGGCCGACGCGGGCCGGATGTCCCTGCCCGCGGACCTGGACGAGGTCGCCTACGTCATCGTGCGGATCATCGAGTCCTACACGTACCTGAACATCATCACCGGCCAGGAGCCGAACATCGAGAAGGCCGAAGGCGTCCTGCGCCTGCTCCTCCGCTGACCGGCCCGTAGTTTTCGCCCGAACCGAGCCCGAACCGTCCTGGGAGGACCGATGCATCCGTTCCGCGAGGCCGTGGAGGCGGGCGACCACGTCGCCATCGAGGCGCTGCTGGCCGACGACGTCGTGTTCACCAGCCCGGTGGCGTTCACGCCGTACTCCGGCAAGCCGATTACCGCCGCGATCCTGCGCGGGGTGACCCGCGTCTTCGAGGACTTCCGCTACGTGCGGGAGATCAGCGGTGCGGACGGCCGGGACCACGCGCTGGTCTTCACCGCCCGCGTCGGCGAGCGGGAGATCCACGGCTGCGACTTCCTGCACCTGGACGAGGACGGGCTGATCGACGACCTCACGGTCATGGTCCGCCCGCTGTCCGCCGCCAAGGCCCTGTCCGAGGCCATGGGCGCGCAGTTCGAGCGGATCACCAGCGAGGCGATGGGCGGCTGACCGGTCAGCCGCGGCGTGCGGAGCGGGCCGCGTCGCGCAGGCTCCGGGCCACCTGGTGGATCGGGTGGTCGGCCGGGGTGACCCGCATGACCCGCTTGGCGAGGGTGATCGCCAGCTTGACGTCCTGCCTGGCACCGGTCACCCGGTAGCGGGTCAGGAGGATGTCGGCGATGTGGAGGACGCGCTCCAGGTGGTCCGGGTGCTCGGGCGGGGTGGCGGTGAGCGCCTCCTCGGCGAGCGCCACCGCGGTCGTGAGGTCGGCGAGGTCGTGGTCGCGGCGGAACCGGGCCTGGTGGGCTTGGTGCAGGCTGGTGAGCCGGGTTCCCCTGCCGAGGTCGCCGACGGGGGTCGTGGACACCGCCGCGGTCATCACCTCCAGCGCCTCGTCGAGGTCGCCGGGGTCCGGCGAGGCGTAGGTGTACCGGGTGAGCAGCGCGCGGCCGAGGTTCGACTGGTGCATCGGGTGGTCCTCGTCGTCGTCCGGGGCTGCCGCCAACGCGTCCCGGAACATCCGGATGGACGTGTCGAGGTCGGCCGGATCCGCGCCCGCGACGAACCGCATCTGGAACAGCTGGGCCAGCGTGTTGATCCGGTGCGGGTAGCGGGGGTCGTCGGCGGGGGTGTCCGGCAGGACGCCCTGCGCGGTGGCGATGGCGGCGTCGAGATCCGCCCCGTCCCCGGTGCGGCCGAACCGCAACTCCTGCGCTTCGGTCAGGCTCGCCCTGGTCTGCAGGACGTCCGGATCGTCGGCGGGCAGTGACCGCAGGCGGTGGCGGATCATCACGATGACCTCGTCGACCTCCTTCAGCGACGACCCGGAGTAGGCGAAGACCGACACGCGTCCAGGGGTCAGCCGGACCGGCCGCGTCGCCGCCGCGTCGAGCTTGCGCAGTTGCTCGGGCAGTTCCGCGACCGTGGCGCGGACCCGGTCCAGCAGCGGTTCGGCCGCGGCCAGGTCGGCCGCGCGTTCCCCGGTGGGCAGGGCCAGGTGCCGGGCGTAGTGCAGCAGCCCGGCCGCGTGCCACGCGTCGTCGGTCCCGCCGTGCGGTGCCACCGCCAGCAGCGCCTCGACATCGCGCGAACCGGCCGGGTCCAGCACGTCCTCGGCGTCCGAGGACGCGGCGTAGCGCCCGACCCTGCCGCGGACGGCGTCCAGCAGTTCGTCGTAGGTCACGAGAGCAGTTTCCCCGGTCCGGTGGCGGTTCGGGAGACTGCAAACAGGTCTAGCGCACCCGGCGACAGCACGTCCACCAGTCCAGTGTGGACGGACTGGGTGAAGCCTGCCCGTGTGGTGCTGCTAGGAAACGGCTTCCAGCGGCAGGTCGCCGTGGCGCCAGACGGCGGCCAGTTCCTGGAGCGGCACGTCGAGCGCCTCGCCGAGGCAGACGATCGTGCCGAATCCGGGGGAGGGCAGGCGACCGGTCTCGATCTTGCGCAGGGTTTCCGGCGAGATGCCCGCGGCGTGCGCGACTTCCGCGAGGTCGCGTCCCGCCCGCGCGAGGCGCAGCAGGGCGCCGAGGCGCCTGCCCGCCGCGACCTGTTCGGGGGTGAGCGGCTGTCGGACCATGTGCCCACAGTACGGCTGGTATTTGTATACCGGCAAGTGCTAGTTTGCCGGTATACAAATACCAACACCTGACGTGAGGCGTTTCGTGATCGAGTTGAAGTCCCCTGCGGAGATCCAGCAGATGCACGTGGCCGGGCGGTTCATCGCCGAGGTGCTCTCCGAGGTCGGCAGGCTCGCCGACGTGGGCGTCAACCTCCTGGACCTGGAGGAGCACGTGCGCGGCATGATCAAGCGGCGCGGCGCGGAGTCGTGCTACTGGGACTACGCGCCGTCCTTCGGCAACGGGCCGTTCCGCAACGTCATCTGCCTGTCGGTCAACGACGCCGTCCTGCACGGCCTGCCGCACGACTACGTGCTGCGCGACGGGGACGTGCTCAGCGCGGACCTCGCCGTCGGCATCGACGGCTGGGTGGCGGACTCGGCGCGCACGGTCATCGTCGGCACCCCGGCCGAGGAGGACCTGAGGCTCATCCGCGCCACCGAGGAAGCGCTGGAAGCGGGGATCGCGGCGGCCCGACCGGGCAACCGCCTCGGTGACATCTCGGCGGCGATCGGAGCGGTGGTCCACGACTTCGGCTACCAGGTCAACACCGAGTTCGGCGGCCACGGCCTGGGCCGCACCATGCACGAGGACCCCCACGTCCCGAACAAGGGCCGCGCGGGCCGGGGCCTCACCCTCCGCCCCGGCTTGACCCTCGCGCTGGAACCGTGGCTCGCCCGCACGACCGACCGCATCGTCCACGACCCCGACGGCTGGACCATCCGCTCGGCGGACGGCTCCCGCACAGCCCACTCCGAGCACACGATCGCCATCACCGAGGACGCCCCGCTGGTGCTCACCCGACGTGAACCGGAGCAGGACCGCTAGCCGGTGGTTCACCGCGCGAAGCGCGCGGAGTACGGGTCGGTGGCGGGGAGCCAGACGTCGTCGCCGTCCAGGCCGAGCGGGCCGACGTCGTGGGTGAGCGCCTCGACCACGGCGCGGACCGACGCCCTGGTGTCGTTGTGGCGGGTGACCAGCGACCACGTCCAGTACGGCGCGGGGTGGACCACTTCCCGCCGCACCAGGTCCGGGGGCAGGGGAGTGGTCTGGCTCTTGGGGTTGTTGACCACCGGGCGGCGCAGGCGGCGCACGTGGTCGAAGAAGGCGGGACCGGTGACGCCGCCGTCCTCCAGGTGCAGCACGTCGGCGCCCGTGGCCTTGGCGAACTGGCCCGCGTAGATGTTCCACGAAGCCCAACTGGCCGTGTCCGCGTCCACCAGGACCACGGTGTCCGTGGCGTCCACTGCGGAGGTGTCGGCGCCGGTGGAGACCGCGTACAACCGGTCCGCGCCGATCAGCCGGGCGTCCAGGCCCTGCTCGGCCAGGTCGGGCAGGCGCACCCAGCAGATCGCCAGGTCGATGCTGCCGTCCGCGACGCGGGTGGCCTGCGCGTGCGACGGCAGCACCCACGCGTCCACGTGCAGCTGCGCGACCCCGGCCGTCCGCTCGGCGAGGTCGGCGGGCCGCCAGTTGACGTAGCCGAGCCGGACCGGCCCCGACCCGGAGAACCCCGCGGCCTGCCTGCGCAACCGGTCGGCCTGGTCGAGCAGCGTCCGAGCACCCGGCAGCAGCGCCTCGCCGCACGCGGTCAGCGCCACCGAGCGGCGGTCGCGGTCGAACAGCCGCACCCCGAGGTCGCGTTCCAGCGACTTGATCTGCTGCGAGAGCGACGGACCGGCGATGCGCAGCCGGGTCGCGGCGCGACCGAAGTTCAGCTCCTCGGCGACGGCGACGAAGTAGCGCAACTGGCGGAGCTCCACGGGCGCAGCGTAGTGCGGTAGGAGCCTGCGCCTACCAGGAGGGAGGGAGCCGGTCGTGGCGGCACGCGGACGCCGGGCACACGATCGGTCCGTGGGCGGAAACCCCGCCCCACCCGAGTCCCAGAAAGCGATCGGCACCATGAACGCAGTGCAGAAAGTCGTCATCGTCACCGGTGCCTCCCAGGGCATCGGCGCCGCCGCCGTCACCGCCTACCGCAAGCTCGGCTACGCGGTCGTCGCCACCTCCCGCACCATCACCGAATCGGACGACCCCGAGGTGCTGGTCGTGCGGGGTGACGCGGCCGAGCCCGGCGTCGGAGCCCGTGTCGTCGCCGCGGCACTGGAGCGGTTCGGCCGGGTCGACACGCTGGTCAACAACGCGGGCGTCTTCGTCGCGAAGCCGTTCACCGAGTACGCCGACGAGGACTTCGAGTTCGTGACCGGGGTGAACCTGCGCGGCTTCTTCGACTTCACCCGCGCCGCGATCGCCGCGATGGTGCCCCAGGGCGGCGGCCACGTCGTGAACGTGTCCACGAGCCTGGTCGACCACGCCAACTCGACCGTGCCCTCGGCGCTCGCGTCGCTGACCAAGGGCGGGATCAACGCCGCCACCAAGGCGCTCGCCGTCGAGTACGCCACCAGCGGCATCCGGGTCAACACCGTGGCGCTCGGCATCATCCGCACCCCGATGCACGCGGTCGAGGCGCACGAGTTCCTCGCGGGCCTGCAGCCCGTCGGCAGGCTGGGGGAGGTCGACGACGTCACCGACGCGATCGTGTACCTGGAGAACGCCGCGTTCGTCACCGGCGAGATCCTGCACGTCGACGGCGGCCAGAGCGCGGGGCACTGATGAGGACCGCGAGAGCTGACGAGGAGGTCCTCCGCGGCGTCCTCGACCGGTGGAAGGCGGGGGTGGACGCGCACGAGCCCGAACAGGTGGCCGCCGCCTTCACCGAGGACGCGATCTTCCAGGGCCTGCACCCGTACAGCGTCGGACGCGAGGGCGTCGCCGAGTACTACGGCTCCCAGCCGCTCGGGCTGACCGCCGAGTACGAGGTGCTGGAGACCAGGCGCCTCACCGAGGACCTCGTGCTGGGGTACCTGGGCGTCGACTTCTCGTTCGTCGACCGGCCGACGCTGTCGGTGCGCCTGGGCGTGCTGGTCGCGAACGCGGCGGACGGCTGGCGGATCAGCCACTACCAGGTCTCCACGACCGGCTGACGTGGTCATCCGGCCCTGCGAGTCGGTGACCGAGGTGGTGGTCGAGTGCGCGTCGACCAACACCGACGGGGGATCAGGACCTGGACTGGTCCATGACCGCGAACGTGGTGCCCTGGTCGTCGGCCACTGTGGCCAGGCGGCCGTACGGGGTGTCCGCGGCCGGTGTGACGACCGTGCCGCCGAGTTCCTGGACCTTGGCGACGGTCGCGTCCGTGTTCTCCACGGCGAAGTACGTCTTCCAGTGCGGCGGGCCGTCGGCCTTGCCGATGCCGCCCACCACGGAGCCGCCGACGGACACCGTCGC
>JBDSAJ010000281.1:0-3639 GCA_039922235.1 Umezawaea sp.
GCGAAACGCACCACCTCACCTGACCTGTCGGACGGGCAGGAGGATCGCGGACGGGTGCTGTGGGTCGTGGAACACCTGCTGGTCCGCTGCGCGGAGGATGCGCGCGGTGGCGCGTGGTTCGCCCGTCCCGAGGTTGCGGTTGTACCGGGGGAAAGCGCCGCTGGAGACCTGGACCCGGATCCGGTGACCGCGCTCGAACCGGTGCGCGGTGGGCCACAGCCCGACGGTGGCGCGGTGGGTCCGATCGGCGTCGACGAGCGTCGTGAGGCCGTCGCAGACGTTGAAGGACCGTCCACGCTCGTCCACATCGCACAACCGGACGAACACGTCCGCCGACGGCAGGCTGGACCGGAACCAGATCTCGGCGGCGACCTCGCCGATGACCTCGACGTCCTGGTCGAGGACGGGCGTCGTGTAGGTCAGCACGTCCGGTCGCGCTTCCAACGCCTTGTTGTCGACGCGGCCTGCTCGCTGCGTCACCGTGATCCGCGCGCCACCCACCGCGGGGGTGGGGTCGGACGGGTCGTACCGGTAGCTGTCGGGAGTGGACTCGTCGGACGGCTCGATCGAGAGCAGGCCGTCTGCGTGGAGGTGGAACCGCTGCGGGGCATAGCCTTCAGGCGGCCAGGAGTCGAAGTCGCGCCAGGTGTTCTCGCCCATGACGTACAGCCGCACCGCCGCACGCTCGGGCGGGTGCTCGTCCCGCGCGTGCGCGAGCCCGAACTCCAGGGCTTCGCGCACCATCAGCCCTCCCAGCGCGAGGGAGAAGTGCGGCCATGGTCCGATCGTGAGCCGCGCAGGACGTCCGGCTGCCTGCAGGACCTGGAAGTCGCGGAGCTGGCTGGGGAGGAAGAAGTCGTACCAGCCGCCGATCAGGCTGGTGGGCACGGTGATGTCGGTGACCCGCTCGCGGTGGTCGAGGGGCGCCCAGAACGGATCGCCGGCGTCGTGGGTGAGGACGTTCTGGAAGTAGTCGACGTGTTCCCCCCGCACAGCCGTGTCGGCTTCGCTCAGCGGCAGCGTGCGCATCGCCTGGAGCTTCTTCCGCTCGCCCAGCAGGTTGCGCAGCGCCGCGTGCGGGTGTTCCTGGTCGGCGACCTGGGCGCTCCAGAGGAACGGGATCTCCAGGTTGAAGCCGGACGGCGGCAGCCAGTCCAGCGTGAGCCCCGATTCGGCCACCGCCGGGACGATGGCCTTGACCTGGGGCGGCAGCTGATCGGCGACCGCCAGGACGGTGTAGCCGAGGTAGCTGCCGCCGACCAGGATCACGGATCCGCCGCACCAGTCCTGCTTCACCAGCCAGTCGAGGGTGTCCAGCCCGTCCTCGCGCTCGCAGCGGAACGGGTCGAAGGACCCGCCCGCGCCGAAGGTCCCGCGAGAGCTGACGATCACCACCTGGAAGCCCCGCTCCGCCAGCGGCCTGGCCAGCTGGCCCGCGTTGGCGCCGCCCCGGCCGTAAGCGCTGCGCACCAAGGCCGTCGGCAGCCCGTCGCCGCCCGATTTCGGGGACCAGCGATCGGCGAGCAGGGTGGCGCCATCGCGAACGGGCACCGGCAGGTCGTGCTCGACGACCAGATCACGGGTCGTCGGCGCGGGAAGGTGTTGGAGGCGCTGGGTGAGCCGACTGGCGAGGTTCATGAGAGGTGATCTCCTCGTGGTTCGGGGGGAGCGGTGGGACCGAGGACCGAGGCGACGCGCAGGAGCCGGTCCGCCAGGTCTTCCGGCCGGAGTGGGTCCGCGCCGTCGACGAGCCAGTCGTTGAGCAGCAGGCTCGCCCCTCCGATGAAGAAGGCGGCGAGGTCGTCCACCGTCCGCTCGCCCAGGTCCGCGTATTGCTCCCGCACGAAGGTCCGGTTGAGGGAGCCGAACAGGTCGTTGAGCGTCCTGGTCATCGCGAAGGCGCACGAGCCGGTGAACATGGCGCGGTAGAACGCCCGGTGCTCGGCGAAGTGGCGAGCCAGCACCAGCACCTGCGCACGCAGGTCGTCGGGCGACTCGTCGAGCCGCGGCAGGAGGTCCTGCTCCACCAGGTCGGCAGCGGCCGCCACGAGCAGCCCGTCCCGGTCCGCGAAGTGCAGGTAGAGGAGCTTGCGGCTGACGTCCGCCGCGTCGGTGATGTCCGTGACCGCGATGTCCGTGGTCTCGCGTTCCACCACCAGGCGCACGGCCGCTGTCAGCAGGGCCGAACGCGAACGCTGGACCCGGCGGTCCCGCACGGGATGGGGTGTCTCCATGCGGAAATATTACTCATCTGAGTATAAATACACAAGTGGGTAATAAAGTGGTCGCGAGTAACCCTTCGCTCGGCATCTTGTCGAGCGTCGTCAGGACGAACCGCGGTCTTCCCGTGGCCGGTCGCGCCAACTCGGAGCGGACATGGTTCCTTCGTCTCCTGGTGATGTGCGGGTGGTCAGGCGCGGAAGCTGGGCGGTGGCTCGAAGCCGGGCACGTGCTGGGCGACGTGGCGCGCGAACTCGATCACGGTTCGGTCCTCGAGGTACGGACCGATGATCTGCAGGCCGACGGGCAGCCCGTTGCCGCGCGTGCGGCCGATCGGCACTGACGCGGCGGGCAGGCCGAGCAGATTGGCGATGCCGACCCACGTCACGAAGTCCCAGTACGGTCGCGTCACGCCATTGACCTCGATCACGCGCGCCTCCAAGTCCAGCGACTGGTCGTGCGGGATCGCCGGCAGTGACAGCACCGGGCACACGAGCACGTCGTAGTCGCGGAAGAAGCCGGCCCATTGGCGGCGCATCTGCCAGCGTTCCTCGTCCGTGCGCAGCCAGTCGCGATGACGCTGGACGAGGCCACGCATGTGGCGTGTGCCGAAGTCGTCGGCAGCAGGTGGAAGCTGCGCCAGCCCTGCGTCGATCCCTGCCACGCCCTCGTCGGCCAGTCCACTCGAGAGGGCCCCCATCAGCAGCCGCCGGTAGACGCGGTCCGATGCCTCCAGCGGGACCGGGCCGGGCCGCCGTTCCACGCGAGCGCCCGCGCGCTCGAGCGCGCCGACCGCGTCCTGGAGCAGCTCCAGCACCGTGGCGTCGACCGGAGCCCACGGGTCGTCCAGCCACACGGCGACCCGGAAACCCGCGAGCTCCCGGCTGCGTGGAGGCGGCAGTTCGAGCCGCCAGGCCGTGCGGTCCTCGGCGATCGGTCCGGCGAGCACGTCGAGCGCCAGTTCGAGGTCGTCGACGCTGCGCGCGAGCGGGCCGACGGCCACCAGGTCCCTCGGCGCGAGCGCCCCCGGCTGTGTCTTCAGGTGGCCGCGCTGCGAGACGACGCCCCCGGACGGCTTGAGACCGTAGACGCCGCACGTGTGGGCGGGATTGCGGATCGAGCCTGCGATGTCGCTGCCGACCTCGAGCCCGGTCAGGCCCGCCGCCACCGCGGCGGCCGAACCGCCAGACGAGCCGCCTGGCCCGCGCGACAGGTCCCAGGGGTTGTTCGTCGTGCCGTAGACCTCGTTGAACGCTTGACCCTCACGGCACCAGATCGGCAGGTTCGTCTTGCCGAACACGACGGCGCCCGCCGCGCGCAGCCGTGCGACCGCCTCAGCATCGTGACTCGACACGTTGTCGGCGAACACGGGAGCGCCGCAGGTCGTGCGCATGCCGACCGCCTCGAAGCACTCCTTGA
>JBDSAJ010000282.1:0-2565 GCA_039922235.1 Umezawaea sp.
GCCGCCGGACGGGTGATCGCTGGTCAGAGGACGGCCGAGGCCCGGACGCGGCGCGGCGTCCGGGCCTCGGATCCTCGGCTAGGCGGGCACCTTGGTGCAGTCCGCGTCCGCGGGCGTGTTGGCGTACTGGTCGCCGACGAAGTAGATGGCGCTGGACCACTGGACGTTGCCTTCGGTCCGGTTGACCTGCAACCAGATGTCGTTGGTGACGCCGAAGTCCGTTACCGACTCCCCGTGCACCCAGCAGGCGATCTTCCTGACCTGGCCCGCCACCAGCGAGTCGACCTTCTCGCACGACGTCGAAGGGCACGTCCGGGCGTTGACGTCGTGCCACGCCGTGACGGTGAACAGCGCGCTCTTCGCGCTGACCTGGTCCGCAGGCGCGGCCAGTGCCGTGGAACTGCCCGCGAGCAGGCCCGTTGCGGCCAGCGCCACGGCGGCGGCCGCCTTGAAGATCCTCATGTGCGTCCTCCCAGAGATCAATTGCGATCGCCCGGTACACGCTCTGGGTCACCCTGGAGGTTGCCTCGAATTTGGCGAGCTTCGCTGACTGGGGCCCGCAGACGACTGAGGCCCGGACACAGTGAAGTGTCCGGGCCTCAGTCCTTTGGCGCGGAGGATACGGGATTTGAACCCGTGAGGGGGTTAACCCAACACGATTTCCAGTCGTGCGCACTAGGCCACTATGCGAATCCTCCGTGGTCCAGCCTAGCGGACCACTGGTTGACCAGCCAAAACGGCTGGTAGGCCACGGTGTGCGGCCAGATCGCCACGAGTCGGCGCGGTCGAAACACCGGCGCGACCCCGAAGGGTTTGGGCAGAATCGTCGGCATGGGGACCGACGAGGACCGATCGCCGCCGTACGTGACCATCGACCGCATGGTGGCGTCGTTGCAGCGGAACGCGGCGGAAGTGGCCGATTACAGCTTCGAGGGCATTCGCGGACTGGGCAACGCGGTGCCCATGCTCGTCCAGAACGACGGCGAACGGCTGCTGGAGCTGTTCGTCGAACCGGTCGGGGTGGACTACTGGCTGCGGCCCGGCGAGGCCGTGTTCGTGACCTCGTACGGGCACTGGGACCACTACCCGTTCGAGACCATCCACGAGTCGGACCACATCACCGTCTGGTGCACGTCGTGGTTCGCGACCGTCACCGACCGCCATGGCGAGGAACTGCCCATCGGTTACCAACGGCCCGAAGGACCGTCATAGGTGGCAAGACGGGGTCGACGCGGCGGGGCTCGATCACGACCGGCTACACTTGCGTCGGACCTCGTGCGGTACTCATCTCGCGAATCTCCCCAGGGCCGGAAGGCAGCAAGGATAAGCGGGCTCTGGTAGGTGCACGGGGTCCCCTTTTTTGCCCTGGTCGCAGCGGGTCCGCTCCCAGGCCGTCGAAGACTGTCGGACCTCACCGGTAGGGTCAGCAACCGTGGCGCTCGCCCTATACCGCAAGTACCGACCGGCCACCTTCGCCGAGGTGGTCGGGCAGGAGCACGTCACCGATCCGCTGCGCATCGCGCTCGGTTCGGGCCGGATCAACCACGCCTACCTGTTCTCCGGGCCGCGCGGCTGTGGCAAGACGTCCAGTGCCCGGATCCTGGCGCGCTCGCTGAACTGCGCGAAGGGCCCGACGCCCGACCCGTGCGGTGAGTGCAACTCGTGCATCGGCCTGGCGCCGAACGGGTCCGGCACGGTCGACGTGGTCGAGCTCGACGCGGCCAGCCACGGTGGTGTGGACGACGCCCGCGAACTGCGGGACAAGGCGTTCTACGCCCCGGCCGAGGCCAAGTACCGGGTGTTCATCGTCGACGAGGCGCACATGGTCACGACGCAGGGCTTCAACGCCCTGCTGAAGATCGTGGAGGAGCCGCCGGAGCACCTGATCTTCATCTTCGCGACCACCGAGCCGGAGAAGGTGCTGCCGACCATCCGGTCGCGCACGCACCATTACCCGTTCCGGCTGATCCCGCCCGGCGCGATGCGGGCCCTGCTGGAGCGCAACTGCGCGGCCGAGGGCGTGACCGTCGCCCCCGCGGTGTTCCCGCTGGTCATCCGCGCGGGCGGTGGTTCGGCCCGTGACACGCAGTCGGTGCTCGACCAGCTGCTGTCCGGCGCGGGGCCCGATGGCGTGACGTACGAGCGGGCCATCGCGCTGCTCGGCGTGACGGACGTGGCGCTGATCGACGACATGGTCGACGGGCTCGGCACGGGCGACGGCGCGGCGGTGTTCGGCACCGTCGACCGGCTCGTGGAGGCCGGGCACGACCCGCGCCGGTTCGCCTCTGACCTGCTGGAGCGGCTGCGCGACCTGGTGCTGCTGTGCGCCGTGCCGGACGCCGCCGACCGCGGCCTGGTGGCGGCCCCGGAGGACGAGCTGGTCCGGATGGTCGCGCAGGCCAAGAAGATCGGCCCGGCGACGCTGACCAGGTTCGCCGAGATCGTGCACACCGGCTTGGTCGACATGCGCGGCGCGACCGCGGCCCGGCTCGTGCTGGAACTGGTGTGCGCGCGGATGCTGCTGCCGTCGGCCAGCGACACCGAGGCCGCCGTGCTGCAACGGGT
>JBDSAJ010000283.1:0-6734 GCA_039922235.1 Umezawaea sp.
GCCGCTACCTGGTGAACACGATCTTGCCGGACGTCTCGCCGTCGAGCATCGACTTCAGGCCCTCCTCGGCGCGCTCCATCGGCAGCTCCAGGCCGATCTGCGGGCGCAGGTCGTTGAGCGCGCAGAACGCCAGCAGGTCACCCAGCTCCTCGCGCGTGCCCATCGTCGAGCCGACCACCCGCAGCTGCAGGAAGAACAGCCGCTGCAACTCGGCCGCCGACGCGTCGCCGCTGGTCGCGCCGGAGATCACCACGATGCCGCCCGGCTTGAGCGCCTTCATCGAGTGCGACCAGGTCGCCTTGCCGACGGTCTCGAACACCGCGTCCACCCGCTCGGGCAGGCGCGCGCCGGACTCGAACGACGCGTGCGCGCCCAGCGACTCGGCCAGCGCCCGCTTCTCCTCCGTGCGCCCGGTCACCCACACCCGGAACCCCGCCGCCCGGCCCAGCTGGACCAGCGCCGTCGCCACACCGCCGGACGCGCCCTGCACGAGCATCGTCTGGCCGGGGCGCAGGCCGGACTTCACGAACAGCATCCGGTAGGCGGTCAGCCACGCCGTGCCCATGCAGGCCGCCTCGGCGAACGACAGCCCGGCGGGTTTGGGCAGCGCGTTGCGCTTCGGGACCACGGCGTAGTCGGCGAACGTGCCCTGGTGCTTCTCGGTCAGCAGGGTGCGGCCGGGGTCGAGCGTCTCGTCGCCGGTCCACTGGGGATCGCTGATCACGGAGTGCAACACGACCTCGGTGCCGTCGTCGAGCACACCCGCACCGTCGCAGCCCAGGATCATCGGGAACTTGTCGGCCTTGATGCCGACGCCCCGCAGCGTCCACAGGTCGTGCATGTTCAGGCTGGCCGCGCGCACCCCCACCCGCACCCAGCCGTCCGGGACTTCGGGTTCGGGACGCTCACCCACCCGCAACGCGGCAAGGGGGTCCTGCGGGCTCGGCTCGGCTGCGTAGACGGCGAACATGCCCCGGAACATACCCACTGACCTGGTCGGCCTGCGGTGAGGCACGTCACCGGGCTAGGCTCGGTGGTGTGCTGGAGGGGATATCGCAGTGGTGGGACGGGGTCGAACTGTGGCTGACCCAGCTGCCGTTCGTGCTGCAGTTCCCGCTGATGATGGGCCTGATGCTGCCGCTGTGCCTGTTCGTCGCCCGGCTCATCGACCGGGTGGTCGACCGGGCGTCGGCCCGCGTGACACCGCACAAGGACGCCGAACCGCCGGTCGGGGCGCTGCCGACCGACGTCCGGGAGCCCCACACGCTGCACATCGGCGGCGGTTCGTAGGCTGACCCGGTGACTCCTGGTAGGCGCCTTTCCGTCGCGCTGGTTGGCCTGATCGCCCTGGTCGTCTTCGGGTGGGTCTTCAAGGACCTGACCTCGTCCTCCACGCCGTCGAGCGGCTCGACCCCGTCCTCCTCCTCGCGAGCCACGACGGGCAAGGGCGGGTCGTCGACGGCGCCTGCGGGTTCGGTGGCGGGCGCGGAGTCCGGGCTGGAGGTCAAACCGCTGTCGAGCCTGCCGTCGCAGGCCGCCGACACGTGGAAGCTGATCGAGCAGAACGGGCCGTTCCCGTACCCGCGCAACGACGGCGTCCAGTTCCAGAACCGCGAGAAGCGCCTGCCCGCCAAGTCGGGCGACTACTACAAGGAGTACACCGTGCCCACTCCTGGCAGCCCGGACCGCGGCGCGCGGCGGCTGATCACGGGGAACCAGCGGGAGGTCTACTACACGGGTGACCACTACGACTCCTTCGTGGTCGTGGACGTGCGGAAATGACCGTCCAGGAGGCCGTGAAGGAAGCCCGTGGCCGGGGCGCGCACCCGCACGTGCTGCGCGGCGACACCATCACGACCCGGCACGAGGCCATCGAGGCCATCGCCGCCGCGCTGTCGTTCCCGGAGTGGTTCGGGCACAACCTGGACGCCCTCTACGACTCGCTGACCGACCTGTCCTGGCTCCCGCCGGGCGAGCACGTGCTGATCTGGCCGCGTCCCGCCGAACTGGCCCGCCACGACCCGCGCGGGTACGACAGCGTGACCGCCGTGCTGGACGACGCCGTGCGGCGCACCACCGAACTCGGCGACCGCGTGCTGACGGTCGTCCGCACCGACTGACCTGCCGGGCGTCTCGATAACGGCGTGATCTCGGTCGCCGGGCGGGAGTGCGGAGCAGCCGGGACAGTGTCGTCCCATGAATCCGCTTCGCCTTGCCGCCCTGCTGACCGCTGCCGCCACGATCACCGCGCTCGGCTCCGCGCCCGCTTTCGGCGCCTCCGAGCCCGGCTGCGACTACGAGCTCCCGATGACACCGTTCGACGTCGCCGGAGGCGACAACCCGGTGGTCATGGTGACCGGCCGGGTCGTCGAACTCCGCGCGTCGAACAAGACGCAGTGCGCCTGGGGGCGCATCTCCAGCGGCACGAACGGCGAGGAGATCTGGGCCGACCGGCGCAAGGCCGACGGGTCCGGCTACCAGGGTTTCCTGGGTTACACGCGGATCGACAACGGGGGGAGCAAGCACACCGACGCGTTCAAGAACGACAACCGGCTGATGCGCGCCTGCGGGTCCTCGGAGGGGCACATCGAGTGCACCGGGTGGTTCTAGCCGGTGTGGTTGGGGGGAACCCAGGAGGGCTTGCGCTTCTCCACGAACGCCGCGATGCCCTCTTGGCCTTCCTGACCGCCGAAGTGCCGCGCCGAGAGTTCGAGCATGTCCGCGAACACCTCGCCGAGGTTCGAGCGGCGCGGCTGCAGGAGCATCTGCTTCGTCGCGGCGAGCGCGTTCGGGGCGCCCAGCGCGAGCATGTCCGTGTACCGCTGGACCTCGGTGTCGAGCTGGTCGGCAGGCACGGCCGAGTTGATCAGCCCGATCTCCTCGGCCCTGGTCGCGTCGAACGCCTCACCGGTGAGGAACAGCTCGTGCGCGGCTCGCGGGAGCAGCCGGGGCAGGACGGTCACCGAGATCACTGCGGGCACGACACCGATGCGGACCTCGCTGAACGCGAACGTCGCGTGCTCGGCGGCGACCGCGATGTCACAGGCCGCGACCATCCCGACTCCACCCGCCCGCGCCGGCCCCGCCAACCGGGCGACCACCGGCTTCGGGCTGGTCCAGATCTGCTCCAGGATGGCGGGGAACTCGTTCACCCCCTGCTGGTTCGCGCTCGTCCCGCCCGCTTCCTTGAGGTCCATTCCGGAGCAGAACACGGTGCCCGTGTGGGTCAGCACGACGACCCGCACGGCGTCGTCGGCCGTGGCGGTCTTCAGGTGGGTGGTGAGGTCATCGCGGAGCCGCGCCGACAGGGCGTTGCGGTTGTGGGGGGAGTCCAGCGTGATCGTCGCGATGCCGCGCCGCACCTCGTAGTGGACCAGCTCGTCTGCCATGCCCCGCACTCTACGATCTCCGATTTCACGGCAGACGCATCACACGGTCGGGGTTAAGCAGGGGCTGGCGTTGTCGATGTCCTGTATAGTTCTGTTCAGCCCCTTCCAGTAGGCGGGGGAAGTGAGCCCAGGTGCGCTTCCGGACGGTTGCTGCCTGGGCTTCGCGCTGTGCAGGGTCACACGATCGGGTAAGCGGGTTTTCGTGCTCCCGACGCCCTGATACGCTTGTTCCAGCCTCAGCCGCTAGGCGGGGGAAGTGAACCCAGGTTGGCGTCCGGACGGTCGTTGCCTGGGTTTCGCGCTGTTCAGGGCTCAAGTCTGGTGGTGCTCACCACCAGTGGGGCGATGCGGCGCGGCCAATCTCCTCCTGCCCCGTGGCACCAGGCCACCGCGTCGCTGATCCACAGGGCGGGTTCGCCTGAAGCTTGGATGTGCTCGTACGCGAGTCCCGCCTCGCGGGCTTTGGTGCGACTGGCGATCGCGACTCGATCACGAGCGTTGGCCGCTTGGTCGCGCGAATCGAGCACCAGTCGGGTCACGCCGTTCTCAATGGCTTCGCGGACCAGGAGTTCCAGCAGGTTCCCCCGGATGTGCTCGCCACGTCCAGGCTGGAGGTAGATCCGAACGCGGAATTCTGCCCGAACCAGTTGGGAGATGATGAACTTCCGTCGTGAATCCTTTTCGGACTTGAAGTGCACTCGTCGCTCGCTGGGCAGCAGCAGACCGCGCATCAAACTTCTGGTGGAGTGGAGCGCGGACAGTTCCACGGTGGTGGCCACCAACCGGTAGCCGCGCCGTTCGGACTCGTCGACGAACATGTGCATCCGGACAGGATCCCATCCGGACTTGCGTGGAAGGCAATCGGGCGAACCACGAAAGTGGTTGCTGGACCAGCGGTCCACGCCGGGGACCGCGTGGAGTTCCGGTGAACTCCACGCGGCGTTCGCTCAGCCGATGGTGGTGGTCGTCAGGATCGGGTTGGGGTCCGGGTAGCCCTTGGCCGGAGCGTCGATGGGGAAGCCGAAGGCGGTGATGGCCGCGGTGAAGGTGAGGCCGGGGGCGGTGTAGCTGGTGCCGCCCAACTGGGTGGTGATGGTGCCGGAGGCGCCCGCGGTCAGGTTCAGGGTGATGGTGGGCAGTTCGAAGTCCGCGCCGCCCTTGATCGGGCCGGCGATCTTGAGGACCACGTTGCCACCGGTCAGCGTGACCGTGGGGGTGCCGTTGCCCAGCCCGGAGCCGCCGGTGGCGGTGGCGGACACGAAGGTGGCGTTCGCGGGGACGGGAAGGCTCAGGGTGAGGGTTTTGATCTCGCGCACGGTGTAGCCCCCGGCGGCTGCCGGGATCTTGTTCGGCGCGGGGTCGATGACCGCGGTGACGGTGCCGCCCGGCGCGACCGCTTCCGGTGCGGTGGCGTCCAGCGTTTGGTCGAGGGTGAACTCGGCGCTCTGGCCCAGTGCGGTCGCTTTCAGCTTGTAGGTGATCGCACTGGTCGCGGCGGACGCTTGGGTACTGGTGGCGAGCAGCAGGGCTAGCGCGGTCAGAACAACGGATTTCTTCATCGTTCCCTCCCCATTGAGGTGTGGAGGGCGTCCAGCAGGAGCGGCGTGCCTAATTAACTACTTGTGAGTAAGTTTCACGTCAAGCCCTCGTCACCTGATCGGACGAGTCACGCGTACCGGCGGACGTCGGCCGGGGCGAGCGCGGCCGAGTAGCGGTGCAGCACCAGTGCGGCCACCTCGGGGTCAGCCCCAAGGGGGGCCGCGACCAGGGCGTCAGGGTCCAGTTCCAGGGTTCGGTCGGTGATCCGGTCGGGCAGCAGACCCGGTGCGAGGAACCACGACGCGACGGCGATCCTGCTCGCGCCCTGGGTTCGCAGCCGGGCGATGGCCGTGGGCACGTCGGGCCCACCCGCGGACGCGAACGCGGGTTCCACGCCCGCCCAGCCCGAGCGCGCCGCCCACCGGGCAGCGGTCGCGGCCACGGCGGCGTTCGCCGGGGCGTGCGACGAGCCCGCGCCCGCCAGCACGACGCCGGTGGTCCGGTCGGCCGGGCGGACGCCCGCTTCGGCGAGCCTGCGCAGCGCGGCCGATTCGAGCCACGGGTCGGGGCCGAGGACGTCGCCGACGGTCACGGACAGCAGGGGGAGTTGGCGTTGCACCTCCGCGACGGCGCCAGGGACGTCCACGCGGGCGTGGAAGGCCTTGCCCAGCAACAGGGGCACGACCACGGCGTGGCGGTGGCCCTCGCCGTGCACGGTGCGCAGCACGTCGCCCAGGCGCGGTGCGGACAGGTCGAGGAACGCCGGGCGGACGTCGACGGCCGGGTTCAGTGCGCGGACCACGTCCAGCAGCGCCATGACGGTCGCCGCTGAACGGGGGTCGCGGCTGCCGTGCGCCACGGCGATGAGCGGGGTCATCAGAGCGCTCCGGTCAGGCCGCGGGCGCGCAGGACCGCACGCTCCAACGGGCGGAACAGGAGGAGTTCGATGCCGATGCCCACCAGCAGGATCAGGAAGATCGCGGCGATGACCATCGAGATGTCGTTGAGGGACTGGCCGTTGTGCAGGAACTGGCCGAGGCCGAGACCCAGTTGCGGGGAGGTGGCGATGATCTCCGCCGCCATCAGCGAGCGCCAGGAGAACGCCCAGCCCTGCTTGAGGCCCGCGAGGTAGCCGGGCAGCGCGGCGGGCAGCAGGATGTGCCGCGCCGACGACAGCTTGCCCGCGCCGAGCGCCTGGCCGACGCGGGGCAGCAGCGGCGGGATCTGGTCGATGCCGGACACCAGGCCGTTCGCGATCGACGGCACGGACCCCATCAGCACCACGAAGTAGATCGCGGACGGCGTGAGGCCGAACCACAGGATCGCGGCGGGGACCCAGGCCACCGACGGCAGGCTCTGCAACCCGGTCAGCAGGGAGCCGATGGCCGCTCGGACCACCCGCACCTTGGCGATCAGCAGGCCCAGCGGGGTCGCGATGATCACGGCCACCAGGAAGCCGAGCACCGCGCGGGAGACCGACGTCCACAGGATCTCGCCCGCGTCACCGGACTGCACCGTCGCCCAGATCGTGTCCCACACCGCGGCGGGCGCGGGCAGTTGGAACTCCGGCCAGATCGCCGACGCCCACAGCGCCTGCCACGTGCCGAGCAGCAGCGCGAACGCCACGAGCGGCGGCACGGCCGTGTGCAGGAACCGTTGCCACAGCGACTTCCGCTGGTTCTGCGACGGCGCGTCGAGCGCGTCCAGCCCGGCGCCGACCGCGGCCAGGCCGCGGTCGGCTTCGAGCGTCTCAGGAGGCTGCGGCGTGGCCACTGATCACCTCTCGCAGGTGTGCGGTGATCTCCT
>JBDSAJ010000284.1:0-3138 GCA_039922235.1 Umezawaea sp.
CCAGGTCCTCCTGCGGCGCGGCACCTTTTTGCGGTCGGTAGCCTTCGGGGCACCCCCCTGCACCCCATCGGTGGTCGCCGGCCTGGGCGTTGGGCAGGATCGGCCCATGGACCGCATCGCTTACGGCGACCACCCGAGCCAGTTCGCCGAACTCACCGTCCCCGCAGGCGCCGTGAACGCCCCGGTGGTGGTCGTGATCCACGGCGGCTTCTGGATGCAGGAGTACGACCTCCGACTCGGACGCCCACTGGCCGAGGACCTGGTCGCGCACGGCGTCGCGGCCTACAACGTCGAGTACCGCAGGATCGGCGGCGGCGGGGGTTGGCCGACGACCGGTGACGACGTACTGGCCGCCATCGACGCCCTGGACGACCCGCGCCTGGACCTAGACCGCGTCGTCACCCTCGGGCACTCCG
Source organism: Umezawaea sp. (assembly GCA_039922235.1). GTDB lineage: Bacteria > Actinomycetota > Actinomycetes > Mycobacteriales > Pseudonocardiaceae > Umezawaea. Next base: position 417 of record JBDSAJ010000284.1, read on the forward strand.
CCGGAGGGCACCTCGCCGTGTGGGCCGCCGCACGCCACGAGCGGATCACCGGAGCGGTCTCGCAGGCGGGCGTGCTGGACCTCGCCGCCCACCCCCGGTCGGCCGCACTGCTGGGCCCGAACCCGGACTACGCCGACGCCTCGCCGATCGAGCAGGTCCCGATCGGCGTCCCGGTCGTCTGCGTCCACGGCGACGCCGACGTGAACGTGCCGATCAGCCAGTCCGAGGCGTTCCAGGCGGCGTCCGGGTGCGAACTCGTGCGGCTCGAGGGCGTGGCGCACATGGAACTGGTCGAGGTCGGCACCGGAGCCTGGAAGGCGTGCCGCGAAGCCACGCTCAAGCTGATCGGCCAGTAATCTCGGCCGCATGTCCGAAGACTGCCTGTTCTGCCGCATCGTCGCCCGCGAGATCCCCGCGACCGTGGTCCACGAGACCGAGACGATCCTCGCGTTCCGCGACATCGCTCCCCAGGCGCCGACGCACGTGGTCCTCGTGCCGAAGCTGCACGAGCCGCACGCGGTCGCGCTCGCCGACCGCGCACCGGGAGAACTGGCGGACCTGTTCGTGGCCGCCGGTGACGTGGCGGAGGCCGAGGGGATCGCCGACAGCGGGTACCGGCTGCTGTTCAACACCGGCGCGGACGCGGGCCAGACCGTCTTCCACGCCCACCTGCACCTGCTCGGCGGCAAGCCACTCGGCCCGCTCGCCTAGTGGAAGCTGACGCCCGGCCGGGCGGTCTCGTCCACGGACAGGTGGAAGACGTCCGGCCGCGCGTAGTGCCCTGACACGTCCAGGTCGTACCGGGCCGCGACCAGGTCCGCGGTGTCGACGGTCGCGGTGAGCAGGCCGGGAGCGCCGTGCAGCGGACCGGCGAGCACGTCGCCCAGCGGTCCCACGATGACGCTGCCCCCGGCGAACGGGTCGGCCTGCTCGGACGGCGGCTCGTACTGGCAGGCGCTCAGCACGAAGCAGCGGCCCTCGCCCGCGATGTGCCGCATCGACGCCAGCCACACCTCGCGGTCGTCGATGGTCGGGGCGCACCAGATCTCGACGCCCTTCGCGTACAGGGCGGCCCGCAGCAGCGGCATCATGTTCTCCCAGCAGATCGCCGCACCCGCGAGGCCCGCGGCCGTCGGCACCACCGGCATGGTCGATCCGTCGCCCCGGCCCCAGACCAGCCGTTCCCGCGCGGTCGGCACGAGCTTGCGGTGCGTGCCGGCCAACCCCTTCTCGGGATCCAGGAACAGCGCGGTGCAGTACAGCGTCGAGCCCGCCCGCTCCACGACGCCGACGACCAGGCTCGCGCCGGTCCGGGCGGACAGCCCGGCCAGCACGTCGACCTCGGGTCCGGGCACCGCCACCGCCGCGGCGAAGCACGCGGCGAACCCGGCGCCGCCGAGGCTGCCCCGCGGGTAGCCGCCGAGCAGCGTCTCGGGCAGGACCACCAGCGCGGCCCCCGACTCGCGGATCTCCTCCTCGCGGGCCAGCACCCGTGCCAGCGTCGCCGCCGTGCCCTCGGGTGACGTGCCGAGCTGCAACACCCCGACCACCGATTTCGGCACGGCTCAGCCCAAGGCCTGCATGAGCGGCACGTGCAGGCGCTTGCGGTCGCCGGGCACGTCGTTCGCGCCGCGGACCATCAGGTCCACCGACGAGCGCTCCACCATGCCCTGCCGCTCCAGCCACGAGCCCAGGTCGTCGTGGTAGACGTCGACCTGGAGGTTCCCGTCCACGCCGACGGCGAGGTCCGAGATCAGCGTCTTCGCCTCGTCGGCGGAGTCCGCCACCACCGGCCCGACGACCAGGCTGTCGACGGTCCGCCAGGTGGCCGCGAAACCGCCGCCGGGACCGAGCCGAACCTGGTCGGTGAAGCGGAAGTAGTCCTTCCACAGCGCGACCCGCTCCGCGCCGAACACCTCGCTGTCGGTCCGGACCACGTCCGGCAGGTCCGCTTGGAGCGCCGCCCGCGTCGTACCGGACAACCCGTTCGCGGGGAACACGCCGACGTATCGGGTCAGCCTGCCCACGGCGCGGAAGCCCAGCTTCTCGTACAGCGGGCGGCCCATCGCCGTGGCGTGCAGGGAGACCACCGGGCGGTCCACGTGCTCCAGCGCGTGGGTCATGAGCCGCCTGCCGAGACCCTGACCGCCGTGGTCTGCCGCGACCAGCACCATGCTGACGACCGCCTGGTCACCGCCGTACCGGGTGACGATGGTGGTGCCCACCAGCCTGCCCGCGGCATCGAAGAGGCCGTACCCCGTGCCCAGGTCGAGCAGGAGGGCCCACTTGTTCTCCTCCGCGGCCCAGCCGCGGTCCGCAGCCAGTTCGAGGCAGGCGGCCAAGTCGTCGTAGGCGAGTTCGCGCAGCGTGAGATGGGTGTCCACGGTGGTCCAGTACACACTGCCTGTCCAGCGGGTTTACCCAAGGCCTGTCGGAGGTGTCGTCAGTGCCGTTGCAGCAGACGCTGCGGCACACCGCGTTCGTGAACTTCTTCGCCAGGCGCGCGAGGTACCCCGGTTCAAGAACCGGAACTCCCGCCAGTCCGCGCACTGCCGCGTGCCGCGTGCCGCGTTCCGGATGAGGAACGGCGAGCTGCGGTTGGCGAAGACCGGTGCGCCGCTCGCGTTCGCGTGGTCTTTCGACCTGGACGTAGCCGAGCTGAACCCGACCATGGTGGTGCTCGCCCGCGAACGGACGGCCGATGGCACGTGACCTTCGCCGT
>JBDSAJ010000285.1:0-4583 GCA_039922235.1 Umezawaea sp.
CTCGTGAGTGGCCCTCTCGGCGCGTTCAGGTGCCCGACTCAGGTGTCGGCCCCTCGAAAGTCCTCCGGCGAGATGGAGTCGAGGAACTCGCGGAACTTCTCGACCTCGTCCTCCTGCTCGTCCGGGATGATCAGGCCTGCCTCGGCCAGCACGGACTCGTCGGCGTGGATCGGCACCCCGACCCGCAGCGCGAGCGCCACCGAATCGCTGGGCCTGGCCGACACCCGCACGTCGCCGTCGAACACCAGCTCGGCGAAGTACGTGCCCTCCTGCAGGTCAGTGATCCGGACCTGTTCGAGCTGACGGCCGAGTGCGCCGATGACGTCCTTGAGCAGGTCGTGCGTGAGCGGCCGGACGGGCCGGACGCCCTGCTGTTCGAGTGCGATGGCGGTAGCCTCGACCGAGCCGATCCAGATCGGCAGGTACCGCTCGCCCTCGGTTTCGCGCAGCAACAGGATTGGCTGGTTGGCGGGCAGTTCCACCCGCACTCCCACGACGCGCATTTCGCTCATCGGGTATCGCCTCCCTCAGCGCGCTGAACCACGGCGTCCCCGTACGACTACGAGGATCCTCCACGTACATCTTCGACGCTACCCGCCAAGCGGGCACCGTGCCCCACAGGCTTCCACTCGGACATCACGATGCGGATAACTCGGTCAAGTCGCGGTGAGCTACCGGGAATGCCTATCGACCTGCTACTCCGCGCAAACCGGCCTTCACCAGCAGTGTGTGCAACGTGACGGACAGCACGGCCAATTCCCGCAGCACTTCCTCCGCCCGACCGCGCGCGTCCGGATCGCGCTGCCGGTACAGCGGCGTCACGATTTGCTCCAGCAGTCCGACTTCCCGATCAGCGGACGCCCGGAATGCCCTGAGGTGTCGGGGTTCGATACCGAATTCGGCCATCGCGCGCACGGTTTTCGCGACCAGCACCGACTCGGAGTCGTAGAAACCAGCCGCTCCGGAACGCACGATCCCGTATTGCTCCAGGTCCGCGAGCATCGTCTTGCCGATGCCCGACTGCGCCAGGAGTTCCTCGCGGGTGAGGCGGGGTGTCGTCGGCGGCTGCTCGAAGTGCTCGGCCGTGGGGACACCCTCGACGGCCACGAGGGCACGCCTCGGCGGCTCGTCGGCCGCGTCGAGCTGCTGCTTGATGACCTTCAACGGGAGGTAGTGGTCCCGTTGGGCGGACAGCACGAAGCGCAGGCGCTCGACGTCCACCGAGGTGAACTGCCGATAGCCCGAAGCAGTGCGGGCCGGGCGGACCAGTCCCTCGGATTCCAGGAAGCGGATCTTCGAGATGGTCACGTCGGGGAACTCGGGACGGAGCTGTGCCAGCACCGCCCCGATGCTCAACCCACCGCGTTGTGGCCGCCCGGCAGCCGTCACTGCAGCCCCTGGCCCCCGGCTCCCGGACCGGTCAGGAACACGAGGCGGAACTTGCCGATCTGCACCTCGTCGCCGTTCGCGAGCACGGCCTGGTCGACCGGCTCGCGGTTGACGTAGGTGCCGTTCAGGCTGCCCACGTCGATCACCACGAACTCCCCGCCTTCGCGACGGAACTCGGCATGGCGCCGGGAGACCGTCACGTCGTCGAGGAAGATGTCGCTGTCCGGGTGCCGACCCGCGCTGGTGGTGTCGCGGTCGAGCAGGAACCTGGACCCCGCGTTGGGACCGCGCTTCACCACCAGCAGGGCGGACCCGGCGGGGAGTGCGTCGACTCCCGCGACCGCGGGCTCCTGCGCGGGTGCCTCGGCACCCTCAACGTCGGCGAGGAAATCCGCCCGGAAAACGGAGGTCCGCTCCGGGGACTGCTCTGGCGGAACGCCTGGCCCGTCGTTCATGCTCACCTGAGCTCTCCTCCTGCTGCTGGAACCGTCGAGACCACTAGAACCTATCGTGCCCGAATCCTCACGCGAGGAGCGGCTCCCGAACAGGCCGAGAAGACGTCGGAAGATCGTCGTCACTCCCCCGCCGCCAGCTCTTGGTACGCGGCCGCGTCGAGCAGGTCTTCGACCGCGGCGGGGTCGTTCAGCCGCAGCTCGACCATCCACCCCTCGCCGTACGGATCGGAGTTCACCAGGTCCGGCTGCTGGTCCAGCCCGTCGTTGCGGGCGACCACCTCACCGGCGAGCGGCGCGTAGATGTCCGAGACGCTCTTGGTGGACTCGACCTCGCCGAGCGTCTGGCCGACGTCGACGGTTTCGCCGAGCTCGGGGAGCTGGACGAACACGACGTCGCCCAGTTGCTCCTGGGCGTAGTCCGTGATGCCGATGCGCACGGTGGCGTCACCTGTGCGCTGCACCCACTCGTGTTCCTCGGTGTACTTGAGCTCCTCGGGAATCACCGCGGCGCGCTCCTTCATGGTGGTCTTCCCCGCTCGCCCGGATGGACGAGTCCGTCATGTCGAAGGGTGATCTTCGCACGCGGGATCTTCCCACGTGGCTCACCCGATCAGGCAGCCACCACCCCTGGAGAGCGACGCACGGCGAGCACCAGTTGGTAGAGGTACAGGCCGGCGGACCACAGGTACAGCGCGCCACCCCAAAGCATGAACGCGTACGAGATCGGCCGAGCGATCTGCGCCGCGGTCGAAGCGCCCTGCGCGAGCAGCAGGACCGGGAACGCGTAGAGCAGGTTGAACGTCGCCGCCTTGCCGAGGTAGTTCACCTCGAACGGCCCGTAGCCGAAGCGGCGCAGGACCAGCAGGAACACCCCGACCAGAGCTTCCCGGCCGACCAGGATCGCGGCGATCCACCAGGGCACGATGTCGCGGACCACGAACGCCAGCAGCGTCGCGAAGATGTAGAGCCGGTCGGCCGCCGGGTCCAGCAGCGTGCCCAGCCTGCTGGTCTGGTCGAGCCACCGGGCGAGCTTGCCGTCCAGCCAGTCCGACGCGCCCGCCGCGGCGAGCACGACCACGGCCCACCCGTCGGCCTGCGGGCCGAGCAGCAGGTAGAGGAACAGCGGAACCCCGAGCAGCCGCAGCACGCTCAACGCGTTCGGAACGGTCACCCACCGGTCACCGGGATCCTGGCCCGACGCCACCACGTTCCCCACACTCCCCCGTCACCGCGCACCCGTGCCGGGTGGTCACGCGGGAATGCTAACGCCGCAGGTCGAACCGCACCCGGCCGTGCCGGTCACGGGTCGGTAAGGGTGGTCGCGGGGCGCTACTGGGGCATCCACCGGGACGCGAAGGTCCTCGGTGTCCGGGCCACCCACCACCTCGACGAACCCGACCGGCAGAAATTGTCAGACCCTTGTCGTAGCGTGGACTTCGGGGGGCCTACCCAGGCGGGGGACCTCGGTTCGGTGCTGCAGGTCGTTGGGTTCCTGGGTCGCCGGTCGAGGTCGAGCAGGCTGTTCAGGGTTGGGGATGGTTGTCGAAGCGCGCTCGGGAGAGCATGGGCTGGGCAAACGGGCCACAGCCGGCCAAGCGACGACGCCAACCAAGTACGAACAGCGGTCAAGCCAACCATCGGTGCCCAACGCCGGAACGCGCGCGACCGAGCAAGCCGCAGCCAGGCAGGCCACGGGCTGTCGAAGTGCAATGCGAGCGACGACGCCGACCAACGAACCGTGATCGCGTCGGCCGAGCGACCGCCGAGTGCGGCGTGAACGCGCACAGCAGACCGAGCGGTATCAACAGCGCTGGAGTGGCTTCGAGTGAATCCGCACCGCCACCTCGAACGCGCCCAACGGCGAGACCTGCCGAACGGACCGACCGAAGTGGACCGACCGAAGTGGACGAAGCGACGAGGTCGCCAGGCCCGAGAACGGTGGCCGAGCCCAAGAACCGGTTCGGCAGCAGCAACCAGCAGCAACCAAAAGCTGCGCCACACCGGCGAAGTCGGGTTCGGCAAACCTCGACAGCGCGTCGACCGGAATCGACGACGTGTCAGGTGTCAGTTGCAGCGGGTGTGCGTCCAGCCGCGGCGCTGGAGATCCGCGCCGGTGAACGTCTGCGGGCGGCCCCGGTCGTCCACACCGACCCAGCGGGCGCGGAATCCTTCGAGCACGTAGGCGTGGCCCCTGCTCCAGACGACGCTGCACGGTGCTGTGGGCAGCACGCTGGTGCTCGGCGTGCGCGCTGCCCTCGGCATCGCGGGCTCGGGCTTGGTTTCCGTGGTGGTGCTCATGTGTATCCCTCCACTGGGACTGTCGTCGACGCGGTGTTCGGCGTTATCCACGTCTCATCGATTCTGCGGGACTGTGGTGCGGGACACCGCCCGTTCCAGGGGGTCGCGCGCCCACCGAGCACCTGTCGGCGCTGAGCTGCAGGCCGATTACGCCGAGCAGGCCACAGACTGATCGAGCTGACAACCGCTCACCGTGCGGAGGCTGCCGCACGTCGATCGACGAACTACACCCGCACTGATCAACTTGCCCATAGTCGCAGGTCAAGGGAATAACCGGCGAATAAACTCGATCAGCGCGACGGCGATCAGGGCGACCACGACGGCCGTCGTGACGGAGCTGCCGTTGGTCGGGTCCAGCTCGAAGAACGACCGTCCAAAGGGGATCAGCAGGGCCACCAGGAACAACGCCGCCATGGTGGCGACGAGCGCGAACTTCCACCA
>JBDSAJ010000286.1:0-5300 GCA_039922235.1 Umezawaea sp.
GCTGTCCTTGGCGGCTCGGGGACGTCGTCGCAGCCGCCTTGGTCCTTCTCCATCACGAGCACCGCCGCACCACGTGACCAACGAAATCGATCACCCAATGTCACAAGTCGTTACGCAGAAAGCCTCAGTGTCTCTTATGCCCAGTCCCGAGCGCCACACAGGGCGAGGAATCCCACTGATCGGGTACTTCTCGACCGGTGGGAGCCACCAGGGGAATTCCGGGTGGGCAGGACTGATCGGTTTCCCTCAACGGCGGCTGTTCCGGTCCCGATGGGGATGTCCTGGTCCGGTGTGGGCGCGGGGAGAAAGGTGAAAAGAAATCGTAATTCGTCGAAATGGCTGCACATGGGCATTGCGCTGCGTAGTCGGCCGCTTGCCCTCCGATGTTCGCGGGCTCTGGTCGTGCTGTGGGTGGAGATCGGAAACGATGTTGCGAGCGGATGAGTTCCGTCGGTGAGGAATGATCATGTTTTAGGGGGCGCCCCGATTGCTCGTCATCGTCGCTAGGTGTTTGGGTGAATACGCTGGGTAGTCGAAATTAGCGCATTTATCTCGAATGGATCACGGCGACTGTTCCTGGCTGGTGAATCATCGGACATCGGGATACGAATTGGGCTTCGCTGCTTGAAGTCGGCTGATCGTGCGCCCTGTGTCGCGCGTGTTGGCGGTGACCGCAGTCCGCATCCACGCAAGGGCCGGTGTGCTCGTGAACCACGATTCGATGGGTCTGTGGACCCCGCTGCTCGCGTACGCGATCTCCGTGATCGGGTCGCTGATCGGCCTGTCGTGCATGTCCAAGGCCAGGAACGAGGTCGAGCGCAGGGGCAAGGTGCTCTGGACGGTGTTCGGCGCCTTGGCCATCGGCGGTGTCGCGATCTGGCTGATGCACTTCGTCGCGATGCTCGGGTTCGACGTCAACGCGGGCTCCGTGAAGTACTCCGCGCCGCTCACGGCCCTGTCCGCGCTGATCGCGGTGGGTGCGGTGGGCCTCGGGCTGTCCATGGTCACCCTCGTGCGGTTCACCGGGCCGCGCCTCGTGGCGGCTGGTGTGCTGTCCGGTCTCGGCGTGGGGGGCATGCACTACATGGGCATGTCGGCGATCCGGTTCCAGGGCGAGCTGTCCTACAACCAGCTGCTCGTCGTGGTGTCGTTCGTCATCGCCATCGTGGCCTCCACGGCTGCGTTCTGGTTCACCCTCGTCGTGAAGACGGCCGTGGCGCGCGTCGCCGCGGGTCTGGTCATGGGCGTCGCCGTCACCGGGATGCACTACACCGGCATGGCCGCGGTGAACGTGGAACTGGAGTCGTCGCTGCCGACGCCGATCGGCACCGACGTATTCGACCTCGTGTTCCCCGTTTTCCTGATCGGCGGTCTCGTCGTCGCCGTCCTCCTGTGGACCCTGTTCACTTCCGAGAACGACCCACTCACGGACACCGCCGACAACGTCAGGTGAATTCCGGTTGTTTCACCGACGTTTCCCCAATGCTTCCCAAAGCGTTTCGTCAGATCGGGAAAAATGTCAGACGAACGTGATTTCCCGCGTTCGGCGCGGCATGAGCAGAACGGTCAGTGCGCTGCACACGGCGACCACCGTCATGGCGAGGAACACGTTGTGGGTAGCGTCGTCCAAGGCGCTCCGCACGAACGCCACGACGGGTGAGGCCGGGTCGGCGTGGCCGCCGAGCACGATGGTCGTGGCGTCCACGCTCGACGGCAGGTGGCCCGCCAGGTCGGCGGGGGGCTCGGCGAAGCGGTTCGCCAGGGTCGCGTTGGCGATGGCCCCGAACACGGCGACCCCCACGGTGCTGCCCAGCGAGCGGCTGAACATGTTCGTCGCGGTCACCACGCCCCTGCGGTCCCAGCCGACGGTCGACTGGACGGCGATCATCGTGGGACTGGACACCAGTCCGAGCCCCACACCCATCACGAACGCGCCCGCCGCCGCCTCCCACACGGCCGACCCCTGCGACAGGAACGCGATCAGCACCGCGCCGACGACCACGAAGGCGCTGCCGATCAGCGCCGTGTCGCGGAACCCGATCCGCAGGTAGACCCGTCCCGCCAGCGTGGCCGAGATGGGCCAGCCGAGCGTCAGCGCGGCCAGCGCGAACCCGGCGACCAGCGCACCCGTGCCGAGCACGCCCTCCACGAACGTGGGCAGGTACGACGTCAGCCCCATCAGCAGCGCGCCCACCACCACCGCCGTGAGGTTGCCGCCGACCAGCGTCCGGTGCTTGAACACCCACATCGGCAGGATCGGCTCGGCCACCCGGCGTTCCACCAGCACGAACACCACCAGTGCCAGGCCACCCGCGCCGAACACCAGCAGGCTCTGCCACGAACCCCACGCCCACGCCACGCCGCCTTCGAGCAGGCCGAGCAGCACCAGCGGGAGGCCGACCGTGAGCAGGGTCGCCCCGAGGTAGTCGACCTTGTGCACCTGCTTGACGACGTTCTCCTTGAACCGCAGGGCGAGGAACACCACCGCGATCGCGCCCAGCGGCACGTTGACGAAGAAGATCCACCGCCACGACAGGTAGTCGGAGAACACGCCGCCCAGCGCGGGCCCGATCAGCGACGCCACCGCCCACACGCTGGTCACGTAGCCCTGGACCTTCGCCCGCTCCTGCACGGTGTAGAGATCGCCGAGCATCGTGATGCCCATCGGCTGCACCGCGCCCGCCCCGATGCCCTGGATGGCGCGGGCTGCGATCAGCACCGGCATGGACCACGCCGCGCCCGAGAGCACGGAGCCCAGCAGGAACACCCCGATGCCGAAGAACATCACCGGCTTGCGCCCGAGGATGTCCGCGAACTTCCCGTACAGCGGCACCGTCACGGCCTGGGTGAGCAGGTAGATCGAGAACAGCCACGGGAACTGCGAGAACCCGCCGAGGTCCTGCACGATGGACGGCACCGCCGTGGCGATGATCGTGCTGTCCAGTGCGACCAGTCCGGTGGTCAGCATCACCGCCAGCAGGACGGGTCCGCGCTCCGACCGGAGCCCCAACTGCTTCCTGGTGAGCGGTGCCGTCATGCGCTCGAACTCCCAACGTCGCCGGGTAGGGATCGCCCGTTGAGGATCAACGCCCGCCTCGGCCCATGCCATTCCGCCCAGTGCGGAACGTGGCCGAGATCGCCCTCCGCCGCTGTTCGAACGCGCCGTTGCTCCACGAACGCCGATGTGATCGATAACATGCCACCGTGGACAAGGTGACGCGGGAACCTGCGATGACGGATGTGGCACGCCTGGCGGGCGTGTCGCACCAGACGGTGTCGCGGGTGCTCAACGGGCACCCGAACGTGCGTGAGCAGACGCGCAACCGGGTGCGGGCGGCGATCTCCGAACTGGGGTATCGGCCGAATCGTGCGGCGAAAGCGCTGGTCACGGGCCGATCGCAGGTGTTGGGTGTCGTGGCGCAGAACTCGACGCTCTACGGGCCCGCGTCGCTGCTGGTCGCGTTCGAGAACGCCGCCGCGGAGGCCGGGTTCACGGTGAGCGTCGGCAACGTCAGCGTGCTCGACCGGCACTCGATCGGGCGCGCGGTGGAGCAGCACCTCGACCAGCGCGTCGCGGGGATCGTGGTGATAGCTCCGGTGGCGTCGGCCAACGAGGCTCTCGACCACCTGCCCGCGGACGTGCCGCTGGTGACGATCGACGGCGACCCGGCGCGGTCCGCGGCGCTGGTGACGGTCGACCAGGCCGCCGGCGCGCGGGACGCGACGAAGTTCCTGCTGGACGCGGGCCATTCGACGGTGTGGCACGTGTCGGGGCCGTCGGACTGGTTCGACGCCATAGGGCGTATCGCGGGGTGGCGGGCGGCGCTGGCCGCGGCGGGTGCCGAGGTGCCCCCGGTGATGGCCGCCGACTGGACCGCGGCCTCGGGGTACCGGGCCGGGCAGATGCTCGCGCGGATGCCGGACGTGACCGCGGTGTTCGCGGCGAACGACCACCTGGCGCTGGGCATCCTGCGCGCCATGAGCGAGCGCGGCAGGCGGGTGCCGGAGGACGTGAGCGTGGTCGGGTTCGACGACGTGCCGGAGGCGGCGTACTTCATCCCGCCGCTGACCACGGTCAGGCCGGACTTCGAGGCGGTGGCCCGCACGACGCTGGGGATGCTGCTGGGGCAGATCGAGTCCGGTACGGCGACGTCGACGCGGCACACGATCGCGCCTGAACTGGTGGTACGTGCCAGCGTCGCGGCTCCTGGACAGCGTTGAGAACGCTCATCACGACCAAGCGCTGACCGGATCCCCTTCGGCGGCAACATGTCCGGCGAGTTACCGAAACGTTGCGCCGTTTAGTTGACGGCCGGAATGTTAGCGATAACACTGCGTCGGACAGGCTGTCGGACGAAGGTGTCTCACCATGGCGATCGATCCTCAGGACGCACTCGTGATCGGAGTCGACTTCGGCACGCTGTCCGGTCGCGCGGTCGTCGTGCGGGTGCACGACGGCGCGGAACTCGGCAGCGCCGTCCACGACTACGGGCACGGTGTCGTCGACCGCGTGCTGCCGTCCACCGGCCGGACGCTGCCGCCGGAGTGGGCGCTGCAGGTGCCGTCGGACTACGTCGACGTGCTCCGCGAGGCGATCCCCGGCGCGCTGCGCGCCGCGGGCGTCGACCCGGCGAACGTGATCGGCGTCGGCACGGACTTCACCGCCTGCACGATGGTGCCGACCACCGCCGACGGCACGCCGCTGAGCGAGCTGCCGGAGTTCGCAGGCAACCCGCACGCCTACGTCAAGCTGTGGAAGCACCACGCCGCGCAGGGCCAGGCCGACCGGATCAACGAGCTGGCGCGCGAGCGCGGCGAGACGTGGCTGCCGCGCTACGGCGGCCTGATCTCCTCGGAGTGGGAGTTCGCCAAGGGCCTGCAGCTGCTCGAGGAGGACCGCGAGGTCTACGACGCGACCGAGCACTGGGTCGAGGCCGCGGACTGGATCATCTGGCAGCTCTCCGGGCAGTACGTCCGCAATGCCTGCACCGCCGGCTACAAGGGGATCCTGCAGGACGGCGAGTACCCCAGCCGCGACTTCCTTGCCGCCCTGCACCCGGACTTCGCCGACTTCGTCCAGAGCAAGGTCGCCCACCAGGTCGGCCAGCTCGGCGCCGCCGCTGGCACCCTGACCGCACAGGCGGCGCAGTGGACCGGGCTGCCCGAGGGCATCGCGGTCGCCGTCGGGAATGTCGATGCGCACGTCACCTCGCCCGCCGCGAACGCCGTCGAGCCCGGCCAGATGGTCGCCATCATGGGCACCTCGACGTGCCACGTGATGAACGCCGATGTGCTGCGCG
>JBDSAJ010000287.1:0-3477 GCA_039922235.1 Umezawaea sp.
CGTCGCTGCAGTGATGAGACCAGGTCCCATCACTGATTCACGGGGAGCCCTCTTGCGAGTGTTCGTCACCGGAGCATCCACCGAGACCTACCGGCCTGGACCACGTCGGGCCAGGACTGGTCGAGGAACTCGACAGTGGCCACTACTTCGGCTGAGCACCCTGTCGTCCTGCCTGCTCTGTTCGTCCCTTACCGGCACAGGTGGTCGATGTGCCAACTACGGCTCGAGTCCGGAGTGGTGTGAATGTCCTCCGTCCAGGAAGTAGCCGACGTGGTGATCGTCGGTGCGGGCCCGGTCGGCCTGATGCTGGCCGCCGAACGGCGGCTGGCGGGAGTGCGGCCGGTCGTGGTCGAGCGCTCACCGGACCGCGCCGCTGTGCCCAAGGCGGGCAGGATCGTCGGCTAGGTCGTGCAGTTGCCGGATCACCGTGACCTCTACCGGCGGTTGACCGGAGACCCCACCCCGCCCCGGCCGATGCGCACCTACGTGTACGGCGGTCTGCCCTTGCGGCTGGACGACTGGGGCGACAACCCGTTGTTCGGGTTCACGATCCAGCAGTGGGAGCTGGAGGCGGGACTGGAGGAACGGGCGCTTGAACTGGGGGTGGACCTCCGCAGAGGCGTCGAGCTGATCGGCTTCACGCAGGACGACGACGGTGTGACGGTGGAACTGTCCAACGGAACGCTGGGAGCCGGTTATGTCGTCGGCTGCGACGGTGGGCACAGCACGGTGCGCAAGTTGGCCGGTATCGGGTTTCCGGGCGTGAGCACTCGGCGAATGGTCGTCCGCGCGGCGGACGCGGTGCTTTCCGTGGAGACGCGGCTGGCGATCACCGTCGCCGAGGCACTGGTGGGAGGGCTTACCTAACCGTCGGACCGAACGCGGGGTGCTCGCCTCCGTGTCGATCCAGCCCGGCGCGCACCGGGTCGTCGCGATGGAGTGGGACGGGCAGGAGGGCTCCGAGGACGAGCCCGCGACCTTCGAGGAGGTCCATGCCGCCGCGACGCGGGTGCTGGGGCACGAGGTGGAGACAAGCGGGCCGAACGGGCCCGGTCCGCGCCTGCTGCGGCGGCTGATAAATGCGAATACGAGATTGGCTGACAGCTACCGGGTGGGCAGGGTGCTTGTCGCTGGAGACGCGGCACACGTGCACTCCTTGATCGGCGCGCCGGGACTGAACGTAGGACTGCAGGACGCGGCCAACCTCGGCTGGAGCTGGCGGCGACGGTCAGGGGTTGGGCTCCGGCCGGGCTGCTGGACACTTACCAGGACGAACGATGGCTCGTGGGCGTCAGGGTGATGGCCTTCACGCAGGCGCAGCTCGCGTTTCTCGGGCCAGGCAGCGAGATCACCGCGATGCGGGAGGTGCTCGGCGATCTGCTGGCGGAACGTGCGAGCGCGCGCCGGATCGCGACGATCATGGCAGGAGCCGACGTCCGCTATCCGCACGCGGGCGAGGACGACCACCCCCTGATCGGCAGGTGGGTGCCGGACTTCCCGCTGGTCGTCGCGGGCCGGGAGGTCCGGCTGGCCGAGCTGGCGCGCGGGGCCGGCCGTTGTTTCTCGACCTGACCGGCCGACCAGGACTGATGGAGGTCGCGGAACTCTAGTCGGACCGCGTGGACAGCGTCAGCGCCGTGTCTGCTTCACCGGCGGTGGCCGACGCGGCCCTGATCCGGCCGGATGGCCACGTGGCCTGGGCCAGTGGGCGCCGGGAGACGCTCACCGAGGCATTAAGGACGTGGTTCGGCGAGCCCGCTGACGAACGGGCGGCCTGATCGGCGGGATGGCAGTCAGCCACCGGCACGGCACAGCCTTTCCCAACAGGGCAGGCAGCCGCCGGTGTCGGAGTCGGTGCTCGCCGCACTGGTGCGCACCCCTGCGACTCAACGACGTCGAGGTCACACATGTAAGTGTCCTCGACGCATTGACGGGTCCCCGATAGTTGGACCAGGGCTTGTGAGAGCTGGTTATCGATGGGCCCAGGCGGCAGCGTAGCCGGCCGGACTCTGATAGCCCAGTGCCGAATGCCGTCGTAGCTGGTTGTACTCGGTCTTCCAATCGGTGATCACGACTCTGGCCTGGGTCAACGACCAGAACTGGGTGAGGCTGAGGCACTCGTCGCGCACCCGACCGTGAACGACTCGATGTAGCCGTTGCGCCAGGGCTGGCCGGGTGGGATGAACGCCAGGCCGACTCGTTCACCGGCCCAGTCTCGCATCGTCGCGCACGCCAACTCCGGGCCGCTGTCGCTGCGCAACACCGTCGGATAGCCGCGGCCCAGGGCGGTCCGGTTCAGCTCGTCGACCAACCGGTCCGCGGTGATGGACCGTTCGACCAGGCCACCGAGGCATTCGCGGGTATGTTCGTCCACGATGGACACGATCTTGATCGGTCGTCCGTCGGTGGTGGCATCGAACTGGAAGTTCACCGCCCAGATCTATTCGGTGCGTCCGCCGTCACTCGTGGTTCGGCGGTGGAGACGCCCAGGTGCTTGCGGCGGTGCCGTTGCTGCACCCGTAGATCTTCCTCCCGCCACAACCTCTGGATCTTCTTGTGGTTGACCATCCAGCCCTCGCCGCGGGCATCGTGGTAGGCCCGCCGAAAACCCCACCGCGGATGCGCCCTGGTGTAGGCACGCAACCACGCCACAGCGCGGCGTCTGGGTCCGCCGGTGTCTGCGCCGCGGGCAGGCGCCGTTGGGTGCCGCGGTGTTGCCCGGTCACCCGGCAGGCGAACCGTTCGCAGACCCGCAGGGCTTTCGTCAGGTGATGCACGGCCGCCCGCCGTCGTTGCGGGCTCAGAAATTTCTCTTGGCGATCTCCTTCAACGCCGCCTTCTCCAGTTCGACGTCGGCGAGCAGTCGCTTGAGCGTGGAGTTCTCCCGTTCCAGATCCTTGAGTCGTTTAGCATCGTCGGCTTTGAGCCCGCCGAACTGGTTGCGCCACCGGTAGTAGGTGGCCGCGCGGGCTGGACCACCGCCAGCACAGCTATTGGGCAGGCGGGCCGAGCTTTCGCATATGTAGCACCCGCCACGCGGGGCTGCTGCTAGCGACGGCGGCATGCCGACCCATCCACCGCGCTGCGGGACGAGCCGGTGAGAGTCGATCGGCTTCGACTGCCGAAGGGCGCACCTGTGCGGGAGTGAATCCATGCGCGCTGGGTTCGCCTGACTCCAATGGGGCCATAGAGGCTCATGCGCGTTGGATCACACGCTTCGCACGTGACCTTACGGTTACTGCAAGGCAGACCATTGCGTCGCGATCGCGATCAACAAATCCGACTCTTGCGAACCTTAGCCATCGTGAGGCGTTCTATCGTCACACCTCGGGACGGTTGGAGTAGTACTGGGCAGGTTCAGGCGGTCGTAGCATGTGATCTTGGTGTTCGGTGGGGAAGGATTCCCTGTCGTGCGCAGGATGTTGACGTTGGTCGAGCGGGAGGAAATCTCCCGTGGTCTGGCGGAGTCGTTGGAGT
>JBDSAJ010000288.1:0-7228 GCA_039922235.1 Umezawaea sp.
GCTGTCCTTGGCGGCTCGGGGACGTCGTCGCAGCCGCCTTGGTCCTTCTCCATCACGAGCACCGCCGCACCACGTGACCAACGAAATCGATCACCCAATGTCACAAGTCGTTACGCAGAAAGCCTCAATGCCAGTAAGTCAAGGCCGCTCAAGATCAACACGTAGCCAGGCGACCTGCGCGTGCGCGGCATCGGAAGATCAACTTGGATGCTTAACTTACTGGCATTGCGATTTGACTTGGGGACCCCTCATTTGACCCTTGATCGGGCCAAAAGGCAGGCGCGGAAGAGCCTGCCCGATCGACAAGTGCAAGGGTCAAATCCCCAAGTAAAATCGGCCACGTTCCGTGGCCCTTGGCTCGCTTTTCGTGGTCATGCGGCCAATTGACCTGCATGTTTGCGTTCACTTATTCGGTTTGAAGATTGTCGGGTCGCCCAGGGGAATCTCACTCCTGGGCTCCCACGGAACGGAACTTGACAGCCTCCCGTCATTCCGCTCTTCTCATCCTCTCCACCGGTACGCGCGATTTCCGCGTTTTCCCAGCTGGGAACCGTCACGGGCGGCGGGCTCGCTGTGCTGTGACCGCGCCGGCACCCACCACGAGCAGCAGTACCGCGAGGCTCCAGCGGCGCTTGGTCTCGGTGCGTCGGTCGGGCTCGGCGACCACCTCCTCCACCGGGCGCTCCACCTTGAACGTCGGCTTCGGTGCGGCGCGTGGTGTGGGCGGGGTGGTGGCCGTCGTGGTGGGCGGAGGTGGTGGGGTGATCGCGGCTGGGGTGGGTGGGGCGGTGGTGGTCGGGGTTGGCGGTGGGGTTACCTCGGGCACCGTGGTGGGTTCGACGCGTGGCGCGATCGGTGCGGGGGTGGTCGGCGGCACGGTGGTCGTGGCGGGTGGTGTGGTGGTGACGGGTGGTTCCACGGTGGGGGGCAGGGCTGCGGCGTAGCAGCCGGCGGCGTCGATCGTCCGGGCGGCCGGGCGGGCTGACAGCCGGGTGACCTGGCCTGAGCCGTCCAACGCCACCCGGTACAGCGCGCTCTGCCCGTCCTCGTCGTTGTTGGTCGCGTACAGCGCACCGTCGGCCCCGAAGACCGCCGCGCCGTAGCCCGGCCCGTCCGGTATGCGCACGGGTGTGGTCAGTGGGTGGACGTGGCCGGAGTCCGGGTCGATCGTGACGACCTCGGGGTGGCCCCAGTGCTTGGTCGCGACGCCGTAGAGGAGGCCGTCGGCGGGGTTGTAGTCGAAGTCGTCGACGGAGAGGAACACGTCGATGGGCCACAGCACTCTGGCTCGCACCAATCCGAGGAAGTCGGCGCTCGCGGGGTTGATGTCCATGACGTACATCGCGCCCGCCGCGCGCACGTAGTAGTGGTCACCGTGGATGGCTCCCGCGACGGCGTGCACCAGCCCGGAGCGCGGGACGTGGCCGACGTCGGTGGTGCCACCCTGGCGGTCGACCCTGATCACCCGACCGGCGGGCGAGATGCCGTAGTACACGCCCTGCTCGGCGGAGTAGCCGAGCGCGTTGAGGCGCTGGTCCAGCGTGGAGATCGTGGTCACGGCACCGGACGGCAGCTCGACCGAGAGCAGGGTGGACGGTCCGACCGTCGACACCGCCTCGACCTGGAGAGCCGCGCACGCCAGCGCCGCGACGAGGATCACCGCAGCCGGTCCAGCGCTGACTGGAACGCCTCCGGGCCGATCTTCGCGCCGCCGCTGAAGGGGTTCTGCAACTGGTACGTGGCGTACAGCAGGAGGGTCATCGTCGCGGCGAGGGTCGCCGTGATCACGATGTGCGACCGGACCTTCGCGCCGCCGATGAGCAGGGCCAGCCCCAGTGAGAGGAGGCTGCCGACGACCATGGTGAACCAGACGACGGAACTGACGCCGTTACCGGAAGCGTTGATTCGGTCCTGGCGTGCCTCGTATACTTCCCACAGTTTGGTCGCGGCCTCGGTCTTGCGATCGGTCTGCCACTCGTCGTCCACCGGCGATTGCGCGACGACCACCCTGAGCTGGTCGAGCTGCGCCCAGCCGGGCGACGGAACGGCACTCCCGTCCTGCATTTTCGGCCATTCTTCCTTGACGACCGTCGACAGGTAGGAACGGGAGAGTTCGCGGACCTTCTCCTTGGTCTCGGCGGGCAGCGAATCGCTCGCCCACGCGGCGGCGACGAGCCCGTCCGCTTCGCGGTAGGACGTCTGACCAGCGGATCCGGTGGCGTCGAACAGCGCGATCAGCACGAACGCGATGAGCACCGCGTTCAGCCCGGCGACGATGGAGAAGACACCGCCAGCGGCGGCGTTGTTCTCCTCACGTCCTGCGGCAGAGCCGAACCGACGCATGAGATAAGCGGCGGCAGCGGCGACCGCAGCAGCGACGCCGACCCACAGGAAGCCACCGAGATATATGTTCATCAGATTCCGATCACCCTCAAAACAAAAGGGTTCCGAAATTGGTGTCGAAATCTTCGGAACGCCCGCATGACGTTGAACAAAGTAGCAGGGGAAACTAGGCCAAAACGCCATTCGAGCACTTGTTCAGCCAAGTGCCCAGCAGGATTGATCAGTCGGGTGACGTTCACCCACCGACCGCCGCTTCGAGTACTTGATCATCCCCGAACGGGTCGTGGCGACCCCGCGCAGCCGACCGGATCGGCCCAACCGGACTGCCGGTGACCACGGTCCGTTACCCGCCATTCGGCGGATCAGGCCCCGCAACGCCATGAGGGGACCCCCGACCAGGGGCCCCCTCGTGGTGAACGGTGGATCAGGCGCAGAACACCTCGGCCAGCAGGTCCTCGATACCCTCACCGGAGCCGTCGTCGGGCGACGAGGTGAACGAGGCCTCGAGCCGGACGGGTTGAGCCTGGTGATGTCGACGACCTGGTCGCCGACCTTGTAGTAGCCGTGCGCGTGCGGTCCGGGCACGGCGACCCGGTCACCGGGCACGGACGTGTCGCGCAGCCGCAGCGGTTGCAGCACCCGCCGTTCGACCGCCTGCGCGTACGGCTTGCCGGTGATCTTCTCGACCAGCATCCCGGCGACGATGTAGTTGGTGTTCGAGTAGCTCCACTTCGTGCCCGGCGGGAAGTCGAGCGGCTTCGCAGTCGCCAGCGCGACCAGCTCCTCGGGTTCCCAGTGCTTGTACCGGATGGTCTCGAAGCTCGCCGGGTCGAGCGGCAGGCCGTTCGTGTAGTTGTAGAGCCCGCTCGTGTGCTGGAGCAGCATCCGCACGGTGATCCGGTCCCCGTCGGGCAGCAGGCCCAGCAGGTACCGCGCCACCGGCGCGTCCAGGTCGACCTTGCCCTCGCCGACCAGCTGGAGCACGACGGTCGAGACGAACACCTTCTTGATGCTGCCGATGCGGAACCGCCCGTCCGGCGGCACCGGCCGGTCGCCACCCCACTCGGCGATGCCGGAGCGGGCCGTGAAGCCGCGCCTGCCATCCGTGACCCGCACCTGCACACCTGCCGCGCCGTTCTGCGCGACCTTGTCGATCGCCCGCTGCACGACGCCGCGGTCGATCCGCTCGGCCGTGTCGGTGTCGGCCGTCGCCGTGCCGCCGACCGCGAGCGCGGTCAGCCCGACGACCGCACCCAGCACGCCGATCCGCTTGGCCGTCCTGCGCATTCGAGTTCCTCCCCAGAATCCGTTGACAGCAAGGAGTCTTCTCGGATCGGGAGTCGGTCACGACCTACCACGGGGTGAACGGGCGAGCGACTTTCGGCGCTCGCGAACCCCCCGAAACCCCCACGAACCACGCTTAGTGGTGGTCCCGCCCGCAAACGGTTGCGGGTAACGAAATCGATTCACCGGCTAGGCCGTTCGAGTGACACAACTGGTCTAGACCTTGACCAGTTAGTGGTCTGGACCACATGTTTCACCCAACCTTGCTTTCCCTGCCGTGACAAGGAGCCCGATGACCAAGATCAGATGGCATCTCACAGCGTTGTTCATGGCGGTCGCCGCGCTGGTCCTCGGCCTCACCGTCGTGCCCGCCGCGAGCGGCGCAGGCGGCGTCTCGGCGACCTTCTCGAAGGGCTCGGACTGGGGCACCGGGTACGAGGGCAAGTACACCATCAAGAACGGGAGTTCCTCGACGCTCGCGACGTGGACCGTCGAGTTCGACCTGCCGACGAACCACAAGGTCAGCTCGCTGTGGGACGGCACGATGACCACCAGCGGCCAGCACGTGACCGTGAAGAACTCGTGGAACGGCAACCTCGGCGCGGGCGCGACGGCCAGCTTCGGCTTCAACGTGACCTACACGGGCGCCACGGGCACCCCCAGCGGCTGCAAGCTGAACGGCGCGTCGTGTGACGCCGGTGGCGGCACGACGACCACCACCACGACCACGACGACCACCACGACGACGACTTCGACGACCACGACCACCACGACGCCCCCGCAGCCCGGCGGCAAGAAGAACCTGGGCTACTTCGTGCAGTGGGGCGTGTACGCCCGCAACTACCACGTCAAGAACATCGAGACGAGCGGTTCCGCCGCGAAGCTGACGCACATCAACTACGCGTTCGGCAACGTGAAGAACGGCCAGTGCACGGCCAACGACGACACCTACGCCGACTACGACAAGTTCTACGACGCGGCGAGCAGCGTCGACGGCGTGGCGGACACGTGGGACACCGGCGCCCTGCGCGGCAACTTCAACCAGTTGCGCAAGCTGAAGAGGATGCACCCCGGCCTCAAGGTCATCTGGTCCTTCGGCGGCTGGACGTACTCCGGCGGCTTCGGCCAAGCGGCGCAGAACGCTGCGGCCTTCGCCGACTCCTGCTACAAGCTCGTCGAGGACCCGCGCTGGGCCGACGTGTTCGACGGCATCGACATCGACTGGGAGTACCCGAACGCGTGCGGCCTGAGCTGCGACACGTCCGGCTTCGGGTCCTTCAAGACGCTGATCTCCGCACTGCGCAGCCGTTTCGGCACCGGCAACCTGATCACCGCGGCCATCACGGCCGACGGCACCAACGGCGGCAAGATCGACGCAGCCGACTACGGCGGCGCGGCGCAGTACGTCGACTGGTACAACGTCATGACCTACGACTACTTCGGCGGCTTCACCCCGCAGGGCCCGACTGCCCCGCACTCGCCGCTGACGTCGTACAACGGCATCCCGCAGGCGGGTTTCTACTCCGACGCCGCCATCCAGAAGCTGAAGAGCAAGGGCGTCCCGGCGGCGAAGCTGCTGCTCGGCATCGGCTTCTACGGCCGCGGCTGGACCGGCGTCACGCAGGACGCCCCCGGCGGCTCGGCCACCGGCCCGGCCCCCGCGTCGGTCGAGGCGGGCATCGAGGACTACAAGATCCTCAAGAACTCCTGCCCGTCCACCGGCACCGTCGCGGGCACGGCGTACGCCAAGTGCGGCAACAACTGGTGGAGCTACGACACCCCCTCCACCATCGGCGGCAAGATGACGTACGCCAAGAACCAGAGCCTGGGCGGCGCGTTCTTCTGGGAGCTCTCGGGAGACACGACGAACGGCGAGCTGATCACGGCCATCAAGAGCGGCCTCGGCTGACCTGGAGCCACGAAGGGCCCGCGGCGAACTGCCGCGGGCCCTTCGCCTTGTGCCGAACGGCCTGCTGGTCCGACCGGCAACGCACAAGAACTACACCGTCAAGCTCCAGGTGTCGATGTTCCCGACGTCCTGGGCCGCCACGTCCTGCACCTTCAGCTTCCAGTCCCCGTTGCGCAGCTCCGAGGACACGTTCGCCGTGTACGTCGTGTCGATGTTGTCAGCGGAGTCGCTGCCGGAGGTCTTCAACCGGTACGAGGACCCGTCGGGCGCGACGAGGTCCACCACCAGGTCGCCGCGGTAGGTGTGCTTGATGTGCACCTCCACCTGCGAGGTGGCCGAGGCGTTCCCGGTGCAGCCCGCGATCGTGATGGTGCTGGTGACCGCGGCGCCGTTGTCCGGGATCGCCACGTCGGTGTCGTTGGTCTTCTTGTCGCACCCGGTGGGCGGCGGCGTGGTGGTGCCGTACGGGCTGGTCGCCTTGTTCGCCGCGTACATCAGCATCGGCTTGACCTTCGGCCAGAAGGTCCCCGCCTGGCAGGAGTAGGTCGGGAAGAAGCCGCTGCACGACCCGCTGCTCGGCCCGATCTCCCACACGAAGCTGGCCGTGCCGAGGTCGTCGTACACCCAGTCGTCGGTGGCGCCTGCGGCGTTGTACAGGACCTCACCGGGCTGCCCGGACGTCCAGCCCGATCCCGCGATGGCCTGCAGGTCGGTGCCCATCTTGCGGAGCGAGGCGTCGTTGCCGGTCTTCTGCGCGGAGTTGTAGCCCCACGGGAAGAGGATCAGGTTGGAGTAGCTGTGCATGCTGACGACGACACCGGTGGTGTCGGCCGGAGCCGCGTCGGTGACGGCGGTACCGCGCTTGTCCTTGTAGAGGCTGCGCCACAGCGCCTGGAGGGCTTTGGTCTCGACCTCGGAGTTCGCGCTCGGGCCCTTGTAGGTCTGGTCGCACGGCTGGCTCGACGTGCCCTCGCCGCCCCAGTGCGAGTTGGTGTTGCGGTTCAGGTCGATGCCGATCTGGCTGCTGGCCGAGGTGCCGCAGTTCGAGCCGTTGGTGCCGTTGGCGTTCTTGCGCTGGTAGACCGGCGAGTTGCCGCCCTGCTGCACGATGTTGACGCCGTCGGGGTTGGCCTGCGGGACCACCCACACCTCGGTGCTGTCGAGCAGCGCCGTGACACCCGCGTCGGTGCCGTAGCTGGAGGTCAGGTGGTCGATCCAGCGCCACGCGACGTCACCGGTGGTGAGTTCGCGGGCGTGCAGCTGGCCCATGACGAAGAAGCGGGGCTTGGGCGCGTTCGGGTCGAGCGCGCAGTCTCCCGCGTTCTTCTTGGTGATGCAGATGGCCCGCAGGTCGTAGCCGCCCGCGCCCTGGGTCTTCTTCCACGAGTCGCCGTAGTCGACCAGCGTGGCGAGTGCCGGGTACTGGATCGCGACGGCGTCCAGGTGGGAGTAGTGGGCGTTGACCGTGTGGTAGCCGCCGTAGAACGTCTCGTTGATGTCCGCCGCGTCGAACGTCGGCGACTGCGACTTCTTCGCCGGCGGCACCCACTCCGGCGGGGCCAGCACCTGGTCGACCACCGCGGTGAACCCGGCCTTCTGCAGGCGGGCGCCCTCGTCCTTGCCGCCGAGCACGAACAGGCTGTCGCCGTCGCGCTGCTCCAGCACGTCGAAGCCGCCGCTGATCAGGGTTTG
>JBDSAJ010000289.1:0-4802 GCA_039922235.1 Umezawaea sp.
CCAAGCCGTGGCGTCCGCGGGGTCCAGGCGGGCGGGAGAATTGATATGTACGCAGAGTAGAGGCCTGGGGGATGCGCCCACAAGGCCGCACCCCTGCGGCGGCCGGTTACCCGTAGCACGTCGTCAACCGCACGACCGACCCTGCGCGATCCCGGTGTCGCCCTTGGCCCGTTTCTGCCGTATTCCGGCCGACCCTCCACCTGCGCGCCGACACCCGCCCGCCGCGCACTACCGTGACGCGGTGTGATCGCACTCACCCTTGCCGTGCCGGGGCCGGGACGCCCTCGATGACCCAGGCCCCACCGCCGGCGGGCGTCGCGCACCCGATCTCGTTCGTGGTGCTCACCCCCACCGGCGAACTGCTGACCCGTCTCGCCGGAGGTCGCGGCCACGATGCCCACGCTGTACCCGCCCAACCCGGCCGCGTGGGCGATGCTGACCGCGTTGGGCGCGCCCGCCCACCGCTGGCACGGCACCGTCGCGATCACCGGCGCCGAGGACGACCGCGGACTCACCGCGCCGCTGACCGACCACCACTTGGTCCTCATCGCTGAAGCCCACCGCCGGCCCTGCGACCCCGCTGGTGACCCGCACCCGTCCCGGATAGTCCACAGCGGACACTTGTCGCACGGAGCCTTCACCGCGACGCGCGCAAACCCGATGCCGGTCGGCTGACGACGTGTGTACGGTCGACACCGGGGAAGATCGACACGAACGCTGGGGGGCGTGGTCATGCCAGGAGATCGAGAACACCTGCTGTCGGTGGCGCGGGACGTGGTGTCGGCCGGACTGCGGGCACCGGCGGGTCAGGAGCGGACGCACGCGGCGCTGCTGGCGATCCGGGAACGCGTCGCACCACCGCGGATGGACGCGTTCTGGGTAGCGCTGATCGAGCACAGCATCAACACCCTCAGCCCATTCCTGGCCGTCCACGGCGACGAACTCGCCACCCAGCGCGGCCCGAGCGAGCGCGCCGAATCCACGACGGCGAACCTGCCGCTGGACCTGGTCAACGACGCGCTGGCGCACGCCAGCGCGGACGACTACCCGGCGGTAGCCGACACCGTGCACCGGATGATCATGCTCGACCCCGAGCAGCGCGCGGTCGCGCTGGGCAACCTCGTGCACATCGCGCTAACGATCGGCGAGATCGTGCGCGGCCACCACGGCGGTGAACCGGCGGCCGGCTGACCGGGCTCGGGTCAGGGGCGACGACGTCGGCGTGGGCTTGGGCGACGGCCTCGGGAACGCTTGACGCGTGTCCGCGGTCGTGTGCACGCCGCCGCTGGGACCGGGTGAGTTCTCTCATCCGCGTCGGCGTGGGCTGGACAGTGTTTCGGTGGCCTGGTGAACTGCGGCCAGACCGGGTTTGACGTAGCGCGCGACGCTGCGCAGGGACTTGTGGCCGGTTTTGGCCATGATGACGGTGGCCGAGGTGTTGGCCTCGCCGAGGTGGGTGGCCGCGCTGTGCCGGAGCTGGTGCAGTTGCAGCCCGTCGGCGTAGTGGCCGAGCACGATGCGGGCGCGGTCGTAGCCCAGGCGTGCCCGGCCGGTGTCCGGGCAGAGGTCGTCGGGGTCGGTGGTCGCCCTGCGGTGCGGACCGGGCCGGTGTTCGGAGAGGAACAACGGCCCCTCGGTGCGGCCGGCGATCAGGCGGGGCAGCAGGTGCGCGGTGTCGGTGCCCCAGGTGATCCACATGGTGGTGCCGCCCTTGGCGACGATCCGGGCCTGCTTGTTCGGCAGGTCCAGGTCCTCGACGTTCAGCGCGAGCACGGCGCCGGCACGGCTGGCGGACTCGTAGAGCATCCGCCACAGCGTCTTCTCCCGCAGCGGCACGTCCCGGCGGCGGCACAGTCGGTCGATCCGCGACCGTGACACCGCGCGGGTCTCGTCCGCGGTCTCCCGGCGCCGCTCGGCGGTGTCGGGCACGGTGGGCCCGGTCCAGTGCTGTTTGCCGGAGCACCAGGTCAGCCACGACCGGACGGCGGCCCGGTTGCGGTTCCACGTGGACGGCGCGGCCGCGCTCCACAGCTCGTCCAGGGCGTCGCCGATCTCGGTGTCGGCGACGTCGGCCAACGACCGGTCCGGCTCCAGCAGGACGGCGACCCGGTCGAGCACGCCGGTGTAGGCGCGCAGCGTGTTCGGGTTGGTCTTCACCTTCGGCGAGTCCAGGAAGGTGTCGACGGCGGCGCGCACGGTCGGTCCGCCGCCGACTCCGGTCCCGCGCCGCCGGGTCTCCAGCGTCGTCACGCTCGCGACCACGACCAGCCACCCCCTCCGGATTCGACCTACCGGATAACGCGCACGAGTGGCGCAGCCGCCGCGTGAAGGCTCGCGCTGGTCGCCACCCGCTGTGACTTTCGCCAGTTGATGGCGGTGGTCTTTTAGCGCTTTGTGGCGCACGTCAAGGACGTTGCTACGGGCCGTTGCGCTGCTGACTTCACAGAGAGCGGTGACCGTCGCGTCGGTGCTGGCACAGCTTGCCTGGTGCGGTCACAGCACGCCGATGACGAGCGATTCGCGTGCGGCTTCGACCACTTCCTTGGTGACGGTGGTCATCTGGTTGATGTCCAGGATGCGTTCGATCTGGGTGGCCAGGCGGCTGGTGAGCCGGAAGTTGCCGCCGGTGATGCGGGTGATCGCGGCGATCGCTTCGGCGGTGGTGAAGTCGTCGGCGTCGGCCAGGCCGAGGTGGGGCCAGTGCTTGGCGAGTACGAAGGCGTGTTCGTCGGCGGACAGCGGCCGGTAGTGGTGCACGAAGCCGACGCGGCTGTAGAGCTGGGGGTAGCGGGCCAGGCGCTTCTCGATGCCGGGCATGCCGATCAGGATCAGCCCGAGCCGGCTGCGGTCGTAGTGGTCGCGCAGTTGTTCCAGGGAGGGCATCTTGAGCCGGTCGGCTTCGTCGACGACGAGCAGTTCGGTGAACGGGCCGCTGCCGTGCGGGTCGTGGTTGTCCAGGGCGAACGGATCGGTGGCGCGCAGGTATGCGAGCCGTGCGGACAGCTCTTGCAGGTCCTTGTCGATGATGCGGGGACTGGCGTGCATGGTCGGGGTGTAGAAGATGGTGTTCCAGTCCGTGCGATCGTGCCCTTCGGAGGGATGTCTCCTCCATCGCATGAGCAACGGCTCGACGTCGTCCCAATGAGCGAGGCGCCGTGCGGAGAGCGTCTTGCCGACGCCGGGCGGGCCGTGGCACAGGCCGATGTAGCGGTGGCGTCGGCAGGCGTCGGCGAACTCGGCGAACCGTCGGTGTTCCTTGGTGACCAGGAATGGGGTGGGCTGCGCGGGTTCGGGCTCGGGTTCACCGGGTGGGGCGGGCAGCCGCTCCACCGCGTCGGCGAGCGTGTCCCAGCGTTCTGTGGTCGGCTCGGTCTCCGGTTCGCTGGTGTCCTCCGGGTCGGGCACGGTCAGTCCTCCCGGTAGCGCTTGAGCGTGGGCTTGGCTGCGGCGTCGGTGGGTTCCGTGGTCGGCTCGGTGGCGGGACGTCCGCCGAGCAGGTCGTCGGCGCCGGTCCGGTGTACGGCGAGCAGGAGGTCGACGACGTTGGTCCGCTTCGTGAGCTGGGCGTTCAGTTCGCGTCGGCGGGCGATGTTCTTCGACGCCGACGGAACTCTGAAGAACTACGTCGAGACCCAATTCGCGCCGGTCGACATCGGCGAGGGCAAGGTCACCGTATTTTTTGACGGAAAGTTCAAGGCGACGAAGTACGCCCATGCCGACGGAACCGTCGACGACACCCTCCGGTCGGGAAACGATTTCTCGACCCAGAGTTCATGGTGGAGCCGTTTCACCGACTGCCTCAACAGTCTCGGCGTGGCTAGTTGGGTCATCGGCGCAGTCGCGGCGACATGCGCGATCTTCTGTGTCATCACCGCGGGCACCGGCTGCGTTGCGTGCGCACTCGGAGTAGCGGGCGCGTACTCGGCGGAACTCACCTTCTGCGCAGCAAGGGCCGACCAGGGCTGAAATCGACACCATGTCAGGCAGCACAAAGGAGGACACATGCGTTTCCCGCGAATTTCCGCGGTCGTCACGGCGGTGATCGTGTCGTCGTTGATGACCACAGGGATTTCCCAAGCCGTCACCGGAGAACCCTCCACTGTCCAGAGAACGTCACCGATCGAGTCGATGGTGGCCTCACCCATGACGTCCGCCCTCAGCGAGGCTGCCACCAAGGTGTTGGCGAGCCGAGAGCGGATCAACCACGAGTTCTCGCCGATCACCGACGACCGGGCGGGGACGCTCACCAGAAGAGTGGGAGGCGAACTCGAGTCGGGGACTATAGGTCTCCACGTCCCGGGCGGAACCTCAATCGACTTTGTCGACGCGTCGGTGTACGCGTCGGACAAGGCCTTCATGGTGATCGTCCCGCTGTCGCACCCCGCGCTCGTCGCCCCCTCCGCGTTGGTCGTCGCATTCGACCGTGACGGAATCCGGCGGAGCTACGCGGAAAGCCAGTTCTCGCCGCTGTCCACCGAGAGCGGCAAGGTGCTCGTGTGGTCCGATGGCGTACAGGTCGCGAGCAAGATCGCGTACAACGACGGCACGACCACCGAGCTCGACGAACAGCACGCGATCACCTCATTCGAGGTCCTGCAGGAGTCCTGGTTCGACCGGTTCCTCGACTGCATGAGCCGCAACGGTGTCTCCTCCTGGATCCTGAGTGCCATCGCGGTCGCCTGCGGCGCGGTGTGCATCGC
The DNA here is from genome assembly GCA_039922235.1 of Umezawaea sp. Taxonomy (GTDB): domain Bacteria; phylum Actinomycetota; class Actinomycetes; order Mycobacteriales; family Pseudonocardiaceae; genus Umezawaea. Next base: position 4,701 of record JBDSAJ010000289.1, read on the forward strand.
CACCGCGGGGTTGGGGTGCACCGGCTGCATCGCCGCGGTGGCCGGTTCCCTCGGGGGGATCATCGGCCTCTGCCTGGCCGAATCGGCTTAGCCGGACCGGTG
>JBDSAJ010000290.1:0-4513 GCA_039922235.1 Umezawaea sp.
TACTACCTCGACGGCTCCACGGCGTTCACCGTGACCGAGGTGATCGGCACGGCGGGCGCGGGCGACCCGACCGCTCTGCTCGCGGCCATCCCGGACTACATCCCGCTCGCGCGCCTGCGCATCACCGCGGGCGCGACCGCGGTCACGACCGCGATGATCGACGACCTCCGGCCGCCGTGGATGGTCGCGCTCGGCGGCATCCTGCCGATCAAGGACGTCGCCGACCGGGACACGCTCACCCCGTACCCCGGTATGCCGATCTGGCGACTGGACAAAAAGTGGACAGAAACCCACGACGGCACCGCTTGGCGCGTGACCAACGGGGTCACCTGCGCGGCGCTGGCCGACATCACCCACCCGCTCACCGGCCAGCTCGCGTTCTTGAGCACTGATTTGCAGCTCTACCGGTACTCCGGCTCGGCGTGGGTGACGATGGCCCCCTACTTCCACGGGTACCAGGAGAACGGTGCGACCCAGCCGATCACGGCGACGGTCGCCGCGGCCATCACGATGACCGGCGAGCACGTCGACAACATCAACGGGCACGACCCGGCGGTGAACTCCCACCGCTACACCCCGTCCGTGCCGGGAACCTACGAGTGCTCGGGGATGCTCGCCCTTGACGGTGCGCTGGCCACGGGAAGCGGGTTCAACGCCCAGTTCCGGAAGAACGGCGTGGTGAGCTTGAGGGGCCCGTACAACGGCGAATTCGCGCAGTCGCAGGGGTTCATCGCGAACACGGCCATCGCGCCGACCGTGTCGTTCGCGATGAACGGCACGACGGACTGGATCGCGCTCTACGGCAACTGCGGCGTCAACACCTCGACGTTCGCCAACGCCGCGGACATGGGCTCTTACATGATCATCAAACGGGTGGGTCCGTAGCGTGGCACTCGCACCGCTCTACCGGTACGAGGTCGCCGACCTGCGCACCGGCACCGTGCTCGGGGACCTCCCGCTCGACGGGGTGAAGTACTCCAAGAAGCTGAACGACTCCGGCACGTTCTCCGGATCGTTCACCGTCGAGTCGCGACTCCGCACGAAGCGCGCAGTGGAGGACCCCTACGACTGGACGATGCCCGCAAAACGGTGCATCACCGCCTACCGCGACGAACAACCGGTGTGGGGCGGCATCATCTGGACGTCGTCCTACGACAGCTCCAACGGCGTCGTCAGCGTCGGCGCCGGGGACTACTGGTCCTATTTCGACCACCGGATGGTGCTGCCCGTCCTCGCCCTGGTGGACGGCGGCTACGGCAACAAGGTCGCCTCGGCCGCGGACTACGTGGCCACCCGGTCGGTGTCCTACGGCACCACCGAGCAGCTCCTCATCGCGCGGAACCTGGTCGCGCTGGCGCAGGCGCACACGGGCGGCGACATCGGTATCGAGCTGGACGGCTCGCTGTCGAGCGGTATCGATCGCGATCGCACCTACGACGGGTTCGACTTGTCCACGGTGGGCCAGGCGCTCCGGAACCTGGCGAACACGCTGGACGGGCCGGACATGCTGTTCGACGTCGTGGGCCTGGACGCCCAGTCGCGGCCGATCCGCCGACTGCTCCAGGGTGAGCCGCTGCTCGGTGTGCAGGGCAGCCCGCACGTGTTCGAGTACGGCGCCAACCTGATCAGCTACACGTGGCCGCGCGACGGCACCGGGATGATCAGCCGTGAGTTCGCGACCGGGGACGGCACGGCCGAGGGCACGCCGATCGCGGTGTCCGAGGACGTGTCGGTCTACACCGCCGAGAACGGCGGCTACCCGCTGCTGGAGTCCGAGCACCAGTGGTCCGGGGTGTCCGAGGTGGACACGCTCCAGGATCACGCCGACTCCCGACAGGGCATCTCCTCGATGCCGCTGGCGACGCCGCACTTCATCGTGCGCGGCAGCATGTCGCCGACCGTGGGTGAGTGGGCCATCGGCGACGACGCGGTCGCACTGATCGAAGACGACTTCTTCGTCCACGGTATGGAGACCACGGTCCGGATCGTCGCAGCCGAGGTGACCCCCGGCTCCGGCGACGACGGCACCGAGACAGTCGACCTGACCGTGCCGCCGCTGCTCGTCGACGTCGCGTAGAAGGGGCACCAGTGGGTCAGGTCAACACGACGTCGAACCTGTTCGAGCGCATCAAGAACGTCGAGCGCCGAGTCAACGAGGTCTACAAGAAGGTCGGCCTCGCCAGCGCGACCATCACCAAGGGCGGGCTCACCCTGCTCCAGGATGCGTTCCTGCGGATGGCCGACGACCTCGGCGTCGAGGTCTTGTACGTCGGGCCCGACAGCCTCGGTCGCCAGATCTTCCGCATCCGGCGCGAGGGCGGCTCCACCGTCTTCTACACCGCGTTCACCACGGGCGGCGATCAGTTCTGGAGGCTCACCGATCGGTTCTCGCGGGAACTGTTCAGCGACGACACCACGACCGGCGGCATGGCGCGGCCCTACCTGAGCGTGCCGATGGTCCCTCTGTTCTCGATGGCCGCGTCGAGCCTCTACGGCTACATGAACATCGCGGCCTCGACCATCGCGACCGAGCAAACGATCTGGGAGGGTCGGATCCCGCTCGTCTCCCACCCGTTCATCTCGGTGGCGGGAATCTGGGGGCAGGCGAGCGGGTCCAACACGTCGACGTACCGGCTGAAGATCTCCGGTACCGAGGTGGGGTCGTGGTCGGCCACCACGCTGGAGAACGCCAACAAAGGCCCGTTCAACATCTCCAGCAAATTGGACCAGGTGGCGCCGGTCATTCAGTTGACGGCCACGGCGTCAGGGACGGGCCAGGTCGGCGCGATGGTGTACGGCTGCTGGTTGCGGCAGACACCTAGCTAGGCACGTTAGGCACGCAGACCTCGCGGCCGTTCGGCCAGCGCGCCGGATCAGTGTCTTCCATCCAGCAGCGCTCGGCGGGCGGCGGCGCGGGCGAGGTGACCTCACCGGCCGGGTTCGTGGTGGGCACGGTCGGATCGACCGGAGCCGGAGCCGGATTCGTCGTCGGCGCGTCCTGCGCGGCCGGTGCCTTCGGCTCCGCGGGCGCGGGCGCTGCGGGGGCGGGCACGTCCTGAGTGGTCGTCACGACCACAACGGTAGACGCCGGAACGACCGCGGTGGTGGTCACAGCGGACTCGTCCGCGACAGCTGCGGGCGCCTGGTCGACGTGGTCGCCGATCACGCCCTGGTTCTGGTTGGTATCGCCGCTCTGGTTCGCGGCGACGGCCGCGGTCGCCGCTCCCCCGCCGACGACGAGTGCAGCGACTGCTAACAGGACGACACGACGTACCTGCACGGAAACCCCCTGGACACGTGGCGCCGAGCGGCGCTCTGCCTTGCTATCGGCAAACCGGCCCTGGCGCTACAGCCCGCCTGTGGATTCCACCCAGGCGGGCTATCGATCTTGCGTTGTGTAGATCACCGATCACTCAACGCGCAACGACATTGAGGAGGGGTGAGTGGGTGACTGGGCACTGCTGCTCACTGCGGTCGGCGGAATTCTCGGCTCTCTGCTCACGGGCTCGGCGGCGGTCATCACCGCGCTGCGCGCATCGCCACGGGAGCGGAAACAGGCAGCACGCGGCGCGCTCGGCCGCCTCGCCGAGGCCGCGAAGGACGGGACGATCACGCCCGAGGAACTCGCCGACGTCTTCCGGGACGACCAGGAAGAAGGCGAGGAACCGTGACCTCTGACAACGTCGAACAGACTGTTGTGCAGCCCGCTGCCGATGACGCCGCAGCACCACAAACGCGTCGTCTGATCGTCGTCCTGGTCGCGACCGCGCTCGCTATGGGGGCTGGCGCAATCGCGCTGATCATGTTGTGGCACAACGATTCCAAAGACCTGGAGTCCGCTCTCCGCAGCGACATCACCCAGCTTTCCGAACAGGTTCGCGGGCTCGGAGGAACCCCTGTCGTCTCTGCGCCTGGCGCTCCTGGCGTGGACGGCCAGCCGGGTGCTGACGGCCGCGACGGCGTCGACGGAAAGGACGGCGATCCAGGAGCACCAGGCGCAGACGGCACCTCACCAGCATGTCTCACCGAGCCGCGCCAGTGTCGCGGCATCGATGGCCAGAACGGCGCACCGGGCCAAGACGGGACTCCCGGCAAGGACGGCACCGACGGCCAGGACGCCACCGGCGTGCCGGGACCGCCGGGGGACAAGGGCGACCCCGGCACGCCCGGAGCTCCGCCCGCCGGGTGGACGTGGACGGACTCCGACGGCCGTCAGCAGTCCTGCACCCGAAACCCGGCCAGCCCGGACAGCGCGCCGACCTACACCTGCACCGCCCCATCTCCCGAGCCCACTGGGCTCCCCATCCTCAGGAGGCGCTGATGGACTGGCGCGTAGCCAACTCGCTCCAGACGCTGCTGGCGCAACTGAACGCCGCAGCGCCCGGCCGATCGAAGGTCTCCGACGGCTCGATCGGCGACCCCAACCACCAGGCCGAAGGCTCCGGCTCCGACCACAACCCGGACGCCGCAGGGGTGGTATGCGCGCGGGACTTCACCCACGACCCCGCGGGCG
>JBDSAJ010000291.1:0-5357 GCA_039922235.1 Umezawaea sp.
GGCCGGCCAGCAGGCCCTTCACGAGCTGCTCGCGGGCCGAGCGCTCGGACGAGGAGTCGCCGAGCGCGCGCCGCAGCTGCGGCTGTGCCGTGAGCAGGCTGACCACGGAGAAGAGTTCTTCCCCGAGGGTCGACAGCTCGTTGGCGTCGGTGGTGGCGTCGACGAGTTCGAGCAACCGCAGTTCAGCGGCCGCCAGAGCCTCTCGACTCGCTGCGTGGAACGTCATCGGCGTCCTCTTACTTGCTTGCCGGCGCCGCTACGGCGTCCAGCTCGTTGAGGAAGCGGTCGACAGTGCCGCGGCGACGGGCCTCGTCCTCCAGTGCCTCGCCCACCACCTTGCCCGCCAGCTGCACGGCGACCTTGCCGAGGTCGGCGCGGAGTTCCGCGACGATCTGGGCGCGCTGCGCGTCCAACTGGTGCTGGCCCTGCGCGACGATCCGCGCGGACTCCGCCTGGGCCTGCTCGCGCAGCTCCTCGACGATCTGCGTGCCTTCGGCGCGCGCGTCGTCGCGGATGCGGGCAGCCTCGGCGCGAGCCTCGGCCAACTGCTCCTTGTAGTCGTTGAGCATCTTCTGCGCTTCTGCTTGCGCCTGCTCGGCGCGCTCGATGCCGCCCTCGATCTTCGCGGCGCGCTCCGAGTAGAGCGCTTCGAAGCGAGGGGCCACGAACTTCTGCATGACCCAGAGCAGGAGCAGGAAGGCGATCAGACCGAGGATCAGTTCCGAGGTGTGCGGCAGCACTGGGCTCGGAGCCGCTTCCTCTGCGGCCAGGATCAAGGTGTTCACCACGACGTCTCCCTACGCGATGAGGCGGTGATTAAGCGGGGGCCGAAGCGATGAAGAAGAGCACGAGGCCGATCAGCGCGAGGACCTCGACGAGCACGAAGGTCGTCCACGCGATGTTCATCAGCGGGCCACGGGCCTCCGGCTGACGGGCGGTGCCGTTGATGACCGCGGCCCAGATGAGACCCACGCCGATGCCGGGGCCGATCGCGCCGAGGCCGTAGCCGATGAGAGCGAGACCGGGGTTGATGTCAACGGCGGCCTGTGCAAGAACCATGCTGCTCACGTGCGTTTCCCTTTCGAACTCGCTCCGCGGTCAGTGCGGAGCGGGGGCTTGTTGTTGTCGCTCAGTGGTCTGAGGCCAGCGCCATACCGATGTAGCTGGCGGACAGCAGGGCGAAGATGTAGGCCTGGATGACCTGGATCAACGCCTCGAGGAACGTCATCGCGATGGCGAAGGCGAAAGACAGCAGCGAAACAGGCTTCAACGCGCCGCCGGCTTCGAGGAGCAAGTACTCACCGGCCAGGGTGAACACCAACAGGATGAGGTGTCCCGCGAACATCGCGGCGAACACTCGGATCGCCAGCGTGATCGGGTTCATGATGAACTTCGAGAAGAACTCGATGGGCGCCAGCAGGAGGTACACCGGCTTCGGCACGCCCGGCGGGAACAACTGGTTGCGCAAGTAGCCGACGAACCCGTGCCGCTTGAACCCGACGAAGTGGTAAACGGGGTAGACCACGAGCACCGAGATCGCCAGCGGGAAACCGATGTGCGACATCGTCGGGAACTGGATCAGCGGAATGATCCCGAAGAGGTTGTTCACCAAAATGAAGGTGAACAACGTGACGATCAACGGCACGAAGGGCTTGAAGTCCTTGCCGCCGATCTGCTCACGCGCGATCGTGTTGCGGCCCATGTCGTAAACCGACTCGGCGATGAACTGGAACTTGCTCGGCACCAGCTTGAAGCTGCGCGTCGCGAGCAGGAAGAACACCGCGATGATGATGACCGACAGAACGACCAGCACCATCGGCTTGGTGACACCACCGAAGATCGGTGGCAAGAAGAAATCCTTCGCACCGGGGGGAACGAACGTTCCACCCTCGGCCAGCACCAGCTCGCCCACTGGGCTCCTTCCGGTTCTCCCGGCCGGCGTTCACTCCGCCGGGGGAATCGTCACGATCAGGACTTAACGTACCTTACGGACCGCAGGCACCTGCCAGCGGCACCCCCCTCGGCCAAGCCGGAGGAGGGGGCGTCCAGGTCTGCGGCCGAACCATATCAGCCGGTAGAGACGTCCCGGACAGGCGTACGGCTCAGGCGGGGTCGCCTGGCGTCGCCGGGATGACGTTGGGGGTCTTGGTCCGTTTGGACGCGCGCGCTTCCGTGCCCGCCGTCACCAGAATCGTGGCCACCATGGTGATTGCCACCGAGTTGGTGTGCAGGAACTCCACATCGCGCAGCAGAATCATTACGCCGAGCAACACCAGCATCTTGAGCATGAATCCGCCGAGTGCCGCGGCCATCACGAAGTGCACTTCCAGCGCCGCGGTCCGGTGCATCAGCCACAACGTCGCCAAAGAAGACGCGATGATCACGAGACCGCCGACCAGCGCACCCAAGGCGCCGGGCAGGCCGTACAACACCCCGAACACCACGACAGCCAGGACCACCGTGACCACGGTCGGGATGAGCGCACCGCGGAACATAGCGCCCGCCAGGTTGCGCACCACTCCGGCATGAGTCAGATCTTCGCTGGTCTCGCTCATGCCATCGAGTGTAAGAGGTTGGATTCCCACGCTTCGCGCAGGTGCGGATTCCGGCCACGCGATGAACTCGCGGTGAACACCAGGTGGATTCGCTCAGACCAACCGGTCCAGTGCCAGTTCGACCGGAAACGGGGCGACGGCCCGGAACGCGCCCGTCACGGCCGGTGCGTCCTGGTAGCCGGGCCCCTCGGCCAGGCGGCAGACGACGAGCGTCACCGGCGCCGCGATGTCCACGATCCAGTAGCAGGGGATGCCCGCGTCCGCGTACTCGCCGCGCTTCGCCACGGTGTCGGTGCGCCGGGAGTCCGGCACGACGGTCTCGACCACCACCACGACCTCCGAGGCGCGGAACGGTCCGCCTTCGGCGCGCAGGCGCTGCCGGGCCTCGCGGCGCACGACCACCAGGTCCGGGCGGCGGAGGAACCCCGGCGCGCCGGGTCGGGCGAGCTCCAGGTCGACGTTCGCCTCGCGCACGACCATCAGGTGGTCGGGCAGCTGCGGCTTCACCTGGTGGTACAGCTCGGCCGACGCGAGGTTCTGGTCGGGGGTGGGCCCCGGCGACAGCAGGAGGCGGCCTTCGAGGAGTTCCACGTACCCCGACTCCGGCTCGTCGAGCGCTGCGTACTCGGCGACGGTGAGCAGGTGGTGCTGCGGAGCCGGTAGCACTGCCATGCGACCCAGTCTTACCAGAACGGTCACTGACCGCGCCGGACCTCGCGCATCCTCGGGATCGCGCTGACGAACAGCGCCACCAGCAGGCCGAGGCCGAAGCACCAGGCCACCACGCGCACGTCGAACAGGGTCAGCGCCACCGCGCCGAACGCCAGCACACCGGCCCACAAGTAGATGAGCAGCACGGCGCGGCGCTGCGAGTGGCCGATCTCCAGCAGCCGGTGGTGCAGGTGCATCTTGTCCGCGGAGAACGGGCTCTCGCCGCGCCGGGTGCGGCGGACGACGGCCATCATCAGGTCCAGCATCGGCACGAACAGCACCGCGGCGACGACCAGCAGCGGGGACAGCAGCGCGAGCAGGTCGGGGGCGCCGAGGCTGGTGTAGTTCAGCTTGCCGGACGCCGACGTGGTGGCGGCCGCGAGCATGAGGCCGATCAGCATCGACCCCGAGTCGCCCATGAAGATGCGGGCGGGGTTGAAGTTGTGCGGCAGGAAGCCGAGGCAGGCGCCCGCCAGGGTCGCCGCGATCAGCGCGGGCGGGTACGCGCCGACGTCGCCCTGGTTCTTGGCCAGCAGGCCGATCGAGAACGCGCACGTGGCGACGGCGGCGATGAGGCCGATGCCCGCGGCGAGGCCGTCCAGGCCGTCGACGAAGTTCATCGCGTTCACCATCGTCACCGCGAGCAGCACGCTCAGCAGCGCGCCCTGGTTCTGGTCCAGCGACAGCAGCGAGCCGGTGCCCGCGCCGTTGTCGCCCCACGGCACCCAGAACACCAGCCACTGCAGGCCGAACAGCACCAACAGGCCCGCGGCGGTGACCTGGCCCGCGAGCTTGGTGAGGGAGTCGAGTTCGAACCGGTCGTCGAGCACGCCGACGAGCACGATCACGCCGCCGCCGACGATCACGGCGTACGGGTCGTTGGAGAAGTCGAACGCGGAGCGCAGCACCGGGAGCTGGTGCGCCAGCAGCATGCCGCCGAGGACGCCGCCGTAGATGGCGAGACCGCCCATCCGGGGCATCGGCTTGACGTGCACGTCGCGTTGCCTGGGGTAGGCCACGGCGCCGATCTTGAAGGCGAACACGCGGACCAGCCCGACGAGCAGGAAGGTGACCACCGCTGCCGTCAGGGCGACGAGCAGGTACTCCCGGACCGGGAGGACGGTGGAGGCGGAGGCAGGAAGCTGGCCCACGGCTGGAGGCTAACCCCTCGGTGAGGCCGGGTGAGCGGCGATGAGTGCTGACGCCACCGTACTCGGTGGACCAAGATCCACTAGCGGGCGACCTCGACTTCCAGGCCCAGCACCTCGGACACCTCGGCCACGGGCACCGCGCCTTCGCGCAGCACGATCGCGTCCGGGCCGGTCAGGTCGACGATCGTCGAGGCCACGTTCTCGCCCGACGTGCCACCGTCCAGGTACACCGGCACCGAGTCGCCGAGCTGGTCACGGGCTTCGCCCGCGGTCGCAGCAGGCGGGAGCCCGCTCTTGTTCGCGCTGGACACGGCCATCGGCCCGACCTCGCGCAGCAGCTCCAGCGCGACCGGGTGCAGCGGCATCCGCAGCATGACCGTGCCCCTGGTCCGGCCGAGGTCCCACGACAGCGACGGCGCGTGCGGCAGCACGAGCGACAGCCCGCCCGGCCAGAACGCCTCGATCAGCGCGCGGGCCTGCCGGGGCACGCTCAGCACGAGGCCGTCGATCGTGGTCCACGACCCGACGAGCACCGGGACCGGCATGTCCGGCCCCCGGCCCTTGGCCTCCAGCAGGGAGCGCACGGCGGCCGCGTCGAACGCATCGCAGCCCAGGCCGTACACGGTGTCCGTCGGGAAGACGACCAGACGGCCGGAGCGCACCGCGCCCGCAGCCGCGGCGAGGCCTGCCGCGCGGTTGTTCAGCTCACTGGTGTCGTAGACCGTGCTCACCAGGCCAGCGTAATGATCCCGCCCACCGCGCCGGTGCCGAGGGCGTGCATCCGATCGGCTTCGCCCCGGTGGCAACCGGTTCACGTGGCCACGGGTCGCGCTCAGCATGGGTTGGTGCACATCCTCTGCCCGCATCCGGTCGGGGTGGTGTTCGGCGTGATCGAGCCGCCGGACCGCCTCGATGTCATCTGCCGTGGGTGCTCGTCCGC
>JBDSAJ010000292.1:0-3908 GCA_039922235.1 Umezawaea sp.
CGGGTTCAAGGATGTCGAGGCTCTGATCGCTCTGGCGATGTTGTCCCTGGGTGGCTACCGGCCTGTTCTACCCGGTAGATGATCACCCACGGAAACAGCAGAAGAGCCAGTAAAATCGGCCACGTTCCGTGGCCCTGCCTTGGGTTTTGCAGTGGGTCACCTGGCTTTGCGCAGGTGTATGGCTGTGGTCGTCTCCCCTCCCGGCGTTGGCTGGGAGGGGAGACGGGTCGTTCAGGACTCGATTTGAGTGCGGTCGCCCGACCAGAGGGTGTGGAAGGTGCCTTCGCGGTCGGTGCGGCGGTAGGTGTGTGCGCCGAAGAAGTCGCGTAGGCCCTGGATCAGCGCGGCGGGCAGACGCTCGGAGCGCAGGCCGTCGTAGTACGCCAGCGCGGATACGAAGCCGGGAACCGGCACGCCCGCCTGGACGGCGCCAACGACGACGCGTCGCCATGCGGCCTCGGCGTTCTGCACGGCCTCGCGGAAGTAGTCGTCCACGAGCAGGGACGCGAGTTCTGGGCTGCCGTCGTATGCCTCGCGGATGCGGTCGAGGAAGCGGGCGCGGATGATGCAGCCGCCGCGCCAGATCGTGGCCATGGCGCCCAGGTCCAGGTCCCAGCCGTATTCCTTGCTGGCTGCGCGCATCTGGTCGAAGCCCTGTGCGTAGGCGACGACCTTGGACGCGTACAGCGCCTGGCGGACGTCGTCTACCAGGCCCTCGGTTACCGTTTTGGTTACCTCGGAGGCGCCGAATGCGTCGCGGACGGCCTTGCGCTGGTCAACGCGGCCTGAAAGTGAGCGGGCGAACACGGCTTCGGCGATACCGGTGACGGGGACACCCAGTTCCAAGGCCTCCTGCACGGTCCAGCGGCCGGTGCCCTTCTGCTCGGCCTCGTCCGCGATGACCTCTACCAGTGCCTTGCCGCTCTCGGCGTCCACGTGGGACAGCACGTCGGCGGTGATCTCGATCAGGTACGACTCCAGGTCGCCCTCGTTCCACTCGCGGAACACGTCGGCGATCTCGGCGGGTGTCTTGCCGCCCGCGCGCAGCAGCAGGTCGTACGCCTCGGCGATGAGCTGCATGTCGGCGTACTCGATGCCGTTGTGGACCATCTTCACGAAGTGGCCCGCGCCGTCCGGCCCCACGTGGACGCAGCAGGGCGTGCCGTCCACGACGGCCGCGATGCTTTCGAGCACGGGGCCGAGGTGGACGTAGGACTCCTTGGAGCCGCCCGGCATGATGCTGGGGCCGTTGAGCGCGCCCTCCTCGCCGCCGGAGATGCCCGCGCCGACGAAGTGCAGGCCCAGGTCGCGCAGGGCCGACTCGCGGCGGCGGGTGTCGGCGTAGTGGGCGTTGCCGCCGTCGATCACCATGTCGCCCTCGTCGAGCAGCGGTGTCAACTCGTCGATCACCGCGTCGGTGGGCGCGCCTGCCTTGACCATGATGATGATCTGGCGGGGCTTCTGCAGGCTCGCGACGAGGTCTTCCATCGTCTCGGCCGCGACGAAGTCGCCTTCGTGGCCGTGCTGTTCGATCAAGAGCTTGGTCCGGCTCGCGGACCGGTTGTGGACGGCTACCCGGTGTCCGTGCCGGGCGAGATTGCGGGCCAGGTTGCTGCCCATCACGGCCAGTCCGGTTACCGCGATCCGTGCCGTTGCCTCGGTTGTCATCTGCACAGCCTGCCTAAAAGTCGGCCGTAGTGCGAGGGGACGAGCGTCATAGCGCCGTTACACGGCCAGAACCGTAGCGGTCATGCCGGGTTTAGCGCAGACGCACGACCAGCGACCGCAGCCAGGCTTGAGCGAGCGCGGGTTCGCCGTCCATCGCGCGGGCCAGTGCGCGCCTGCCCTCGCGGCTGCGGCCGTACGCCACCAGCGCGACCGCTTCGGCGAGTGCGGCACGGGTGTTGTCGGTGCGGTCCGGCCCGTCGAGGTCGGCGAGCCAGCGGTTGGGTTGGAACGACCAGGTCAGCTTGACCTGGTCGTTGCCGAAGTAGGACCAGACCGGGCGGTCCAGCGACACGTTGACGACCGACCGCGCGGGCAGCGTCGAGGTCCACTCCGCCCGCTGCTGCCAGCGGTCGGTGTTCGGCTCGTCTCATGCCGGATGGTGACCCCGACGAACCGCAGCCCGCGCCGGACGACGCTCCACGGCTCCCGCGCCTCCTCGACCCAGTCGCGCAACAGCCAGAACAGCTCGGTGAACGTCGACCCGCTGCCGACGACGTCGACGAAGGTGACGGGCCGGGTGCCCCGTGCCAGCGAGGAGGGGGTGACGCCCACACCCGCCAGCACCTCACGGGCCTTGGCCACCTCCGCGGTGGTCAACGGCGGAAGCCTCCACCGTTCCCTGGTCTCGATCCGCACGTACGGACGCTTGAAGGACAGGGCAGCGCGGTGCACGGTGGGCGCCTCGACATCTGCCAGTGCGCCGCCCAGCAGGTCGAACATCGAGTCGAGCGAGCGGCCGACGAACACCAAGTCGCCGTTGCCCCCGCGCGCGATCACCTTTCCCGCGCACTCGACCAGGTCGTCCAGGAACCACAGGTCCGGCTCGGGCACGTCCGCGAGCAGCGACCCCAAGTGGTCGGGGGTGATCAAGTCCCAGCGGAACGGTTGCACCCGTCCAGTGTCACCGGTCATGCCATCGGGTTTCCGGGCGAGGCGGTCGAACGCCGTGCTCAGGAGATGACCCGCAGCAGCCCTTCCTGGACCACGGTGGCCACCAGGCGACCGTCCTGGCTGAAGAACCTGCCGGTGGCCAAGCCCCGTGCGCCGGAGGCGCTGGGGGAAGCGCAGTCGTACAGGAACCACTCGTCGGCGCGGAACCTGCGGTGGAACCACATGGCGTGGTCGAGGCTGGCGCCGAGGACCTTGTCGGTGCCCCAGTAGACGCCGTGCCGGACCAGGATGGAGTCCAGCAGGGTCATGTCCGAGGCGTAGGCGAGCACGCAGACGTGCAGCAGGGAGTCGTCCGCCAGTTTGCCGTCCGCGCGCATCCAGACCTGGCTGCGCGCCTCTACCGGGCCGTCCTCGCGGGATTCCCACGGGGGCTCGGTGACGTACCGGAGGTCGATCGGCCTGGGCAGGCGGGTGTGCTTGAGGGCGTCGAAGTAGGTCTTCGACGATTCCGCGTAGGTCGGCAGCGACTCCGGGTCCGGCACGTCCGGCATCGGTTCGGCGTGGTCCATGCCGGACTCGTCCTTCTGGAACGAGGCGGAGAGGGAGAAGATCGCCTTGCCGTGCTGGATTCCCACGACTCGCCTGGTGGTGAACGAGCGGCCGTCGCGGATGCGGTCGACCTCGTAGACGATCGGCACGGTGGGGTCGCCGCCACGGATGAAGTACGAGTGCAGGGAGTGCACGTGGCGTTCCGGCGGGACGGTTCGGCCCGCCGCTACCAGTGCCTGGCCTGCGACCTGCCCGCCGAACACCCTGACGGGGGATTCGGCGGGGCTCACGCCGCGGAAGATGTTCTCCTCGATGCGTTCCAGGTCGAGGAGTGCTACCAGTCGGTCTAGCACGGGCTGCCCGTGCGGGACCCCGTCGCTGTCCAACGGGGCGTCCTGGGCCGCGAAGCGCGCGGCCGCGGCACGGGCAGCCTCGGTCAAGTTCTTCTCCTACGCGTGGTCGTCCTCGCCCAGGCGGTGCACCCGGATGAGGTTCGTGGAGCCTACGGTCCCCGGAGGAGAGCCTGCCACGACGACCACCAGGTCGCCCGCCTGGTACCGGCCGATGTCCAGCATCGAGAGGTCCACCTGGCGGACCATCTCGTCGGTCGACTCCACCCTCGGCACGATGAACGTCTCGGTGCCCCACGTCAGCGACAGCTGCGCGCGGACCTCCTGCTCGGGCGTGAACGCCAGCAGCGGCAACGGGGTGTGCAGGCGGGCGAGCCGCCGCACGGTGTC
>JBDSAJ010000293.1:0-20368 GCA_039922235.1 Umezawaea sp.
GCGGTCGGCGTCCGGGTCGGCGTCCACGACGGCGGCGGTCCAGAAGCCGCCGACCGATCGCGCCATGTCGATCTCGCGGCGGAAGCGCTCGCGGAACGCCGGGCTCTCGGCCAGTTCGGCACGGGCCACCTTCACCGCGACCGGACGACCACCACGGGAGCGGCCGAGGTACACCGACCCCATCGCGCCCTTGCCCAGCCCTCTGAGCAGCACGTAGTCCCCGATGCGCTGCGGCCCGTCAACGGGCAGTGGCTGCACCTGGATTCCCCCCTCACGCCGACTCCACGAGCCAGGGTAGTGCGACGGAATCCCTACTCGCGGTAACCAGCGAATACGACTGTGGACACCTCATTGGACGGCTCAGCTGCCCGTCGCGTTCCACCGACGTGCCAACGATCACTGCTTTGGGTCGACACTGATGACGCGCCTGAGGGATCGCTCACGTCCTGGTAAATCGATTTCACGCAGGCCTGACCGGTTGCGAGGATGAGGGGGTGACTGTCACGACGGAAACCCCTGTGCCCTTTCAGGTGAAGTCACTGGCGCCCCTGGCACTGGTCAGCGCGGCGGTCGGTCTCAGCGCCGCGCTGGCGTTCCCCTTCATGTCGCTGTTCCTCAGCACCGAGGTCGGCGCGAGCCCGGCGCTGCTGGGCACGTTCCTGCTGGTCACCCCGCTGGCGTCGCTGGTGGGGAGCACCCTGCTCGGCAGGCTGTCCGACGCGCGGGCGGTGCGCCGCACGCTGCTGGTCGTCGGCGCGGTGGCCGGTACGGTCGGCTTCGCCCTGTTCGCGGTGCTGCGGAACTACTGGGTCCTGCTGGCGGTGTCCACGACGCTGGGCGCGATCGCGTCCTCGCTGCTGCCGCAGATGTTCGCCTACGCCCGCCAGGTGCTGGAGCGCGGCGGCTCGACCAAGGCCCCGCTGATCGTCACCGGCCTGCGCACGGTGATCTCGCTCGCCTGGGTCGGAGGTCCGCCGCTGGCCGCGCTGCTCGTCGCGCGCACGGGGTTCACCGGCCTGTTCGCCACGACGGCGGCGATGTACGGCGTGGTCGCGCTGCTCGCACTGCGCCTGCCCGAGGTCGCCGCGGCGCCACCCGTCGAGGAGGCGCCGGAACCGGTCGCGGCGGGCCCGACCCCGCGCCTCGCGCTGTCCGTGCTCGCGTTCGTCCTCCTCCAGGGCGGGATCTCCCTCGGCGTGGTGACGCTGCCGCTGTTCGTCACCGAGCAGTTGCACGGCACCACGACCGACGTCGGCCTGATCATGGGCCTGTGCGCGGCGCTGGAGATCCCGCTGATGATCGGCTTCGGCGTCCTGGCGCAGCGGGTCGACCACCGCAAGCTGGTGCTCTGCGGCGCCGTCGTCGCGCTCGGCTACCACAGCGCCATGCTGCTGGCCGGGACCACGTGGCAGGTCGCCGCGGCGCAGGTGCTCAGCGCCACCGTCATCTCGGCGGTGATGGGCCTCGGCATCTCGTACTTCCAGGGCCTGTCGCCGGACCGCCCCGGCTACGCCACGACGATGTTCACCAACTCGGCGACCGTCGCCACGATGCTGTCCGGACCGCTGCTGGCCGTGGCGCAGGTCCTGACCTACCGCACCGCGTACGGCATGTCGCTGGTGATGTCCGTGCTCGGTGTCGCGCTGCTGATGATGGCTCGACCCCGGACATAGGTCGGAGGGGGCTCCCGCCGCCCCTGCCGCGACGAGAACCCCCTCCGGATTCGATGGGAGTCGTGCCACCCCTGCCGCGGCACAACGCCCACCGAGTTCGTGGGACCTAGCGGTGACCGCCCAGGCCGGTCCACTTCAGGCCCGCCCGGCTGAGCACGTCCGGGTCGAGCAGGTTGCGGGTGTCGACGACGACGGGCTTGCGGACCAGCCCGGCGACCTTCGCCCAGTCGAGCGTCCGGAACTCCGGCCACTCGGTGAGCACGACCAGCGCCTCCACGTCCTTCGCGGCGAGGTACGGGTCGTCCACGACCTCCATGCCGACGGCGGCGGACGAGCCAACGCCCATCGCCGGGTCGTAGCCGACCAGTTCCGCGCCCGCCTGCTTCAGCAGCGCGGCCACCGCCAGCGACGGCGAGTCGCGCAGGTCGTCCGTGCCCGCCTTGAACGTCAGGCCCAGCACGCCGATCCGCACGTGCGACAGCGATCCGTTGCGCTTGCCCGTCACGGCGAGCCGGATCTTGTCCACCATCCGCTGGCGCTGCCGGTCGTTGGTGTCGATCGTGGCGCGCAGCAGCCGGAACTCGAAGTCCGCCGCGTCCGCGACCTGGAGCATCGCGTGCGTGTCCTTCGGCAGGCACGAGCCGCCCCAGCCCGGACCGGGCGAGAGGAACGACTGGCCGATGCGCCGGTCGTAGCCCATGCCCTCGGTGACGTCCGAGATGTTGGCGCCGAGCCGCTCGCACAGCTCGGCGACCGCGTTCACGTACGACAGCTTCATCGCGAGGAAGCAGTTCGCCGCGTACTTCACCATCTCGGCGCTGGCCGCGTCGGTGAGCACGGTCGGCGCGCCGAGCCGCGAGTACAGCGCCGCGACCCGCTCGGCCGCGTCCTGGTCGTCGCAGCCGACGACGATCCGGTCGGGGTTCAGGAAGTCCTTGACCGCCGAGCCCTCGCGCAGGAACTCGGGGTTGGAGACGACCGCGATGTCCGGCCGCCCCAACAACTCCGACGTGAGCACCGTCGTGCCGACCGGCACGGTGGACTTGTTGACGATGACGCAGCCCTCGGCGAAGAGGGTGCGGCACTCGTCCACAACGGACTCGACGGCCTTCAGGTCCGCCAGCCCGCCGACGCCCATCGGCGTGGGGACGCAGAGGAACACGACCTCCGCGCCGCCTTCGTGCGCCGTCACCGCAGTGGCCGCGCCGACGACGAACGACAGGCGTCCGGACGCGATGCCCTCGGCCACGAGCTCCGGGAGTCCGGGCTCCAGGATGTCGACCTCACCACGGGTGAGCCGCTCGACCTTCTCCACGTCCACGTCCGCGCACACCACGCGGTGGCCGAGGGAAGCCAAGCAGGCACCCGTCGTCAGACCGACGTACCCGGTCCCGATCACTGCGATCCGTCGGATGAACACCTGCGTCACTCCCCTTGCTCGGTAGCGGGTCGAGCGAGCTGCTCCGCTTGGATGGTCCGGCGGAGGACGAAAGCACGCAAGGCGTCGTCGTCGTGGACGTCGACCATCCGGTTGCCCCAGCGATCGGTCCGGTTCCCGCTGTCGACCGGTGCGGAGTCCGGGAACGGTCCGGCGGAGGCGAAGTCCGTCAACCCGTCGTACACCTCGACGTACGCCTTCGCCTGCGGTCGCCAGTCCAGTTCGGTTTCCGCCCTTCGCCGCCCCGCCACACCGAGTTCACCACGACGTCGGTCATCGTCGAGCAGATCGACGACCGCGGTGGCGAAGGCGTTCACGTCACCCGGTTCGACGTACACCGCGCACTCGCCCGCCGACACCACGGTCTCAGTGAGGCGGTACGCGACGACCGGAACCGCGTAGGCCATGTACTCCATCGTCTTGTTCATGGTCGACACGTCGTTCAACGGGTTCAGCGGATCCGGGCACAGGCCGACCGAGGCGGTGGAGAGGTACCGGGTGATCTGCTCGGGACCGACGCGACCGGTGAACTCGACGTACTCGTCGAGCCCCGCCGCGGTGCACTGCTCCTTGAGGCTCTCCAGGCAGTCACCGAACCCGAGCAGGGCGAAGCGGACGTCCGTGCGCCCTCGGTCGAGCACGATCCGCTTGGCGACCTCCAGGACACCGTCCACGCCGTCCTGCGGCCCCATGATGCCCAAGTAGGCCACCAGGTGCTCACCGCCCCGGAGCAAAGACGGGTCACCGTCGACCGGGCGCATGACGGAGGTGTCGGGTCCTGACCGCACCACGGTCGTGTGGTCCTTCCGCACACCACCGCGCTCCCAGGCGATCCTCTGGTACGAGGTGTTCGTCGAGATGACGCGGTGGGCCGCGCGGAACGTCCTGCGCTCCAGCCACTTCAGGATGGCGAGCTGCGCACGACCGGCCAGGCCCTTCGGCTGACCGAAGCGCGACACGAAGACCTCGGGGTTGAGGTCGTGGTGGTCGAAGATGAAGCGCACCCCCCGCAGGCGCCACAACAGCGCCAGCGCCCAGTAGGTGTCGGGGGGGTTGCACGCCTGGAGGACGTCGATCCGCCGACGACGCCAGACCTTCTGGCTGAGCCAGGCCGTGCGCAGCCAGCAGTAGAGGAATTCCCACGCGTAGCCGAGCAGCCCTTCCGCCTGTGGCGGCGGAGCGTACTTGTAGAGGTGCACTCCGCTGAGCACCTCGTAGCCGGAGTCACCAGGCCCCTTCGGGCAGATCACCGAAACCTCGTATCCCGCGGCGGTCAGCGCCTGGCACTCGAGCCACACGCGTCGGTCGAGCGGGACGGGAAGGTTCTGCACAACAATGAGAACATGGGGGGCAAGCAACCTGGATCTCCCTCGACGTGAGCCCTATGACCTTCAATCGCCACAGCGAGGCGAGTAGTTACGTCGGGCCGACGCCGTGAAACATTACGGGCCGTGACGACGATGGCAGTCATGTCACGTTGGCAGACGTGACACGACCGAGCCGTGCACACCTGGAGACATCCATGCCGGACAACGGCCCCTCCGCCCATCCCGTCCCCGTGCTCAACACGGGCGACGTCGTCCGCGTCCGCAGTGTGGAAGAGATCTTGGCCACCCTCGACACCAGCGGGACGCTGGACTCCCTCCCGATCATGCCGGAGGCGCTCAAGTACGCCGGGCAGGAGCTGCGGGTCTACAAGAGCGCGCACAAGACGTGCGACACGATCAACGGACGCGGTACGACACGACGAATGGATCGGGCGGTTCACCTGACCGGCGCACGGTGCGACGGCAGTGCGCACGACGGCTGCCAGGCCGGGTGCCTCCTGTTCTGGAAAGAGGAATGGCTGGAGCGGGTCGACGGCACCCCCGTGCGCGAGACCCCGGCAGGCGCCATCCCCCTGCCCCTGGAAGTCGTCCAAGCGGGAACCCGAGCCGGAACGGACGAGGAGACGGGTGAGACGGTCTTCCGCTGCCAGGCGACGGAACTGGTCCGGGCGACGACCTACCTGCCCGTGCACGACGCTCGCCAGTACGTCAACGACGTGCGCACCGGGAACGTGCCGATGCGCAAGTCGGTGCAGGGGTTGTTGATCTCCGTCTTCAACAACTACCAGAAGGTCAGCCGCAAGCTCCCGAGCCGACTGCGCATCCGCGACGGCCTCTTCTACCCGTTCTACCGCGGCACCGGCACCCCGCCGCTGCCGAGGCCCGATCCGCTCGACCTGAAGCCGGGTGAGCTGGTCGAGGTGAAGGACAAAGCCGAGATCATGCCGACCCTCGGCCCCAACAACCGCAATCGCGGGCTCTGGTTCGACGCGGAGATGCTGCCCTACGCGGGCCGCCGCGGCCGCGTGCTGGCCAGGATCGAGAAGATCATCAACGAGTCGACCGGCAGGATGCTGAAGCTCAAGGACTGCGTCGTGGTCGAGGACATCACCTGTGCGGGCCAGTTCAACCGCTACTGCCCGCGCTCGGACTACATCTACTGGCGCGAGGCCTGGCTGCGCCGGGTCGACGACCCCTCGGCCGACGAGGCTTCCGGCATGTGAACCGGACTGATCGACTGAGGGCCTCCGCGAACCGTCGCGGAGGCCCTCAGTCGATCAGCACACCGGTCACATGACCGAGTTGTCCTCCAGCAGAGCGACCTGGCGACGAGGGACGAGCACCGAAGCGGCGAGCACGGCCGAGGCGTGGCGCAACCTCACGACGGCGCGGTAGCGCGCGAACAGGTAGACGCCCACCCAGCTCCCCAGCACCAGCGCCAGCGCGATCAGACGGGCCCTGTTCACGTGGTGAGCCGGGTAGAACACGCCTTCCACGTAGGTCTCGATGAACCCGCCCTCGTACTCCGCGACGCCCGCGCGGCGCCGTGCCCAGTTCTCCGCCGAGGTGACCGGGCACTGCAACTGGTAGATCGAGTTCAGCACCCCCCAGATGACCAGCGGCACGTGGAAGACCACCACGGCGGGCCACTTCCAGGCGAAAAACCCGCCAACGATCATGAAGCCGAGTAGGGCGAAGTGCAGCACGAGCAACACCACCACCAGAAGACGATCGGCCAAGAGGGTCACCTCCGAGGTGCGGGTCAACCGCAGCACTTACCTGGACTAACTGTTGATCGGCCAAAACGGTGTAATGGTTACTGCATTCGGGCCCGAAGTCATGATTATTCGGGGTGATCACCGAGACCTCTTCGAATGATCATGAATTGCTGTCGTCAACACGCGAAAGGGGGATGCCGCGACCAGCGCGGCATCCCCCTGGAATACGTGTGACTCAGCTCGCCTGCAGCAACTTCCCTCTGGTGAGGAGTCGAGCGGCCGAGACGCCCTCCTGGAACAACTTCGCGTCGAGCAGGCGCAGCAGCGCCAGGTAGATGCCGCCCGCCACCGCGAATCCGACGATCACGACGAACACCGCGGGACTGCCGACAGCACCCATCCCGCGGGCGACCAGCCACGCGGCGACCGCGGCGGGAACGGTAGCCGTCAACGTCGGGAGGATCGCTCGGATCCAGTCCCACAGGCCGAAGCCCGCGAGACGCCCGATCGCACGCACCAGCAGGGGTGTGATCAGGACCGTTGCCGTGGTGTATGCGAACGCGACACCGACGACGCCCCACGGCAACCCGGCGAAGAACGACGGGATCACCACGAGCAGCGGAATCCACGCCCACCGCAACGAGACGTCGGCTCGGCCCATGCCCATGAACACCGAGCCCCCGACCGTGGTGAGCGATTGGAGAACACCCGTCACGGCGAGCGCCTGCACGACCGGCGCGGAGGGCAGCCACTCCGCACCGAACACCATTTCCACGAATTCGGGTGCCAAGACCGCGATGGTGGCCATTCCCGGCAACACCGGAATGGCTATGACGCGAGTCACCCTGAGGAACACCGATCCCACGCGTTCCGGATCGTGCTGCAATTTGGAGAACACCGGGAACGTTATTCGGTTGGCCACGTTGCCGAGCATGCCCACGGGCAGCAGCATGATCCGGTAGGGCACGGTGTAGAAGGACAGCGCCGCGGGTCCGAGGAAGCGGCTCACCACGACGTTGTCCACGTTCCGCGAGAAGTAGCCGATCAGCTGCGCGCCGACCAATGGCAGGCCGAACACCTTCAGGTAGCGCAGCGCTTCCCGGTCGACGGCGAGCTTCGGCAGTCCCGCCGCGGCGAACCACAGGACCAGCACCAGCAGGTCGGTGCCGACCTGCTGCACCACCAGGGCCCAGTACCGCATGCCGAACTCGGCCGCGGCGACACCGAGCGCGCCACCCACCAGGGTTCCGACGATCTCGGTGACCGCCATCGCCCGAAAGCGCAGGTGTCGTTGCAGCTTGGCAGCCGCGATGTTCGAAATACCCTTGAGGATCGGGCAAACCGCCAGCACGACGAGCACGTTCCCGAGTTCGGGGATGCCGAGGAAGGCGGCGATGCTGTCGGAACCCACCACGGTCAGTCCCGCGAGAACGGTCCCGATACCGGCGAGGGTCCAGAACGTGACGCCCTCGTCCGCGGGTCGCAGGTCGGCCTTCTGCACGATGCTCGACGAGAGACCGGCCTCCAGGAGCACTGCGGTCAACGAGATGTAGACCGTGGCGGCGGCCGCCACACCGAAATCCGTCGGGCCGAGGAGCCTGGCGAGGACGACGGCGAAGCCCAGCCTGCCGAACTGCCGGACGAGCATGGCCATGACCGTCCACCGCGTGCCGTTCGCGGCCGCCACCACGGTGGCCCGGTCCGCGGCGGCGGAACCGTCCGGTTGGGCGGTCACCTCGCCTCCCGCAAACCGGCTCGGGTCCCGCGCAACGAGGTGACCGCGAGCTTGGCGTACTCGAAACCGCCACGCGCGATCGTGCGCAGGGCTCGGAGCCAGTTCGTCCGCAGCCAGCCACGCATCTGCGCCACACACCGGACCTTGTCCGAGGCGGGCAACTCGGAGCGGAGCACGGCTCGGACGTACTGCCGACCGATGTTGAGGACCGGGAAGGGGATCCGACCGGTCCACGAGGGGTCCAGGATGAGGTAGCGGGAACGGGCCGTCGGCGCTTGGCGCATGATCCGCCCCGGATGCTCCCGGTGCAGGAACAACTCCTCGTCGATGAGGCGGATGGGCCCTCGCAGAGCCAGTTCGACGATGGTCAACCGATCAGCCGAGTCGAACGAGGCGTGCAACGACGTCGTCGCCATGACGTCACGCCGCACGACGCCGAACCACGCGAAGCACATGTGGTCGAACTCGGTCAGGTCGCGGAACCTCAGTGCCACGTCCGTACTCGCGGAGCGCAGTCCCTCGTCCCACCGCCGCAACCGGGCGCCGTCGACGTCGATGTCCACCACGACGCTGTGCGCGCACGACGCCTCGGGATGCGACTTGAGCTCATCGAGGCAGCGGCGGAAGTAGGACGGCTCGTAGATGTTGTCACCGTGCACCCAGGCGAAGTACTCGCCGTCCGTGTGGTGGAAGCCGTAGTTGTGGTTGCCCGCGGCTCCGAGGTTGCGCTCGTGCCGGACGTAGTCGATCCGCGCGTCGCGATCCGCGTACTCCTTGGCGATCACCCCGGTGCTGTCGGTGGAGGCGTTGTCGCAGATCAGCAGGCGCCAGTCGGCGAAATCCTGTCTGATCACGCTGTCCAGCGCCTGTGCCAGGAACCTTTCGGAGTTGTAGACGGGCATGGCGAGCGACAGCACCGGGGGACCGGACTGGTGACTCATCGTGTCCAACTTTCCGCCATTCGCCACGGCGACGCCGTGGTCCGCACCATGGAGCCGTTTTGCGAGCCCTCAACCGACAATCGGTCCGACCACTGTGCGGCGTTACGAGATCGGGGCTCATGCCGATAACAACTTTGAGCGAGCACGGCCGTCCGCCGTGCGCGTCCGAGCCGAAGGGTGCCCTGTGAGTTCGACCGAGGCCGCGTCAACCCCGCCCGACGTCCGATCACCCGGTCCGGGATCGCGGCGCATCGCGGGACTCGACGGAGTGCGCGGCGTGGCAGCGCTCTTCGTCGTGCTGCACCACTGCTGGCTCTTCTCCTACCCCGGCTTCCCGTCGGACAACGGACCGCCCTGGCTCGGTTTCCTGCTGCACGGGCACCTCGCCGTGGTGGTGTTCATCGTTCTGTCCGGCTTCTCACTCGCCGTCGCCCCCGCGCGGGACGGGTGGCGCCTGGGCGGCGTACGCCGGTTCCTCAGGCGTCGCGCGTGGCGGATCCTGCCCGCCTACTGGGCCGCGCTGCTGTTCAGCCTGCTCGTCGCGTGGCTCGTCGTGACGGAGCACACAGGCGTGGTCCCGACCGGTCGCTCCGTCGTCGTGTACGGCTTGCTGGTCCAGGACATGACGCCCGCGCCGAGCCCGAACAGCGCGTTCTGGTCGATCGCCGTCGAGGCTCAGCTCTACCTGGTGTTCCCGCTGCTGCTCCTGGTCCGTCGACGGGTCGGAGCGATGCCGCTGATCCTCGGGGTCACCGGCATCGTGGTGGCGATCAACCTGCTCTCCGGAACGGTTCGCCCGTTCGCGTCGCTGATGCACCTGACACCCGAGTTCGCCGTGCTGTTCACGGTCGGCGTGCTGGCCGCCGGCGTCCTCGCCCCCACCGCGGGCACTTGGGTGAGCCGGGCTCCGTGGTCTTCGCTGGCGCTCGCCGGCGCGCTGGGGGTGGGCGCCCTGATCGTGGCCAGCGGACCGGAGTGGACGGTCGGCCACTACTTCTGGATCGACCTGCTGCTGGGCATCCCCACCGGTGCGCTGCTCGCCGCGTTGGCGCTGGGTCGGCCGCGGCGCGTGGTGCGGTTCCTCGACAGCCGGCCCCTGCGTTCCCTCGGCTCGTTCTCCTACAGCCTCTACCTCGTCCACGTGCCGATCGTCGCCGTCGTCAGCCGGGTGCTGGTCGAACCACGTCTTCCCGCGGGAACGCCCACCTTCCTGGTCACCGCCGCGATCACCGTGCCCGCCGCGCTGCTGTTCGCCAAGGGGTTCGCGGCGGTCTTCGAAATCCCCTTCCAGAAGCACAGGTCGGCCGCGGCGATGCTCGCGGTGCTACGACCTCAGCGGGGCGGGAGGGGAACCGCCGCGCCGTCCGAGTAGGCGTTGCCCGACACGGACCTCACGACGAACTGGGTCGGGTAGACGGGCCCATAGCTGGCCTCGTGCAGGAACGTGTTGTCCACCAGGTCGACGTCCTGCAGCTTCGCGCCGTCGCGACCGTCGACGCTGTAGAACGTGTAGGCGCCGCCACCCAGTTCGTTGTGGCGCACGGTGATGGCGCCCGCGGTGGGGTTCTCGGGACCGATGTCCGGCGACAGGAAGACGGCCGCGTTGGCGCCGACCGCGGTCCCGACGTCGATGCGGTTGCGCTCCACCACGATGTTGCCGACGTCCTCGGCGACCTGGAGGCCGTCGGCGTGCGCGCCCTCGCTCGGCGTGAACCCGTGGATCCACGAATCGCTGATCGACACGTTGTTGCCGAGCTTGGCGCCGTCGTTCGTCATGCCAACGATCTCGACCCGCTTCGCGGACCAGTTGTGGTAGCTGATCCCCGCGTCGGTGTAGTCGCCCGAGATCGTCACGTCCTCGATGTGAACCGTGCCCTCCCCGGTCGTCCGGATGGCCCACGGCGTCGACCCGTCCCCGGTCAGCAGGCTGCGCCTGATCACCACATCGGGAGCGGACACCGTGATCATGCCTCGCACGTGCACGCCGTCGATCTTGGTTCCCGCGCGGTCGACCGTGATCGAGTCGGACGGGCGCAGCACGAGCCCTGACGGGACACCTGCTCCGGAACCGCTCGACCGGGTCACATCCGATTCGACCGGGAGGAGGGCCACGAGGCCTACGACGACGAGGAGTGCGATCGCTCCGAGCCTTGGTCCTGCTGCTCGCTGGACGCGCATGGATCAACCATACGTTCCAGGACCACGAAGACCGGGACTCCGGACGGGTGGAACCGCCGAGCCGTCCCACTCCTCCCGCCCTAGCGCGGGAAGGTGATCGCCGCACCGTCCTGGTAGGAGTTGCCCGACACCGTCTTCGCGACGAACTCGCTGGTGTAGACGGGTCCGTAGATGGCGTCCTTGACGAAGGTGTTGTTCGTGATGCTGACGCTCTGCAACGTCGCACCGTCCCGGCCGTTGACGCTGTAGAGGGTGTAGCCACCACCGCCGAGCACGTTGCCGTCCACCGTGACAGCACCCGCCGACGGGACCTCGGGCCCGAGGTCCGGTGACAGGAAGATCGCCGCGTTGACACCGGTCAGCTTGCCGATATCGATCTTGTTGTTCTTGATGACGATGTTGCCGACGTCCTCGACCAACTGGACGCCGTCGCCGTGCGCGCCGCTCTCCGGCTTGAAGTCGTGGATCCACGAGTCCGTGACGGAAACGTTGTTCCCCAGCTTCGCACCGTCGTTGGTCATGCCGAAGATGTCAATTCTGGTGGCCGACCAGTTGTGATAGCTGATCGCGGCGTCGGAGTAATTGCCCTCGAACGTCGAGTCCTCGATCTTCACCGAGCCCTTGCCAACGGTCCGCACCGCCCACGGTTCACCGGAACCGGTGAACCGGCTGCGCTTGATCGTCACATTCTGTGCATTGACGGTGACAGTTCCCCGCACGTTGAGCGAGTCGACGACCGCGCCGTCCTGGTCGATCGAGAGTGATCCCGAGTCCCGCAGCACGGTGCCAAGGGGAACGCCGTACCCACCGACCGACGGCGACTGGACGACGGGGGCGGGCGCGGGGAGCGCGACCGCGCTCGACGAGGCGGGCGGGGGCGTCGTGGTGGCGGCAGCAGCGGTCGCCGAGGTCGTCGTGGTGGCGGGAGCGCTGGGAGCAGGCGTCTTCGCGAGCTGCCTCCAGCGATCGGGCCGACCACTCCACCAGCTTCGATGACTGGCGTTGGCGATCATGGCGCTGTCCGTGGTGCCCTGAGTGCCGCCGGAGAACTGGATTCCGAGGAACACCAGCGTCAGCACGCTCGCTACGGCTCCTGCTGCTATCAGGATGCGGCGCAACAGCGCCTCACCTCCCACTTTCTCAGCTCGAGCAAAAATTCAGCCCGAGATCGAATAGAGACTGATTTGTAATCAACCAGAGGGGACTATGCACGATGAGGCCCGACAATGCCAGCTCGATCAAGATCCGATCACCTTCCGACATGTCGCGCGTCGTCCACGACCGGTGAGCAACGTAAGCTTCGCACGTGGACGTTGTCATCCCGGCGCACGACGAAGAAAAGATCATCGGCCGAACTATCGAACGAATTATCGGGACGAAATCGATCCGGATATCGATCGTGGCGAACGGCTGTTCGGACTCGACCGCCGAAGCCGCCAGGAGTGCGGGTGGACCCGACGCGCTGGTGCTCGAGACCCCTCGCGGGGGCAAGGCGTGGGCGCTGAACCTGGGTGACGCACGGTGCACGGGCTTTCCCCGTGCCTACGTGGACGCCGACGTGGAGTTGGACGGTCCCGGGCTGGCCGCACTGGGCTTGGCGACTGCCGAGGAGGGCGTCCTGCTCGCCGTGCCGGAAGTCCGGCTGGTGGACGACCGGTCCTCCGTGCTCACGCGCAGCTACCTGCGCGTCTGGCGGGCGCTGCCCTCGGTGCGCGAAGGCGGCGCGGGCCGCGGTGTCTACGTGCTGTCCGAGAGCGGTCACGCGAAGGTCTTCCCGTTGCCGGAAGACCTCATCGCCGACGACGGCTACGTGGACCGCGTGATCGGGAAAGCCGGTCGTGTCGTCGTGCCGGACGTGGTGGTGACCGTGCACGCACCCCGCGACCTGCGGAGCCTGGTGCTCAGACGAGTTCGGGTGATCGCGGGAAACCGGCAGTTGCGCCAACTGGGGCTCGCACCGTCCGCCGGTGGCGGCGGTGGCCTCGGAGCCCTCGGTCGGCTGGTCCGAGGCCGCCAGGTCGGTGTCGTCGACGCCGCGGTGTTCACAACAGTCACACTGGTCGTTCGCGGGTTGGACCTACTGCGTCGACTTCGCGGCCGAGAGGTGGCCTGGGGCGCTGACCTGTCGAGCCGCTAGCGAGACGGACCGAGCACTGCGGGGATCGTCCCGGACCGCCGTGCGCCACAGCGCGCCGGCGCAGCCGATCATGAGGTGCGTCACCACGAACATGATGGCGAACCCGAGCGCGTCGAAGGTGAAGGCCGCCACGGCGGCGGCGGCGATGGAGCCCGCCAACGCCTGGCCGAGGCCGCGAACCTCGGGGTCCACCGCCTGCCGCTGCACCCTTCGAGCCAGCGAGTAGCCGAAGCCGAACAGGGCGAGCCCGACCGTCGCCCCGACCACTCCCACGGTGATCAGTTCGTAGAGGTACTCGTTGTCCAGCACGCGGTAGACCTTGGGGATGTAGGTCCCCGGCCCGATGCCGAACACCGGGTGCTGCCTCCACAGGACGAACACGGCGGCGTAGTCGTCGGTGCGGCCCGCGATGCTCGGGTCGTTGCCCGCGCCGGTGAATAGGCTCTTGATGCTGCCCAGCAGGCCGGGCACGGCCACCTGCATGCCCACCACGCCCGCCAGCGCCACCGGGACCAGGTTCGCCAGCACGCGGAGCCTGAGCGTCACCAAGTACACCGACATCGCGACCGCGGACGCGAGCACCGCCGACCGCCCGATGGACAACGGGATGCCTCCCGCGATCATCAGGACGACCAGCCACCTGACCCACTTCTGGTCGCGGGCGGTGAGGGCCAGGTGCACCGCGATCGGCAGGGCCATGCTGAGCACGACGCCGTACTCGATCGGGTGAGTGGCGAGGCCCGCCACCCGGTTGAACCCGGAACGGCTCTCCACGAACTCCGCGGTCGAGGAGTGCACGGTGAACCCCGGCAGGCGGATCAGCTTGGCCAGGTCGACGATGCTGAAGAACTGGAGGGACGCCACCGCGGCGAGGAACGCCGCGCCGTAGGTCACCCGCTTGAGGATCGTACGGATCGCGGCCGTGCTGCGCAGCGAGTCCGCGGTGAAGAGCAGGATCCCGAGCGCGGCGCCCTGGCCGAGCAGCGCGGCGTTCGCTCCCGACGCCTCCACCCCGGACAGCCCTCGCACCTGGCCGGACATGTAGCTCGCCAACATGCTCACGACGGCCAGCACCGCCAGGATCCGCAGCGGCTGGAACTGCCGGTCCGTGCCGAGGTCGGGAGCGCAGCGCACGAAGAACCAGAGCAGGAGCAGAGCGAGTGCGAGTACCATGCTCGGCACCCCCGCCTGGCCGAGGGGACCGATCACCAGGTTCGCGGGCAGCATGAACGTGAAGCCCAGCAGGATCGTGATGCCGGTGACCTCGTTCCTCGGCGAGACCACCAGCCCGATGCCGAGCACGAGCACACCCAGCAGCAGGAACACCAGGTTGGGCAGGAAGACCTGAGCCGCCACGATGGCGCCCGTGCCCCAGATCGACACCGCGCGCAACCACGGGTGCCGGTCCAGCTGCCGCTTGACCGGCAGGAAGCGGCCCGAAACCGCGCGGGACGGGAAAGCCGGGATCATCGTCCGTTCGGCTTGTCGTCGAAGCGGTCCGGGGCGCCGATCTGGTCGACCTCGTACTGCGGCCAGTCCGCGGTGTCCGACGTGGACCCGTTGCCGGGCACCCTCACCTTCGCGGCCTGGAGCAGGGGACGCGGCCCGGCGACCGGACGCATCCGCTGCGTCCGCTGGGCCTCGAGCGGCTCGACCGGCGTGGTGACGGCGGGAGCTGCCCGCTGCTCGGTCGGCTTGCGGGGTTCGGGCTCGCTCTCCTCCGGCGTCTCCTCGGCGGGCTTCCGGTCCGACGCACGACGACGGATCAGGTAGTCGACGTAGACGCACAGCGCCAACGCGAGCACAACGCCCATCGCGGCGCTCGCCAGCAGGACCTTGGTGCGGCTACCGGTTGACGCGACGCCCTCCTTGGGCTGCAGCACGTCGTCCACGGTGACCCGGAACTCCTGCGGGATCTTCTTGTCCTCCTGCAGCTGCGCGAGCCGCTTGCCCAGCTCCTCGCCGAGCAGCTGGTAAGTCTTGAGACCGACCTGTTCGCTCTTGTCGGTGATGGTCACCATCAGCACCGGTCGGCCGCTGTCGAGGCCCACGATGTAGTCGCCGTTGCCCCCGCCCTTGATCACCACGTTCCGCACGTCCGGCGACTCGCCGAGCGAGGCCAGCACGGAAGCCGCGGTGCGGGTGTCGAAGTACGGGTTGCCCGCCAACCTCGCCGCCGCCCCGTCATCGGCGGCATACGGGATGTTGACCACCAGCACGCCACCTACCTGGTAGGTGGGAGCAACCTGACTGGCCGCGACGAACCCGAGGCCAATCGTCACCAAGAGGGCGCCCACGAGCACGTACCATCGTCTAACCGCAATTCGGAAGATTCCGAAGAGATCCATTGACCCACCCTCCTGCCATCGTCAGGATAGGTCACCCCGACCGTCGAGAACCCGCCACTGCGAGGCCGCACGCTCCGCCGTCAGACGTGTAATCGACCGAAGGGACCAGAACGTGACATCCGACGGGTTTTCCGCGGGCGTCGCCGCCGCCGCGGAGCACGCTGCCAGGATGCGAATCGGTTTCGCCTGCGCCTGGGACGACCCGCCACAGCCGACGTGGTCGTACACCGCGTGGCAGCTCCGCTCGGCGCTGCGGGAGCGGGCCGAGGTGACGGATCTCGGTTTGGAGTGGCACCGGTCGAGCAGACTCGCGCTCAAGGTGCTGGCCGCTCGGCGAACGGACGGCAAGTGGTCCAGTTCGTGGAAGCACCACCCGTTCACCCAGCTCCTGGCGGGGCGGAAACTGCGGCGGGCGGTGCGGGCGGGAACTCCTCAGGTGGTGGTGCAGATAGGTGATCTCGCTCGGGTGGACGCGCCGTACCTGGTGTACCAGGACCTGAGTTTCGACCTCCTGCGCGAGCACTTCTCCCCCAACGACGAGGTGCTGCACTTCCCGCACCTGAACCGGAACACGATCAAGAGGCTCACCGAACGCCAGCACGAGATCTACGAGGGCGCGGCGGGTGTCCTCGCGATGAGCGACTGGCTCGCCGAGAGCCTGGTGAAGGTCACCGGTCTGCCGCCGGAACGCGTGCACGTCGTCCCCCCCGGTGCCAACGCCCTGCCCGCGGCGCCGGTCCGCACCGCTCTCACCCCGCGGCCACGGCGGCGTCTCCTGTTCGTGGGCAAGGACTTCCGGACGAAGGCCGGGCCACAGGTGGTGGCCGCGCTCGCCGTGCTGAGGCGGGAGGTCGACCCGAACATCGAGCTGACCGTGGTCGGTCCGACCACGTGGCCCCTGCCTGGCCAGGTCCCGGACGGGGTCACCTTCCTCGGCCGGTTGCCACTCGACCGGGTGCGGGACCTGTACCAGGCGCATGACCTGTTCGTGATGCCAAGCCACTTCGAGGGGTACGGCATGGCGTTGGTCGAGGCACTCGCGCACGGTTTGCCCTGTGTGGCGAGGAATGCGTGCGCGATGCCCGAGATCGTCCGGCAAGGGGTGAACGGCGTGCTGGTCTCCGGCGACGACCCGGCGGATCTCGCTGCCGTGATCGCGAGCGCGCTGGACGACGACGGCCTCGCCCGGCGCGCCATCCGCCAAGCGGGCGAGGTCATCGCCCGGCACCAGTGGAGCAGGGCCGCCGACGACATCTTGCGGATCGCGTCCGAGGTGGGCTGATCCGCCGTCAGGAAGAGGGGTCGCGAACGGACGTCGACACCGCACGGGGACCGAGAACGCGGCGGAACCGTCCGTTCCCGTCCAGGAACGCGGCGATGGACAGGTGGATCGAGAGCATCGCCGCAGTCGCGAAGAGCGCCGCACCGACGATGTCGCTCAGGTAGTGGTACCCGAGACCGATGATGCCCACCGCCGCCGCACTGAAGACCACCGTGCCGGACGCGGCGACGACCACCCGTGCCACACCGGGCGGCGCCAGGAGCACGAGCAGCACCAGTACCGATGCCAGGGCCACCGCATGACCGCTCGGGTAGGAGAGTTCACCCCCGTAGCGGCGGTCGAACGACGGCTTCAGCGCCCAAGTGTTGACGATGCTCACCAGTGCGGGCCCCGAAGCCGCGAGGAGCGCGTCCGCACGCCGCCCGTGCGCCAGGCTGTTCGCGGCCACCAGCACCAGCACCGGCACGAGCACGTAGGGCTGCGGGGGCAGGTCGAACAACCGCAGCAGCCACCCGGTCTGGCCGAACGCGCGACCGACACCGGTCTCGGCGGCCATGTCGAGGTCGCCCGCGAGGCCGACACCCGGTCGCAGGATTCCGAGCGCGCACGACGCCGCGGCGCACCCAAGAGCGACGACCGCGGCCTTGCGGCGCATGACTTTCCGCAGCACGGTCCCTCCTTCCCGTGGTTTCCCGTGTCGCACAGGACAGCCGATCAGGTCGTGCTGGGCACTCCCGTCGTCCGGCAGGCCGCCGAGCGCGAGGGGTCCACCTGGGCCGCGCGAAACACGGTGAGGATCGCGGTCACCGCACTAGCGGCGGAACCAGGCCCACCGGTCCGGCTCGCCGTGCCGCAGTGCCTGCCCCAACGAGACCCCGAACAGGCCTCGTTCGGTGAGGCCGTCGATCACCGCCCTGGTGAGTTCGCCCCGGTCGAACGAGGGCTCCGGCAAGTCGGAGACGACATCGGGATCCACCGCGAACCCGTCGTGCGCCAGCAGCACCGAACCGCGAGCCATGGTCCGCATCGCCAGTTCCGCCATTTCGGCGACCGGTCGATCCGTCCAGTCCCAGGCGGTGGGGCCCCAGACCACGGGCTCCAGCCCGCAGCGCCTGATCGCCAGCCAGGTGCCGGGTGTCTGCGAGCCGTACGGCGGCCGGAACCACCTCACCGGCGTTCCGGTCAAGTCCTCCAACCGGGCCTTACCCTCGGACGTGCGGTTCCGCACGTCCGAAGTGGACATCAGGGTCAGCCGCCGGTGGTCGATGCCGTGCAGGGCGATCTCGTGGCCCTCCGCCGCCACCTCGGCGAGCAGGGTCCGGTACCGTTCCGCGCGGTCGACCAGCACGAAGAAGGTCGCGGTCGCCTTCCGCTCCGCCAGTGCGCCGAGCACCTGCTCGGTTCCCACCGGATCGGGACCGTCGTCGAACGTCAGCACCGCGTTCGGCGCTTCGGTGCGCACACCGCGCAGGGAACCGACAGGACCGGTCAACGCCCTCACCGCGGGACGCACGACGGCGGTCAGCGCGCTCACCCGGCTACCCGCTCGGGCACGGAGGGCCGCGTGCCCGGCCAGCCGCGGGCCCACTCCGCTCGCCGCCGCCACACGTCACCCCACCGGGATCCCCTGCGCAGGACGCGTTCGGCCAGCGCGCGTGCGAGGACCCCGGCGCTCAGCGCGAACAGGCCGTACCGGCGCCACGCTCCCAGGTGCGCCTGCACCACGCCCGCCCGGCCCGCGAGGACGAGCACGTCGCGGTCGACCCGCCTGCCGGAGGACGCGCCGACCGCGTGCACGACTTCGGCTCGCGGCGTGATCGAGGGGCGGAAGCCGATCCCTGCGGCCCTCAGGCAGAAGTCCTGGTCTTCGCCGTAGATCAGGAACGCCTCGTCCAGACCACCCAATCGGTCCCAGGTCTCCCTGGCCACCATGAGGAACCCGCCGCTGACGACGTCGACGTGCCGTTCGCTGTCACGGGCCCAGCCGCCGAGGGACTCGGGGTCCAGCAGCCTGGAGCCCCGTGCCAGGGACGAGACGCCCAGTGCCGACAGGGTGAGGCTCCAGGGCGTGATCCGGCCGAAGCAGCTGCGCGGGTCCAGGACTCCGGTCGGGGTGAGCGTGCGGCCACCCACGACGCCGTGGTCCTCGTGAGACCGCAGGTGCGCCAGCAAGGCGTCGATCGCCCCCGGCAGCGGTTCGGCGTCCGGGTTCAGCAGCAGCAGGTAGCGCCCGCTCGCCCGCTCGGCCGCCCGGTTGACGCCGTGGGCGAACCCCGTGTTCCGCCCGAGCCTGCGCACCGCGTCCGGACCGAGGTGGCGCTCGGCCACCTCGGCCGCGCCGTCGGTGGAGGCGTTGTCGCTGACCAGCACCTCGAAGGGGACGTCGGGTCTGGCCGCACCGGTCAAGGCCCGCAACGTCCGGTCCAGGTGTTCGGCCGCGTTGTAGGCGACCATCACGATGGAAAGCGTCGGCTCGGTCATCCGCCCTCACCCAGCACGTCCGGCAGCGACACCCACTGGCCGCCCGCGGCCTCGATCTCCGGCATCGACTGCCGGACCTCGTCCAGCAGATCGGGCAGGAACAGCAGCACGTGGTCCGGACGGGCCGCCACCAGTTCGGCAGGGGCGATCACCGGCACGTCGGTGCCGGGAATCCGGCGGTTCTGCTTGCCGGGCGAGGCATCCCCCACAGCGGCCAGCAACCCGCGATCGACCTTGGCGTGACAGAGCACCGGAACGGATCGCGAGGCCGCGCCGTAGCCGAGCACGAGGCGACCCTCCCGCGACCGCGCCGTGAGCCACGTGCGCAACCTGATGGCGTCCGTGTCCGCGTGTGCTTGGAGTCCTCGAAGGGCGGCCGGGTCGGCGACACCCGCCGCCCGTTCATCGGCCAGCACCCGCGCCGTCTCCGCGTCCGGTTCGGCGTGGTGCTTGGCGACGACCACGACCGTGCCACCACCCATCGGGTAGTGCCAAGCGCGGTGCACACCCAGTCCGTGCGCGCTGAGCGCCTCCCTCAAAGCCGGGACGGACCAGTACGCGTGGTGGCCGTGCCGGAGTTCGCCCCACTGCCGATGCCTGAGCACCGTGGCGAGGCTGTGCAACTGGAGCACCAGGACGCCGCCGGGCGAGACCGCGGCGGCTCGCTCCCGCAACGCGCTGTCCTGCTGGGGCTCGTGCAGGAGACCGTAGGTGTCGAGCACGACGTCCGCCTGGCCCGTACCGACCGTCAAACCGCGGCCGAGGACCAGCGGCAGCCACGAGCCGCCGTGCGGGCTGCCGAACTCCACCACCGAGCCGGTCAGCCACCCCAGCTCGAACAGGCGGTCGACCACCCGTGCGGCCTGGTCGCGCATCGCTCGCGGTTCCACGCCCACCGGCGCTTCGACCAGTCCGGGGTCTTCGGCGAGTTGGGCGAGCTCGCACCTCCCGCAGAACCACATCCGCAACGGGTAGGTCGGGTCGGGACCGTCGTCGCCCGGATCGGCGAACTGCTCGCAGGCGGGCTGGTCACCGAGGTCGAGGACCAGTTCACCGTCCACACCGCCGCAGTTGCGGCAGCGGACGGCGTCGAGCGTGGTGCCGGCACC
>JBDSAJ010000294.1:0-17307 GCA_039922235.1 Umezawaea sp.
AGATCGTGAGCTACCAGCACGACGACATGGGCAACGTGATCGAGGAGACCGTCACCGACGGCATCACCAACCGGGTCACCAAGTTCGGCTACGACCAGCGCGGCCACCAGATCTCGGTCACCGACCCGAGGCTCAAGACGACCACCTACGCGTTCGACGAACTGGGCCGCCAGGTCACGACCACGGGCGCCGAGGTGTCGGTGGAACGCGACGGCGGCGCGCCGACGGCCACCAAGCCGACCACCAAGACCGGCTACAACACGTTCGACGAGGTCGGCGCGGTGGCGGACGCACTGGGCAACGTGGCCACCGCCGGGTACGACCGCCTCGGCCGGGTCGTGTCCACGACGCTGCCGACACACCAGGCGATCACGCCGACGACCAGGACGTCCTACGACGGCAACGGCAACGTCACCGAGGTCGTCAACGCCCGCGGCTTCTCCACGAAGACGAGCTACGACCAGCTGGACCGGCTCGTCACCGTCGACGAGCCTGCCACCACGGGCCGGGCGATCTCGCGCTTCACCTACACCCGTGCAGGCGAACTGCTGTCCACGACGGCCCCGGACGGCGCGCGGACCGAGTCGACCTACGACGACCTCGACCGCGAGATCACCTCGACCCAGTACGAGCGCAAGCCCACCACCGGCACGTTCACCTCCTGGGGGCGCTACGACGACCTCGGCAACGTGACCTCGGCCGTCGCCCCCTCGGGTGCCGCCGCGTCGTTCACCTACGACACGCTCGGCCAGCTGATCAAGGAGACCGACCCGGCAGGTGTGCCCACGCACTACGGCTACGACGCGGCGGGCAACGCCGTGCGGGTCGCCGACAGCATCGGCCGCACCACCAGGCTGGTCTACGACCTGTTCGGCGACCAAGTGGCCCAGTCCCAGTTGAAGCCGGACGGCACGGTCCTGCGCACCTCGAAGTACGGCTACGACACGGCGGGCAACCCGACCACCTTCACCGACGCCAAGCAGAACGTCACCACGTTGGAGTTCGACGCGGGCAACCGGTTGGTCAAGCAGGTGGAGCCTGAGGGCGTCACGCAGGAGTTCGGCTACGACGCGGCGGGCAACCTCACCCGCAACACCGACCCGCGCGGGAACCGCACCATCACCACGTACAACCCGTGGGGTCTGCAGGAGAAGACCATCGAGCCCGCCACCGCTGCCCACCCGACCGACCGCACCTGGACGTCGGAGTACGACGCGAACGGCAACGAGGTGAAGCTGACCTCGCCCGGCGGCGTGGAACGGACCCGGACATTCGACCCGGCCGACCAGCTCACCGCCGAGACCGGCGGCGGCGCGGAGAAGCCCACCACCGCACGGGACATCGCCTACGACATCGTGGGCCAGGCGAAGCAGATCGGCTCCGACACCTACACCTACGACGACCGCGGCAACCTGCTCACCACGGCCGGTCCCGGTGGCGCGGCGGAGTTCGGCTACGACGCCGACGGCAACCCGACCACCCGCCGTGACGCGGCGGGCACCTCGACCTACAGCTACCTCAAGGGGCGGCTGAACACCGTCGCCGAAGGACTGGCAGGCGTCACCCAGACGTTCGGCTACGACGGCACGGGCGAGGTCAAGACCATCGGCTACGGTGCCGGCCGCGCCCGCACCTTCGGCTACGACGACTACGGCAGGCAAACCTCGGACGTGCTCACCGGCTCGACCGGGCAGACGATCTCGTCCACCACCTACGGCCACGACGACACCGACCTCATCACCAGCAAGACCGAGAACGGCGTCCAGACCGGCTACACCTACGACGCGCTGGGCAGGCTCAAGACCGCCGCCGCCGGTGGCGCGACCACGGCGTACGAGTGGGACCCGGCGGGCAACCGCACCAAGGCGGGCGCGAAGACCTCGACCTACGACGAGCGCAACCGCCTGCTGTCCGACGGCGACTACACCTACTCCTACAGCCCGCGCGGCACGCTCGCGGGCCGCACCAGCTCCGGGCACACCGAGCCGTACGCGTTCGACGCGTTCGACCGGATGGTCGGTGCGATCAGCCAGACCTACACCTACGACGGCCTGGACCGGGTGGCCACCCGCAACGGCACCGCGTTCACCTACGCGGGCCAGGACGACCAGGTCGTGTCCGACGGCTCCGCCACCTTCGCCCGAGGCCCTGGTGACGAGCTGCTGGCCACGAAGAAGGGCGATACCACCAGGGTGCCGGTGGCCAACGGCCACGGTGACGTGATCGGCGCGATCGCACCGGACGGTCAGGCGCTGGCCGACAAGACCAGCTACGACGCGTTCGGCAAGGTCACCGCGAAGACCGGCGACACCGGGCCGCTGGGCTACCAGGGCGACTGGACCGACCCGGCCACCGGCCAGGTCGACATGGGCGCCCGCTGGTACGAGCCGACGACCGGTGGCTTCAACGCCCGCGACGACATCCCGTTCCAGGGCGGCGAGGGCGTCCGCGCCAACCGCTACACCTACGGCGCGGCCGACCCGGTCGGCCAGGTCGACCCGGACGGGCACTGGCCGACACCGATAGTGTGGCCGTGGCTCCGGGAGCTGGTTGACGGCCCCGATTCCGACTGGGTGGTGTCGCAGTCGTGCGTTTTCAGCTGCCTCGGCTCCAACAACTCCGCCTGGGCGCTCCAACAGCAGGCGAACAACCTGTTGGGCCACCCGAAGGAGAAGTCCCGCGGGTCGAGCGGCACCTACCCGTCCTACGCGCCCGGCCCGGCGTACAACGGCAGCGGCGGTGGCGGTAGCTGCGGCGCTTGCTACAACGCGAGTGCGGCGGCGCGGGCGGAGGCGGCGCGGCGGGCGGAGTACGAGCGGAAGACGCGGGTCACCGCGCAGGCCCGTTCGGCGGCGCAGTACTCGGCGCGGCACGTGCCCAGGACGGTGTCCAGCGAGACGCACTCGCCGGTCACGAACATGCCGCAGCCGGTGTCGTCCAGCGCGAAACTGCCCGCGGGCACGGTCGGGGCCAGCCGTGACGTGGTGGCCGACACCAAGCGCGGCACGGACAAGATCTACGACCAGGCCGTGCAGAAGGCGGGCAACCCGGTAAAGAACACGTCCAACGCCAGCCAGCCGGGGTCCGGGTCCAGTAGCGGCGGCTCCGGGTGGAAGTGGCCGGGCTGGAAGAAATTCGGCAAGGGGCTCTTGTCCGCGGCGGCCGAGATCAGCGGCTTCAACGACGGCAAGCGGTGTCTCATGGAAGGCGACCTGGAGAGCTGCGCTTGGACGGTGTTGACGGTGGCGTCCATGTTCGCCGGCCCGCTTGGCGTCGGCGCGGTGCGCGGGGCGAGGGGCGCGCGGCTGGGTGCCAAGTACGGCGACGACATCGTCGGCGCGGCGTGCGCGGTGATCGCGGGCGGTGGCAACAGCTTCGCCGGTGACACGCGGGTGCGGATGGGCGACGGCTCCACCAAGGCGATCAGTTCGGTGCAGGTCGGCGACGAGGTGACGGCGGCCGATCCGACGACCGGGCAGACCGGTTCGTACGCGGTGACCGACCTGATCGTCGGGTCCGGGACCAAGCAGATGACCGAGCTGACCGTGTCGTTCGAGGGCCGCACGTCCACCCTCACCACGACCGACGGCCACCCGTTCTGGGCCGACGGCAAGTGGTCCGAGGCCGGTGACCTCGTTGCCGGACAACGGGTTTCCGAGGGCGAGATCGTCGGCACGCGGTCGTGGACCGAGCAGCGGACCGTCTACAACCTGACGGTCGACACCCTGCACACCTTCCACGTCGTGACCGGTGACGCCGACGTGCTCGTGCACAACGCGGGCAAGTGCGGCAAGGCACTGGCCAAGGTGACGGCCGGTGTGAGCAAGGCGGGCCGTGGCCTGGCCAGTGGGGCGAGCGCGGCGGGCCGTGGTCTGAGCGCGGCGGGCCGCGGCTTGGCCAAGGGGGCGAGCGCGGCGGGCCGTGGTCTGGCCAAGGGGGCGAGCGCGGTGGGCAGGCCCCTGGCCAGGGGCGCGGAGTCGCTCGGCCGGGGCGCGTACAGGGCGGGTGTGCGGAGCTACCTTCTCGTTCGGAAACTCGGGCGCGAACTGAAGATCAGCGGCCCGCGGACTGCTAAGTACATCAGGAGAAACCCGTTGAGGTTCTTCCTCAAGTGCGTCGCCCTGCCAACGGTGGCGGTCGGCTCGGGGGTCATCACTGGCAGCGGCGCCCTGACCGCCGGAGCCTTGGTCGCTGCCCTGGGCGTGTGTGCGGTCAACATGACCCACGACGGCACCGAGACCTACAAGTAGTAGATCCGAGTTAGGGGAATCAAGTTGTCCAAGAGATCCGGCGTGGGATTGCTGGCGGTAGCCGCCGCAGTCCTCGCGATGGTGGTCGTACCGCAGGCGCCCGTGGCGCTCGCGGACGCGGCCGGCGGTGGCGGGGACTACGTCCAACTGAGCAACGACGCCGTGGTGTTGGACACCCGCGACGGGACCGGCGGGGTGACCGGTCTGCGCGGTGAGGCGAGCACCACGACGTTCCCGGTGCTCGGGGTCGGCACCGTGCCGACGACCGGGGTCGGCACGGTCATGGTGCGGGTGGCCGCCCTCAACACGACCGAGGCGACGTTCCTGGAACTGTGGCCCGACGGCACGTCCAGGCCGGCGAACCTCACCGCGCTCAGCGTGAAGGCGGGCGAGGACCTGTCCACGTTCACCGCGGTGAAGGTCGGCGCGAACGGCAAGATCGCGGTCTACAACGCGGCGGGCAAGGCGCACGTCGTGGTGGAGGTGCACGGCTACTTCAAGTCGGCGCAGGGCACCAACGGCGGCGGGTTCGTGCCGGTGGCGCACACCCGCACCATCGACACGCGCAGCGGCCTCGGCACCACCGCCGGTGCCATCGCGGCCGGTGCCAGCCGGACGGTGACGTTGACCGGCGGGCTCATCCCGGCCGGTTCGGCGGCGGCGTACGTGAACCTGGGCGTGCTGGGGGCGACAGCGGAGGGTTGG
This sequence comes from Umezawaea sp., assembly GCA_039922235.1. GTDB lineage: Bacteria > Actinomycetota > Actinomycetes > Mycobacteriales > Pseudonocardiaceae > Umezawaea. The sequence goes on from JBDSAJ010000294.1 coordinate 4,956, forward strand.
CTCTCGTACCAGCCGAGCGGCGGCGCAGCGCGGCCGGTGCTGAACTACGAGGCCGGGGTGACGCAGCAAGCGGCGGTCGTGCAGGTGCCCGACGACGGCAAGGTGACCTTCAAGAACAACGGCACCACCGCCGTGAACCTGATGGTCAACGTCGAGGGCTACTTCACCAAGTCGGCCACCACGGGCAGCGGTTTCCGCTCGGCCTACGGTCGGCTGATCAACACCCGGTCGGTCGGGGCGGGGCTGCCGATGGCCGCGAACAGCGTCATCGACGTGCAGGTCGGCGGTACGCACGGGTTGCCGACGCGGGGCATCGCGGGTGCGTTGCTGACGGTCATCGCCACGTCGGAGGCATCGGGTTACCTGAAGGCGTGGCCGATGGACGAGCCCGAGCCGGCGTTGACGATGATGGACCACGGTGACAGCTGGCGGGCCAACTCGATCGTGCTCAAGCCGGGGACGGACGGCAAGATCCGGGTGAAGAACGGCAGCGCGGACACCATCCACCTGATCGTGGACATCCAGGGCTGGTTCGCCGAGCCGCTGCCGACCGTGCCCGTGGTGCAGAACAGCCGGACCACGGTCTTCCAGGCCGCGCCGACCGGCACCGCACGGGCGGGGACGTTGGAGTACGCCTACACCGACAACTCGGGGCGGGTCGTCTACGGACATCAGCCGGACCTGGGCAACTTCACCTCGGTCCAGTGGACGGTGATCTCCGGCAACGAGGCGTTCACCGGCCAGCCCGCGATCGCGCAGTTGTCCGACGGGCGCCTCCAGGTCACCGCCCAGCACCGCAGCGGTGACGTGTGGTCGGCCACGCAGACGGCGGCCGGTGCGGTGACGTGGAACGCCTGGGTGAACCTCGGCGGCTCGATGGCCGCCGCGCCCACGTCCGCCAGGCTCGCCGGTGGCACGTCGGTCCAGTTCGCCGTGGACGCCGACGGCAAGCTGTGGGCGTACCAGCCGACGGGGTCCGTGCCGTTCTGGCGGAACCTGGGCGACAAGGACCTCGTCGGTGGTCTGACGGTCGTCACGGTTCGCGACGGCCTGCGGGTGTTCGGCCTCGACGGCACGGGCACGGTGAAGACCGTGCTGTACTACAACGACGGCTCGCTGTCCCCGTGGACCGAGCTGGGTGGGGCCGGTTCGTCCGGTGCTCCTGCCGTGATCGTCCGTCCGGGCTACCAGCTCCAGGTCTTCGTGCGCGGCGCGGCGGGCACCATCACCACCAAGGTCCAGGACGCCGGTGGCACGTGGCCCGGTGACTGGACCGAGGTCGGCACCGCCACCGTTGCCGCGGCGGGCGCACCCGCCGCGGTGCTGGACCCGGCACTGGGCCGGATCGCGGTGGTGTACCGCGGCACCGACAACGAGATGTACCGGATCTGGGAAACTTCCAACGGCTCCAACACGTGGGGCGAGTGGGCCTGGTTCATCGACGGCCTCTCGGACCCCTCGGCCACCGACCCGACGCTCATGCCCTTCTACAACGGCACCAGTGACGTCTGGCTGATGACCTTCCGCAGCCCGAACGGCACGCCGAGGTTCGTGGACCGCCAGATCTGAGCAGGACGAAGGAGAACGGGCCGGGGCGACATCGCCCCGGCCCGTTTCCACGTACTGCGCGCACTCCTGCTTCACTCCCGGCCCGCTCCCTTGCGGTGACTCGAAGTCCGGTTCCGAATGGCAGGGGAGAACCGGTCGGGACGAGACCTTCGAAGGGACGGCAACACCTGTGGCGACCACACCGTCTCGACCTTCCTCGCGCACGGAACCCGACCACCTGACGACACCACTTGCCGCACCTGAACTTCCACCGGTTCGTGCGACCATCCCCGTATGGACATCGAGCTGGCTGACGCCGTCGCGGCGATCCGGGACGAGTTGCTGGTGGCCGTGAGCCGGGCCACCGGGTCGGGGGTGGAGTTCGTGGTCGGGCCGATCGAGCTGGAGTTCACCGTCGAGCTCAAGGTGGATGCCAAGGCCAAGGCCGGGTTCAAGGCGTGGGTGGTGTCCGCGGACGCCGAGGCAGGCGCGTCACGCACCCGCAAGCACCGGGTGAGCGTTCAGCTGACGCCACGCCAGGCGGGCGGCGGCGACCTGCTGGTGGCGGGCACCCGTGACCGGCCCGCCGAGCCGGGTGACCTCACCGAGCACGTCGGGCGGTAGGCCACCGTGGAGTGGGAGCGCGTCGCCGCGGTCGGGTCCGGGTCCGGTTACCTGATCGGTCCGCGGCTGGTGCTGACGTCGGCGCACGTCGCCGGTTCCGGCACGGTGCCGGTGTTCCGGCCCGGCCGTCCCGGCACGTACACCGGCCGGGTGGTGTGGGCAGGCACGCCGGATGGGCGGGACGACGCCGCCCTCGTCCGGCTCGACGATCCACTGTGGACACCCCTGCCCGGCGGCCCGGTGCCGTGGGGGCGCACCGTCACGCACCGGCCGGGGCTCCTGTGCCAGTGCTGGGGTGTGCCGGATCTCGTGCAGCGCGACGGCATGCCGGTCGAGGTGTCGCAGCGGTCCGGAACGCTGAACCCCGGCGACCGCATGGTCGGCGACCGGTACGTGATGAACCTGGACGGCCATCCCCCTGCCGCCCGTGCCGACGGTTCGTCGCCGTGGGGCGGGCTCTCCGGTGCCGCCATGTTCTGCGGCGACCTGCTGACCGGTGTGATCGCGGTGGACCCGGCCGGACGGCAGCACGCGGTCCTGGAGGCGGTTCCGGCGTACGTCCTGCTGCGCGACCCGGAGTTCGCCGCGCTGGCCGGGACGCGCTGGGAGGCCATCGAACTCCGCGGGTTGACCGACGCCCGGTCACGCGTGCCCGACGGGACCAGGGTCAGTTCACCCGCGGGCCTCCTGCCCGCGAGACGGGCCGTCGTGCCGTTCCGCGGCCGCGACTCGGTGTTGGCGGCACTCCAGGAGTGGGCCACGACGTCACCGGACACCGTGCGGTTGCTGCACGGTCCCGGCGGGCAGGGGAAGACCCGGCTGGCCCACCAGTTCGGCGAGCGGCTCAGCCGGGCGGGCTGGCCGGTCGTCTGGCTCGACCCGGACCGCGGCACCGACGACCTGCGGGTGCTGGGCGAGACGGTGGTGCCGGTCCTCGTCGTCGTGGACTACGCGGAGGCTCGCGGACGCCAGGTGGCGGCGCTGGTGGAGGTCCTGGCGGCCCGCAGGCACAGCGCGCCGGTCAAGGTGCTGCTGCTCGCCAGGACCGCAGGCGCCTGGTGGGACGAACTCGCGGCCGAGGGCGACGTCGTCCGCGACGTGCTCGACTCCACCCAGGTCGAGGCCCTGCCCGTGCTGGACGACACCGCGTCGGACCGGGCGGAGGCGTACCGGTCGGCGCTCGACGCGTTCGGCACGGCGCTCACCGACCTCCTGGGCCTGTCCCCGGCGTCCTGGGCAGGTGTGGTTGACCGCGTCCCGGCACTGGACCGGGACCGGACCGTGCTCGCCGTGCACATGAGCGCGTTGGCCGACCTCCTCGACGCGGCGCATCCGTTGCAGGACACCAGACCGCGTGGTCCGGAAGACCGGATCCTTGATCACGAACGGGGCTACTGGCGGGCTGCCGCGGAGTCGCACGGCCTGCTGCCGGACCTCGGGCTCGCGACGCTGACGGACGTGGTCGCCGCCGCGTCGCTGCTCAGTCCGCTCTCCCCCGCCGAGGTGGACACCGTCGTGGCGCGCGTTCCGGGAGTCGCCGATCAGCCGCGCGACCGGCGGCGAACCGTGCGGGCCTGGCTGACGCAGCTGTACCCGACGGCCGGTGGCGTGTTCGAGGGCGTGCAGCCGGACCGCTTGGCGGAGCGCTTGGTCGGCAGGCTGATCGTGGACCGCGACCCCGACTGCGTGGTCGACGGGCTGATCCCGCAGCTCGACGACGAGCAGGCGGTCCGCCTGCTCACGGTGTGCGTCCGGGCGGCGGCGCACGCGGTGTTCGGTGACCGGGTCGCGGACGCGGTCACCCAGTGGTGCGTGCGGTTCCCGGACGTGCTGCTGGTGCCCGCGGTGGAGGTGGCCGCACGGGTGGCGGCGCCGGAACCGCTGGTGGACGTGGTCGACCACCTCGTCGGGGACGCGAGCACCGGCACCGCCGACCTGGAGCGGGTGTGGCGGGTCCTGCCCCAGCGGAGCCAGGTGTGGGGCGAACCCGCGATCTCCGCCGGGCAGGCCGTGGTGGCCCGGTACCGGACCGAGCCGGGCGTGGACGATCTCGCGTGGGCCCTGCACAACCTCTCGGTCGACCTGGGTTGGCTGGGCAGGCACGACGACGGTCTCGCCACGGCCACCGAGGCGACCGACCTCTACCGACAGCTCACCGACCGAGACCCGGACCAGTTCCTCCCACACCTGGCCACGAGTTTGAACACCCTCTCGATGCACCTCGGCGAACTCGGCAGGCCGGACGAGAGCGTGTCGGCGGTGACCGAGTCCATCGGCATCCACCGACGGCTCGCCGACCAGGACCCGGACAGGTTCCTGCACGAGTTGGCCACCGGCCTGAACAACCTGGCCATCGACCTGCGCCAACTGGACCGGCCGGAAGATGGGCTGGCGGCCATCAGCGAAGCCGTGGACATCCGTCGACGGCTGACAGCCGAGGACCCGCACACCTTCGAATCCGAACTGGCGGTCAGCCTGAACACGTTGTCGATCGCCCTGGGTGTCCTCGATCGCTTCGAGGAGGGGCTGGCCGCCATCACCGAAGCGGTGACGATCCGGCGGACGCTGAGTGAGCGGCACCCGGACGTCTTCCTGGCCGACCTCGCGGGCAGCCTGGCGAACCTCTCGATCCTCCTGGGCGGGCTCGGCCTCCCGGCGGCGGCCGTCGAGGCGATCTCAGAGGCCACGGACCTGTTCCGGCGCCTCGCCGACAGGCACCCGAACGCCTTCCTACCCGATCTCGCCCTGAGTCTGGACACACTGGCCGATCAGCTGGCCGACGCGGGCCACCCGGAGGAGAGCGCGACCGCGGCGCGTGAAGCCGCCGACATCCGCCGTCGGTCCTGATCCTCGGGGTTGCCCCGTCTGCCGTTCAGTTCCACGTCACGCCCGCGGGCTCCTGGATGGTGGCGTTGACGCGGTTGAAGAAGTTGGTCGTGGCGACCATGAGGATGATGGCGGCGAGCTGCTGCTCGTCGAAGTGGTCGGCGGCTTCGTCCCAGACGGCGTCCGACACGGCCTGGCCGGAGCGGTCGGCGAGCCTGGTGGCGGACTCGGTGAGCGCGAGCGCGGCGCGTTCGGCGTCGGTGAAGAAGGGGGACTCGCGCCAGACGGCGACGGCGTGGAGCCGCTCGTCGGTCTCCCCCGCCTTCTTGGCGTTGACCACACCGGCGTGCACGCACGCGCTGCAGCCGTTGATCTGGCTGGCCCGCAGGTGGACCAGCTCCAGCACCTCCGGCGGGACGCCTCCCTGGTGCATGGCCTTGTACAGGTTCTGGATGCCCTTCATGGCGTCGGGCAGGACCATGGCGGGGTTCTTCATCCGGGCGATCATGGTGTTCTCCTCCGTCTCGCGGTGGCCGGTCGCCAGCGCTTCACCGCACTGACGGACGGGATCGCGCGGATGTGACAGGTGAGCGGAGAAGTTTTCCGATCGGTCGGATCACAGCATCGCGAAGACCATCACGGCTGTTGCCGTCCCCATCGCGGTGTGGGCGACGGCGCACCGTCCGCGTTGCCACGAGTTGGACGCGCGGACGATGCGCACCGACTCGCCGAACCACCAGTAGGCGGCGGCGATCGACAGCAGGCCCAGTCCCAGTGCCACCCAGCCGACGCCCAGGTCGCCGTCGTGCGAGTGGGTGGTCCCGGCTGTTCTCATGGCGACGAGCATCCACACCATGGTGGCCATGCCCGCGGCGTGGAACAGCGGTCCCGCCGCTGTCCGCCCGCTGTCGCCGCGGGCCAGCGGGCGCAGGCCCAGTGCGGTGAACCAGGCGGCGCCCGAGCCGAACAGGGCCACCTGGGGCCACAGCGGTATCGCCGCTCCCCACGGCCACGCCATGACGATCATGGCCGCGCACATCGCCCCGTGCGCGCCTTCGCCGATCCGGGCGGACGTGGACGAGCGCGTACCCAGCCGGTGGACGTGCAGGGCGGCCACGCAGGTCAGCACCAGCGTCAGTGCCCAGCGCAGGCCCAGGTGCCCGATCATCGCGCCGTCCCCTCACCTGTCGTGCCAGCCGCGCAGCTTGTCCGGGTTCAGCACCAGCCAGACGTCGGTGATCCAGCTCTGGTCGATGGTCACGTGCACGACGCCGACGACCCGCTCCTCCCTCCTCAGCAGCAGACCAGGTCGGCCGTTGACCGCGCACTCCTCCAGTCGGGTGTCGGATGTCCCCCGGACGTGGACCAGGAGGTCGATGACCGCGTCGACGCCGTGGACGGGTTCCAGGGCCGCGGGCACCTTGCCGCCTCCGTCGGTGATGGCCAGGACGTCCTGGTGCAGCAGGCAGCGCAGTGCCGTGACGTCACCGTTCTCGCAGGCGCTCCGGAGTTCGCGCACCAGCGCGCGGTGCCAGTGCGGGCTGGTGGGGACGGGGAACCAGTCGTCCGGCACGGCGTCCGCTCACCGCCTCGTCGAGTCGGTGGCCGGTGCCACGCCTGCCAGTTTCGCCGGGTTCATCATCCACAGCAGCTGCTCGATGCCGTCGGTCGACGCGGTCGCCGTCATGACCGCGAACGCCGTGCCGTCGCGGGACAGCAAAGCGGACGCCTGGCCGTTCGCCTCGATGAAGGTGATGTCGACGCCGGTCCAGAAGCGGTTCGCGAACGCCCGCAGGTACTTCGCGACCGTGGCACGGCCGCGCACCGGGATGCGCGACACGCCGCGCACCGCGCCACCGCCGTCGGACAGGCTGACCACGTCCTGCGCGAACAGGCCCTCCAGCACGGCGAGGTCGCCGGTGCGGGCGGCGACCAGGAACGCGCCGAGCAGCCGTCGCTGCTCCTCCGCGCTCACCGGGGCGCGGTGCTCGTCGGCCAGGTGCTTGCGCGCGCGGCTCACCAGCTGGCGGGCCGAGACCTCGGACGTGCCGAGGATGTCGGCGATCTGCGCGTACGGGTAGTCGAACGCCTCCCGCAGCACGTAGGCAGCCCGTTGCAGGGAGTTGTTCAGCTTCTCCAGCAGCAGGAGGACCGCGAACTCCAGCACCGCGCCGCGTTCGGCGCCCAGTTGCGGATCGGCGCCGGTGTCGACCGGCTCCGGCAGCCACGGGCCGACGTAGGTCTCGTGCCGGGCCCGCGCCGACTTGGCCACGTTGATCGCCAGCCGCGTCGTCGTGGTGGTCAGGAAGGCCGCCGCACTCCGCACCTCGGAGCGGTCGCAGCCCTGCCAGCGGATCCACGTGTCCTGCACGACGTCCTCGGCCTCCTCGACGGAGCCGAGCATCCGGTACGCGATGCCGAACAGCCTTGGCCGAACGCCCGCGAAGTCCGCCCAAGCCTGGTCGATCTCGTCCGTCACGTGGTGTTCCCTTCCGCGGAGGTGTCCGAAGGGTCAGACCGGACAGCACCCCGAGGTGTGACACAGCCAGAGGACGACGTGGGTCCCCCACGGGGGACCCACGTTCCTACCTCTCCAGCACGACGACCGGGATCAGCCGGTCGGTCTTCGTCTCGTAGTCGGCGAAGCCGGGCATCTCCTCGACCATGGCCGCGTACAGCCGGTCGCGCTCGGCCCGGTCGGTGACCTCCTTCGCGGTGGCCTCGAACTTCTCGGTGCCGAGCTCGATCGTCACCCGCGGGTTGGCCATCAGGTTGTAGTACCAGTCGGGGGTCTTGTCCGCACCACCCGCGGACGCCGCGATCACCAGCCGGTCACCGTCGACCGCCGTGACCAGCGGCGTGGTCCGCTTCTGCCCGCTCTTGGCCCCGACCATCGTGAGCAGCACCAGCCGCCGCCCCTCGAACGGCCCACCGACCTTGCCCCCGTTCGCGTGGAACTCGTCGATGATCTTCTGGTTCCAGTCGCGCGCCTCGTCCGACATGCTCTTCAAGCCCTTCCGCCGGGCACGCCAACGCGTGCCACCGAGTCTGCTGATCCCAACGTACTTCGATTACGAACAACCGCCACCCGACCGGATCAGCGGGTGAGCGCGGCCTCCACCTTGGCCACCACCGCGTCCTCGGCGTCGGCCACCCGGCCGTCGGCCTGGGCCACCTCGCGGCAGATCGCCAGCACGGCGGCCGGGAACGCGTCCGCCTCGGCGGGCGCCTTGGCGGCGAGGATCTCCACGGACCGCCGCAACGCGCCGAGCACACCGCTCTCCACGTCGGCCACGGAGCCCGCGGGCAGTTCCGGCTGCCCCGCCTGCAGCACTTCACGCAGTTCCGGCGACAGGTGCGCCATCGCCCTCGCGCCCGCGTGGCTCTCCTGGTCGAGCGCACCGGCGTCCGCGGTGGACACCAGGACCATCGCACCGAAAACGGCCGTGCGGAACGTCCTGCCTTCGTCTTCCGTGTAGTCAGTCATGCGAACACCCTAGGTACACCGGGAACCCGGTTGGCACCCACCCAGTGAAGTCCTCAAAGGACAGACGTCATCCCGACCCTTCCCGCAACGATCCCAAGAGTCTTCGCGCCACTTCCACCAGTTTGGTGTTCGAGGCCTGCGACTCCTCCACCAGCCGCTGGAACGCCACGTCCGGCTCGATCCCGTGCACGGCCATCAGCGCCCCCTTGGCCTGATCGATCTCCGCACGGGACACCAGCGCCTTCGTGAGGTTCGTGATGATCTGCCGCGATCGAGCCGACCGCCGAGCACCCGTGATCGCCCCGGAGGCGCCCGTCGTGAACAACCGCAGCAACGCCTCGTCATACGGGTCGAAGGCCTCTTCGACGTAGCCGTACACGTTGAGCGACCCGAGGACGTCCTCACCGACGGCGAGCGGGGCGGAGAGGTACGCGCGAACGCCCGCCTTCGCGGCCTCGGCGGCGAACACCGGCCAGCGCTGGAGTGCCTCGTCGACCGCCACCCGGATGGGCGTGAGGGTGCGGGCGGCCTCCAGGCACGGGCCTTCGCCGGAGGCGTACTGCTGGGCGTCGATGCGAATGACCTCGTCGCTGGTGGAAGCGACGGTGCTCGCGTTGTCGCCGTCGACGATGGTGATGCTGACCGCCCCCGCGTCGGCGATGACGCGCACGGCCGCTTCAGCCAGCACCTGGAGGGCTTCCTGGATGGGCTCTTCACCGGCCAGCACGCTCTGGAGGTCTTCCAGCGCGGCGCTCGCCTCGTCGAGTCGTGCCGCCGACTCCACCTCATCAATGCTCACACCAGCATTGTCTACACCTCGGAAGCGATACTGAACCCCCACACGCGGGAGGAGCACTGTGCGGGTACTGCTCGTCGAGGACGACGACGGGGTGGCGGACGCCCTGGTCGAGGCGCTCGGCGCCCACGGCCACGAGCCGAGGAGGGTCGCGCGGGGTGCGGACGCGTTGACGGCTCACCGGGACTTCGACCTGCTCCTGCTCGACCTCGGGCTGCCGGACGAGGACGGCCTGGAGGTGCTGCGGAAGATCCGCCGGATGGCCGACGTCCCGATCGTCGTCCTCACCGCGCGCGGCGACGAGCGGACCATCGTGCGCGGACTGCGACTCGGAGCGGACGACTACCTGGTCAAACCCGTCCGACTCGCGGAACTTCTAGCCAGGATGGACGCCGTGGTCCGACGCAGCGCCGCCCGGACCGCACCCGCAGACCGGGTGGTGCGGTCCGGCGACGTAGAGATCGACCTGGACGCACGGCGCGTGCTCGTGGCAGGCGAGGAGGTCGCGCTGACCACCAAGGAGTTCGCCGTGCTGGCGGTGCTGGCAGGCCGCCCCGGCACCGCCGTCAGCAGGCAGCAGTTGATGGACGAGGTGTGGGGCGACGCCTACCTGGCGGTGTCACGGGCACTGGACGTGCACCTCACCCAGTTGAGGGCAAAACTGAACCGACCCGGCGTGGTGACCACGATCCGCGGCTTCGGCTACCGGTTGAGCGCGGATGCGTAGGCGCCTGCTGGTCGTGCTGCTGCTGTTCTCCGCCACGGCCGTCACCGCGTTCGCACTGCCGCTGCTGGCCAGCACTGCCGCCGAACGCACCCAGCGGTTCGCGATCAGCCGCACCGCCGACGTGGACCGGTTCGCCGCACTGGCGACCGGCGACCGGACGGCACTGACCGCGGAGATCGCCGCGTACACCGCGCTCTACGACGAGCCGGTGCTGATCATCGACGTGCAACGCCAAGTCGTCGCCAGCTCCGGCGACCTCTCCCCCGACGACCCGGCGTTGGCCGCGGCGGTGGACGCGGCCCTGCGCAACCAACCTGCCGCCCCAGTACCGGACCTCCGACCGTGGTCATCCGGCCCAATCGTGTTCGCCCGCCCAGTAGGCACCGGTACCAGTGTTGCCGGTGTCGTCGTGCTGCGCGCTTCAACCGCACGAGCCGCCTCCGACGTGGCCGTCGGCTGGGCCTGGGTGCTGGCAGGCGCACTGGCTGCCGCTCTGGGGTGCGTACTGCTGGCACTGGTCGTGTCGCGATGGCTGCTGCGCCCCTTGGCCGAGTTGGAGGGCGGCGTCCGCGCCGTCACGTCCGGCCAGCTCAGGGCCCACGTGCCCGGCAGCAGCGGCCCGAAGGAACTGCGCGCGCTCTCGGAGTCGTTCAACCGCATGTCCGACGCCGTCAGCGAGGCCGCCGACCAGCAACGCAGGCTCATCGCAGACACCTCACACCAACTCCGCAACCCCCTGGCCGCGCTGCGACTGCGAATGGACGTCCTGTCCGCCCAAGTCGGCCCAGACGGCACCTACCGCGCGGCCGTGGCGGAGGTAGAGCGCCTGGAAACCCTGCTGGACGGCCTGCTGGCACTGGCAACCGCCGAGAGCACCGCCACCGAGGCCGCGGCAGGCGGCCGCGAACCCGCACTGGCCGACCTGGGCGCCGTGGTGTCGGACCGCGCGGACTTCTGGTCCGCCGAGGCCGACGTACCGACCGGCCTGGCGGTCCTCGTCCACTGCCCCGAATCCGACCTGGCCCAAGTGCTGGACGTACTGCTGGACAACGCCACCAAGTACGGCGGCGGCGGCAAGGTGACGACCGGCGCAGACCGGCAAAGCGGCAAAGCCTGGCTGGAGGTCATCGACCACGGCCCCGGCCTGCCACCAGACCAACTAGCGCTTGCCACGACCAGGTTCTGGCGCGGCAACACCTCCACGCGCGGCACCGGTCTGGGCCTGGCCATCGCCGACCGCGTGGCCACAGCACGCGGCGGCCAACTGGAACTGACGGCGGTAAACCCACACGGCCTACGCGCCCGCCTCACCCTCCCCCTGGAGCCACCGCTGTGAGACGCCGGACGTTCCTGCTGGGCGCACTGGCCACCACCGCCTGCGGCACCAGCACCCCCACTGCCAACCTGACCATCGCCGCAGGCGAACAGGGCGGCCTCTACCTCGACTTCGCCACACTGCTAGCCCACCAACTAGGCCCAAACCTCACAGCCACACCCCGCATCACGGCCGGCAGCCTGGAAAACCTGTCACTGCTACGAGACCACCAAGCCGACCTGGGCCTCACCCTGGCCGACACCGCCACCGGCACAGACCTGCGGGCGCTGGGCCGCGTCTACGAGAACTACTTCCAACTAGTCGTCCGCACCGACGACCCAGCCCAATCGCTACGCGACCTGGCCAACCGCCCACTATCCCTAGGCGCCCACGGCTCGGGTGCGAGCGTCTTCGGCGACCGCCTGGTAACGGAGGCAACCCTAGGCACGCGGATCGACCACCTACCACTGGCAGAGGCCGCGCAAGCGTTGGCGGACCGACGAATCGACGCCTTCCTGTGGTCCGGCGGCGTACCAACCCCCACCGTGTCCACTTTGGACGAAAAAGTCCCGGTACGCCTACTCCCACTGGCCGACGTACTACCAGCACTGCGCAACCGCTACGGCCGCGTCTACGAACCAGTATCAGTCCCGGCAGGCGTCTACCGGGCACCCACCGAAACACCAACGGTAGGCGTGGCAAACCTGCTCGTATGCCGCCCAGACCTACCCGACGCCATCGCAAGCACGATCACCCGCACCTTGGTAGAACGAGCCGCCGCGCTGGTACCAGACCAGGCATTGGGCACACAATTCCTGGACGTCCGCAGCCTAATCGGCACCACCGACATCCCACTCCACCCCGGTGCGGCAGCGGCATACCGAGACCTACACGGCTAACCAAAAACCAAGACCAAGACCAAGACAACTACCAGGCCAGTCCACAACAAACCCAAGACCAACGCCACGAACGTGGCTGATTTTACTCGGGGTTTTGAGCCTTAAACTTGTCGATCGGGCAGGCTCTACG
>JBDSAJ010000295.1:0-9456 GCA_039922235.1 Umezawaea sp.
GCGCCGGACTGGTAGTGCTGGAGCACCCGTCCCGTCGTGAGCTGCACCGGGTACTCGGCGTCGGTCGGTTCGGCGGGCCCCCGGTGGTCGACCGGGATGAACCGGGCCAGCCCGTCGGGGTGCGCGAACCGGTCGAGGAACACCCGTGGCGAGCTGCCGTCGCCGATCACCGGCCAGAACAGCGCTTCCCCGCTCGCCAGCCGGTCGTAGGTGGCGCCGGAGTAGTCGGCCGCACCGCCCGCGGAGGCCCGGCGCAGCTCGGTGAACACGTCCTCCGGCTCGACCGGGAACCGCTCCTCCGGCTGCCCGAGCCGGATCGCGAGCCCCCGCAGCACGTCCAGGTCGCTCCGGACGCCCTCCGGCGGCTCGACGGCCCGCTGCCGCAGCAGGATCCGCCCCTCCAGGTTGGTCATCGTGCCGCTCTCCTCGGCCCACTGCGTGACCGGGAACACCACGTCGGCGAGCGCGGCCGTCTCCGACAGCACGAGGTCGGCCACCACCAGCAGGTCGAGCGCGGCCAGCCGGTCGGCCACGTGGTCGGACCGCGGCGCGGACACCACGACGTTGCTGCCGAACACCAGCAGCGCCTTCGGGCCGGTCGGCGTGCCCAGCGCGTCCAGCAGCTCGTAGGCGGACCGGCCGGGACCGGGCAGGTCGTCCGGGTCGATCCCCCAGACGCCGCCGACGTGCGCCCGTGCCGCCGGGTCGTCGATCTTGCGGTAGCCGGGCAGCTGGTCGGCCTTCTGGCCGTGCTCCCGCCCGCCCTGGCCGTTGCCCTGGCCGGTCAGGCAGCCGTAGCCGGAGCCGCGGGTGCCGGGCAGGCCTAGCGCGAGCGCGAGGTTGATCCACGCCGACACCGCGTCCGAGCCGCTGGCGTGCTGCTCGGTGCCCCGGCCGGTGAGGATGTACGCGTTCTCCGCGTCGGCCAGCAGCTGCACGGCCGCGCGCTGGTCGGCGACGGACACCCCCGTGACGCGCTCGACCCGTTCGGGCCACCACCCGGCCACGACCCGCCAGGCCTCGTCGAACCCGGTCGTGCGCTCGGCCAGGTAGTCCTTGTCCAGGTGGCCGTCGGCGACCACGACGTGCAGCAGCCCCAGCGCCAGCGCCAGGTCCGTGCCGGGGGCGGGCTGGAGGTGCAGGGTGGCCAGCTCGGCGGTGGCCGTGCGGCGGGGGTCGATGACGATCAGGTTCGACCGGCGCAGGTGCTGGACGAACGGCGGCATGGTCTCGGCCGGGTTCGACCCGACCAGCAGGATCGCGTCGGCGTTGCCCAGGTCCTCCACCGGGAACGGCATCCCGCGGTCCAGCCCGAACGCCCGCATCCCGCCCGCCGCGGCGCTCGACATGCAGAACCGGCCGTTGTAGTCGACCTGCGAGGTGGCCAGCGCCACCCGCGCGAACTTGCCCAGCGCGTACGCCTTCTCATTGGTCAGCCCACCGCCGCCGAAGACGCCGACGGAGTCCGGCCCGTGCTCGGACCGCAGCTCACCGAGCTTCGCGGCCACCAGGTCGAGCGCATCGTCCCAGCTCGCTGGCTCCAGCACACCGTCGCGGCGGATCAGCGGCGTCGTCAGCCGGGACGGCGAGGTGAGCAGGGCGGCCGCCGTCCAGCCCTTCTGGCACAGGCCGCCGCGATTGGTCGGGAACTCGCGCGGCGCCACCTGGCCGTTGGTCAGCGTCATCGCGCACTGCAGCGCGCAGTACGGGCAGTGCGTGTCGATGCTGGAGGAGTCCGTCACCCGTCCGACGCTAGGAACGTCCTGTTAACACCAGAAGGTGGCGTGTTTCGCCGAGACGAACTTGCCTGCTCTTGACCGTTCGATGGGCGGTGAGGCCAGTGCGGTGACCACCGAATCAGAGCAGCTCGGACACCAGGTGGACCGCCCGGTCCAGGCCACCGAGGGACTGGCGGCTCGATCGGGGGTGCAGCGCGTGCACGGCGAGCCGGAACAGGGTCGCGCGCAGCAGCACCTGCGGCCAGTCCGGCAGGTGGCCCCAGCGCTCCACGATGCCCTTGTCCGCACCGCCCCACGCCAGCGCGTCCACGACGATCACGGCCGCCGCCCACTCCGCCGGGCGCCAGTACGCGGTGAAGTCGATGATCGCGGGTGGCTCCCCGCCGGAGAACAGCACGTTGCCGAACAGGTCACCGTGGACGACCTGCGACTTCGCCGTCACGGGCTTGCGCGACACGGACAGGACCTCGAACATCCGGCCGCCGAGTTCGGGATCGAGGTCGGGCTTCTCCTCACCCCACGCACACCGGTCCGCGACCGCGAACAGGTCCGTCCGCGAGCCGAGGAAACGCGGCTTCGGCAGGTCGGCGGTGGCCTGGTGCAGGCGTTCCGCGACAGCGACGACCTCGTCGTGCCGCGGCTCGGCCCGCCCGGACAGGTATTTGGTCGCCGCCCAGCCGCCGACGACGTACCGGCCGTCGGTCGAGCGCAGCGGCTGACCGATCCGGAGGTCCGGGACGGTCAGCGCGTCGAGGGTCTTCGCCACCCAGGTCGCCTCGGCGGGGTTGGCCGCGGGCTTGATGGCCGCCTCGCCGCACCGCCACACCGGGCCGCCGTCGATCAACTCCGGCTCGGCGTCTCGCGCGCCGAAGGCCGCACGCACGTGCGACGGTGGCGGCTCCGGAGTTGGGGTCACGGTTCGGCACGCTACCTGTCTCCACCGTTCAGGTGGTGGAGGCACGTACTGGTCACCGCCCGTGCCACGCGCACTAGCGGGTGAACAGCACCGCCATCGCGACGAGCCCGAACCCGCTGACCGTGCACCACGCCACCAGCGCCACCGGCGACAGGCCGCCGTCCTCACGGGCGCGCGCCAGGTCGTCCAAGCGGTCGTTGAACCGCTCGAGCGGGTAGACCGTCCAGTGCGCGAGCCGGTCCAGCAGCCGCTCGTACACCGACCGCAGGCGCGCGAGGTTGGGTGCCACAGCGAAACCGTATCGCCGAAGCGGACCATTCCGGCAACCCTGTCCCGCTTTTGGCCATCAACGGCGCCCGCGATCCGTGATTTTCTCCCCGATTCCTCCTTTTGACGGGTTGCCGGATCCCGATCGACCCCTACTTTGGAAATCGAGCCTCGCGGCTTCCCTGCGTTTTCCCTGTTTGCGAGGAGACACCCTGTGTTCAAGAAAGCATTCGTCACCATCGCCATAACGGCGGCCGCCGTGCTGACCCCGTTCAGCGCCGTCCAGGCGTCGGCCCAGCCCGTTCCGCCCAGCGCGGCCGCGGTCACCGTGTACTACAGCACGGCGAGCGCCCCCACGTTCCGCAGCGTCATCCGGCAGGGCGCGGCCAACTGGAACGCCCGCGTGTCCAACGTGAAGCTGGTCGAGAACGCCTCGGCCGCGACCCTGACCTACCGCGAGGGCAACGACTCGCGCGGGTCGTACGCCAGCACCAACGGCCACGGCCGCGGCTACATCTTCATCGACTACGCGCAGGCCAGGCAGTACAACCCCACCCGGATCGCGGCGCACGAGACCGGCCACGCGCTCGGCCTGCCCGACCACTACTCCGGTCCCTGCTCCGAACTGATGTCGGGCGGTGGCCCCGGCCCGTCGTGCACCGTGGCCGTGCCCAACTCGGCTGAGGCCTCCAGGGTCAACAGCCTGTGGGCCAACGGTCTGACCTCGACGAAGTCCGAGGTCTGGACGACGACGATCTTCGACCCGACGCTGGCGCTCGCGCTGGCCGGTTGATGACGTGACCGCGTGGTGGGATTCTGGGCCAGCAGCGCCTCGGCGAACCAGTCGAGCACCGCGGCCCGGCTTTCGGGCTCCTGCCAGCCGTTGACCACGGCGAGCAGGCGGAGGTACCGCTCCCGGCGGGGATCGTTCACGGCGTCGAGGAGCGCCGCCAGGTCGCCGGGCCAGCGGGCCGAGACCGCGTCGACGACGGCCGCGGCCTCCGGTCCGGCGGGATCGACGCCCGCCGCCACCAGCGGTCCGGCCCGCTCGCCGAGCACGGCGACGAGGTCCGGCCGCGGTACGGCACCCGGCGGTGTGCTCCGCGCGTGGTGCTCGGCCAATCGCCGCACCAGTGCGCGGAATTGCGGGTCCCGCGACAGTTCGGCCAATTCCACCCACGCCTCGACTTGGCGGGGATCGGGATCGTCCGGCAGTTCGGCCGTCAGCGTGCGCGCGATACCGTCGAATTCACCGTTGACACCGTCGAATGCGCTGTCGATGAATTCGGCGATCAACTGCCGCCGCTGGTCCTCCGTGAGCGTCGCCAGTTCGTGCAGGAGATCCACCTCTTCCGGTCCGGCGCCGCGTTTCGCCACCACGCCCAGCACGGCCTGCCGCAGCCGCAGCGTGCGGATCCGCACCTCCAGCGCGTCGACGTGCGCGGCGGCCACGTCGGCGAGCGTGATCTCCCGGTCCACCACCCGGCGGATGGCGGCCAGGTCCAGCCCCAGGTCCCGCAGCGTCCGCACCAGGTCGAGGCGCGCGGCGGCGGCCGTGTCGTACAGCCGGTGACCGGCGGCGTTGCGGTCCGTCGGCGGCACGAGCCCGGTGTCGGCGTAGAACCGGATGGCCTTGACCGTGAGCCCGGTGCGGCGGGCCAGGTCCCCGATCGTGTGCATGCCGCCAGCATCACCCCTCCACCAAGGGGAGGCGCAAGCGCGGAGCCGGGTTGTTCGAACCTTGTTTGTTAGCCACGGCCGACCGACCGTGAACTACCGGGAGCTCCTAGAACTGGTCGGACCTGGTTCGAACCGACGAAGGAGTCCCATGAACACCGGACGCAAGATCCGCTCCCTGGCGCTGGCGGTCGCGACGACCGCCGGTCTCGCGGTGGCACCGGGGGTCGCGAACGCGACCTCGCCCGCCGCCTGCCCCACCGACTACGGCACCAACTTCCAGGTGCGGGTGCAGTACTGCGGCAGCCAGAACGGCTACACCGCCGAGGCGTTCAACATCGGGAGCGAGTTCTGGGGGCACATCGAGATCTGGGGCCCCGGCATCAACCGGCAGAACGGTCCGGACGGCCCTCGCCCGAGCGTGCGCGTCAACGGGTTCGGACGAGGTGACCTCTGCGCCCAGGGCTGGCGGCGCAACGACAACGGGTCCTGGTCCTCGGTGGGCCTGCCGTGCGTGACGATCCGCTGATCACGCGCTGAGACGCCGAAGGCCACCCCGGTCGCGGACCGGGGTGGCCTTCGGCTCGAGCGTCTAGTACGTCGGCAGGCTCGGGTCGACCTCGCGGGCCCACGAGAGCACGCCGCCGCCGACGTGCACGGCGTCGGAGAAGCCCGCCTTGTGCAGCGCGGCGAGGGCCTCGGCGGACCGTGCGCCGGACTTGCAGTGCAGCACGATCTGCTTGTCCTGCGGGAGCTCGGCGAACGCCTCACCGGACAGGATGCGGTCCTTCGGGATCAGGATCGAGCCGGGGATGCGGACGATCTCGAACTCGTGCGGCTCGCGCACGTCCACGAGCAGGAAGTCGTCGCCCGCGTCCTGCTTGTGCTTGAGCTCCAGCGGCGTGATGGTGTTGCCCGCCGCCGCTTCCTGCGCGTCGGTCGACACGACGCCGCAGAACGCGTCGTAGTCGATCAACTCGGTGATCTTCGGGCTCTCCGGGTCCTTCCGGATCTTGATGGTCCGGTAGGTCATGTCGAGCGCGTCGTACACCATGAGCCGCCCGAGCAGCGGGTCGCCGATGCCGGTGAGCAGCTTGATCGCCTCGGTCACCATGATCGAGCCGATGGACGCGCACAGCACGCCCAGCACACCGCCCTCGGCGCACGACGGGACCATGCCCGGCGGTGGCGGCTCGGGGTAGAGGTCGCGGTAGTTCAGGCCCTGACCGCCGGGGGCGTCGTCCCAGAAGACGCTCACCTGGCCCTCGAACCGGAAGATCGAGCCCCACACGTAGGGCTTGCCCAGCAGCACCGCGGCGTCGTTGACCAGGTACCTGGTGGCGAAGTTGTCCGTGCCGTCCAGGATCAGGTCGTAGTCGCGGAAGATGTCGAGCGCGTTCTCCGAGTTCAGGTGCACCTGGTGCAGGTTGACCTTCACGAACGGGTTGATCTCGGCGATCGAGTCCCGCGCGGACTCGGCCTTCGGCTTGCCCACGTCGGACTGACCGTGGATGACCTGGCGCTGCAGGTTCGACTCGTCGACGGTGTCGAAGTCGACAACGCCCAACGTGCCGACACCGGCCGCGGCCAGGTAGAGCAGTGCGGGACTGCCAAGGCCGCCTGCGCCGACGACCAGCACCTTCGCGTTCTTGAGGCGCTTCTGCCCGTCCACCCCGACATCCGGGATGATCAGGTGCCGGCTGTACCGCGCGACTTCTTCCTTGGTCAGCTCCGCTGCGGGCTCCACGAGCGGCGGAAGCGCCATCTGTCCTCCTCGACGAAACATGTCCTCGTAAATCGGACAACACCAGACTGCCCGTTCGTCTTCCCGGATGGGAAGTCGTCCCAACCGGTGGACATGCCTACTTGGGTGCGACGGGGAAGGCGTTGGCCGTGCAGACCTTGCCGTCGGCGGGCACGACGCCCTTGTTGGACGTGTCGACCTCGTTGAGCTGGGCGACGTAGTCGTTGGACACCCCGAACGTCTGCTGCATCATCACCGGCGCGGGCGCCCCGTTCTCCTGGCACGCCTCGTGGCCGTGCTGGAGCGCGTGGCCGACCTCGTGGTTGATGGCGTACTGGCGGTAGGACGAGAGGTCGTTGCTGAACGCCTTCGCGCCACGGAGCCAGCGCGCGGTGTTGATGACGACCCGCCTGATGTTCGGCTCCCAGCACGACGTCTCGTACTGGATCTGGAACCCGCAGATCTGGTGGGTGGTGTTCGTGGTGGTCAGGCTGATGGTGAAGTCGACCGGCGTGTTGCCGTCGACGCGCTGCATCCCGACCTCGCCGGTGCCGACCCAGCTCCGCGGGTCCGCAAGGAACGACGAGACGGTCCGCGCGAACGCGTCCTTGTCACCGCCGTAGTCGCCGGGCTCGACACCGTCCTCGATGGCGATCGCGTACTTGTAGACCTTCCCACCGGTGCCGACCGGCTCGGTCGTGCCGGGGATCACCTGCCAGGTGCCCGCGCCGTTCTCGGAGTACTTGGGGCCGTCCGGCAGCACGGCGGTCGGGATGTTGAGGTCCAGCTTCGCCGGCGGCGTCTCGGACACGACGGGCCCGGTCGGACCCGTCGACGTCTGGTCCGAACGGGGCTCGGCGCCGGTCCCGCCGCTGCCGCCGTCACCGCTGCCGATGCCCGCGGCGCCGATCTTGAACGAGGTGGGCACGGTGCTGTCCAGCACGACGAGCATCGTCAGCACGAGCAGCACCGGGATGGCGTACACGCGCCAGCCGTAGTTCGACACCAGCCCCGCGACACCCGTGCGGCGCCTGCGCGGTCGGTACTCCTCCGCTTCGGCCGGGTCCGGTTCCCACGAGGCGGCCAGCGGCTCCGCACTGGTTCGGCGCGCGCCACGGCGGTAGCGCTCCTCCGAAGGGTGCTGAGCAGATGGCCGAACGTCCGTGGAAGGGCGCCTGCCCGAAGGGCCACGGCCTCCCTGTGTCGTCCGGTTCACCGGGTCAGCGTCCCACATCCCCCGTTCGGTGGCCGGCACGCCATCACCACGTCTGCTTCTTCACGGCCTCCCACATCCCGAGCATCGCCCGAGCGACGGACACGGGTCGCTCCATTTGGGCTACGTGACCGGTCTTCGGCAGCACGAGCAGTCTGCCGCGCGGCAAAAGCCGTGCCGTCCGCGGCGCCCGGCGGACGCTGATCAACCGGTCGTCCGCACCCCACACGACCAAGGACGGTGCCTTCACCCGCGGCGCCAGCCGCCACAGCGACCGCGCCCCGGAGGTGATCCAGATCCGGAACAGCGACAGCGTGCTGCCGTTCAGCGCGGCGTTCACCCACGGCAGGCCGCCCAGTTCGGCGGCTTCCTCCATGCTCTCCACGATCCGGTGCTCCGGCACCACCGCGGGGTCGGCGAAGCACAGCCGCATGACCTGCTCCGTCCGCACGCGCGCGCCGAGCGCGTCCAGCTTCCGCTGCATGGACGGCCCGATGAACGGCAGCACCGTGAGCGGCAGCCGCGGGTCCGACACCCGGCGCAGGCTGGGCCGCAGGTCCGGCACCGCGGGCGACACCAGTGTCAGCGTGCGCACCAGGTCCGGCCTGGTCGCGGCCACGATGAGCGAAACCGTGCCGCCCATGGAGTTCCCGACCAGGTGAACTGGCCCCCGGTCGAGCGACTCGATGTAGTCGATCATCGTCCGGGCGTGGGACACCATGCTGTAGTCGTAGCCCTGCACCGGCTCCGACCGCCCGAACCCCGGCAGGTCCGGCGAATACCCGTCGGCGTAGCCCGCGAGCTGCGTGGACAGGTCCGTCCAGTTGGTCGATGACCCGCCGAGCCCGTGCACGTACACCGCCGTTGCCGCGGTGTCGCCGGGCGTGTGACGCACGAACAACCGGTGTTTCCCGGCCGTCACGACCTCGCCGGGGTAGGGGCGGACGCTCGTGTCGAGCGCGGGCAGCGGCGCGGCGGAAAGCGGCACGCGGGTGAGGGCGGGCCGAGCCGTCTCCAACATGTCGGTCATCACTCCAGGATGCCTGGTCAACCGCACGCTGGACGAAAACGGGCGAACCACGCTTCACGAAAGGGGGCTACCAGCGAGTAAGGTTGCCGTCGGGCAGCGGGGGCAGACCTCCGCAGGCTCCGCGATGACCTGGCTGGAGGCACGATGACGGAGACGGCCCAGACTGCGGTTGGGCACCAGAACAGCACCCCGGCCGGACGCGGTGTGCGGCTACCCCGCACCGCGCGGCGGGCGCAACTGCTGGCAGCCGCACAGGACGTGTTCGTGACCAACGGCTACCACGCCGCCGCGATGGACGAGATCGCCGAGCGCGCGGGCGTCAGCAAGCCGGTGCTGTACCAGCACTTCCCCGGCAAGCTGGAGCTGTACATGGCACTGCTCGAGTCCCATGTGGACGAACTGGTCGCCAGGGTCCGCGGCGCCATAGAGTCGAGCACCGACAACAAGCAGCGCGTGCACGCCGCGGTTGCCGCGTTCTACGACTTCGTCGACGGCGAGGGCCAGGCGTTCCGCATGGTCTTCGAGTCGGACCTGCGCGGCGAGCCCGCGGTGGCGAAAGCGGTGGAACGAGCCACCCAGGACAGCGTCGACGCCATCACCGACACCATCACCGCGGACGCCGGCCTGGACGAGGACCGAGCCCGCCTGCTGGCCACCGGCCTGGTCGGCCTGAGCCAGGTGACCGCGAGGTCATGGCTGGCAGCGGACCGCAAGGTGCCGAAGGACGAGGCCGTCAGCCTCATCTCCAACCTCGCCTGGCGAGGCATCGGCGGCGGCTTCCCGCTCCAGCACTGAGCTTTTGGTCGCTGCTCCGCAGACTCCGGCTCGGTCGCCTGGAGTCGGTAGGTCGGGCCTCGATTTTTTCGAGGC
>JBDSAJ010000296.1:0-3730 GCA_039922235.1 Umezawaea sp.
CGCGAGCGGAACGGGTTGACGGCGAAGGCCGCCACGCGCGACGCGTGACGGCCTTCGCCGGTCGACCGGAACGATCACATGTGCACGGCCGGAGCCGCGCCGTCCAGCTTCGGTGCGCCGGAGCGCAGCAGCAGGCCCGACACGACCGCGCCGACGAGGAAGATGCCCGCGGCCCAGGTGAACGCCGTGGTGTAGCTGTGGATCGCCGCGTCCGCGAGCAACTGCGGGGTCGGCTGCTTGCCCGCCACGAACGACGTCGCGGCGTCGGCGGCCAGCGTGCTCAGCAGCGCGGTGCCGATGGAGCCGCCGATCTGCTGCGCGGTGTTCACCGTCGCCGAGGCGACACCGGCGTCGTGGGCGTCCACGCCGAGCGTGGCGACGCTCATCGCCGGAGCCATCGACAGGCCGATGCCGACGCCGAGCACCATCAGCGGCAGCAGCACGCCGTCGCTGTAGGTGCTGGTGATGCTGATCTGGCTCAGCCAGTACAGGCCGACGGCGCCGATCACCATGCCGAGCGGCACCAGCGGGCGGGCGCCGAAGCGGGGCAGCAGCACCGCGGTCGCCGACGTGGCGCTGATCATCAGCGTGGCGACCATCGGCATGAACGCGACGCCGCTCTCGATCGGCGAGAACTGGAGGTTCTGCTGGAGGTAGAACGTGAGGAACAGGAAGATCGCGAACATCCCGATGCCCAGCAGGAACACCGACGCGTAGGCGCCGCCGCGGTCGCGGTCGAGCACGATGCGCATCGGCAGCAGCGGGTGCGCGGTGGTCATCTGGATGCGGACGAACACCGCGAGCAGCACCACACCGGCGAGCAGGAAGCCCCACACCGACGCGGACGACCAGTCGTGGCTCTCCTTGTTCGCGAAGCCGTAGACCACCGCGAACAGGCCGGCGGTCGAGGTGAGCGTGCCGGGGATGTCCAGCTTCGGCCGGTCGCCGAGCACGGGCTCGTGGCGCAGCAGCAGGTACGAGCCGATGAGGGCGATCACCGCGAAGAAGATGTTGACGAACATGCACCAGCGCCAGTCGAGGTACTCGGTGAGCACGCCGCCGAGCAGCAGGCCGACGGCCGCGCCGCCACCGGCGATGGCGCCGAAGATGCCGAACGCGCGACCGCGTTCCTTCGGGTCGGTGAACGTCGTGGTGAGCAGCGACAGCGCGGCGGGCGCGAGCAGCGCGCCGAACACGCCCTGCGCGGCGCGGGCGACGAGCAGCATCTCGATGCTGTTCGCGGCGCCGCCGATCGCGGAGACGACGGCGAAGCCGCCGAGGCCGACCAGGAACGCGTACTTGCGGCCGAAGATGTCGCCGATCCGGCCGCCGAGCAGCAGGAGGCTGCCGAACGCGAGCGCGTAGGCCGTGACGACCCACTGGCGGGCGTCGTTGCTGAAGCCGAGGTCCGCCTGCGCGGACGGGAGCGCGATGTTCACGATGGTCGCGTCGAGCACCACCATGAGCTGCGCGAGGCCGATCATGACCAGGATCAGCCAACGTCTGGCGTGGTGCGGGTTGTCGCCGTGATCGGCGACGGCCCGCGGCGCGTTCACCGTGGCGGTCGGTGAATCTGGCATGGGGGTGTCCTCACAGGTTATGCGGAGTCGGTGTCTCCGCTTACCGTACACGCGAAGTGGAGGAGCTACCTCAACTTCGGCTATCATCAGGGGCATGACACGGGACACAGTCCCCGTCGCAACGGTGCGACCCCTGCGTCGGGATGCGGAGCTCAACCGCCACAAGATCATGGAGTCGGCGCGGATCGTCTTCAGCGAACGCGGTGTCGGGGCGAGCCTCGACGACATCGCCCACCACGCGGGCCTCGGCGTCGGCACGGTCTACCGCCGCTTCCCCAGCAAGGAACACCTCGTCGAGGCCATGTTCGTCGAGCAGATAGACGAGATCCGCGGCATGGCCGAACGCGCACTGGCCGAATCCGACCCGTGGGAGGCGTTCACCGGCTTCCTGGTGAACACCGCCGCGCTGCACTCCTCCAACCGCGGGCTGCGGGAAGTCATGCTGTCCAACAACTTCGGCCAGGAAAAGGTGGCCGCCGTCAAGGACCGGATGATCCCGCTCGCGATGGAACTCGTGCGGCGGGCCAAGGAATCCGGCCACTTGCGCGCGGACTTCGAGGCGACCGACTTCGCGATCATCCACATGATGATCGGCGCGGTCACCGAGTACACCGGGGACGTGCGGCCCGAACTGTGGCGGCGGTACCTCGGCATGCTGCTGGACGGCCTGCGCGCCGACTCGACCCGGAAGCTCCCCCTGTCCCCCGCCGCGCTGGACATGGAGACGCTCGACGTCGCCATGTGCGAGTGGAAGCCGCGCCACTGACCCGAACGGGCGCACACCCCTTCGTCGATCCCGCTTCGCTACGGTGAGCGGACGATTTGGACGAGGGGGACAAACTGTTGCGCGATCTGTCGGTGAATCTCGGTCTTCCTCCGCAGATGTCATGATCATGTGGAGCGTTTCGGGTGGGTGGCGCGTGCTGATGCGCGCCGCTGGGCCGCGCGCGGAGGGTGCTCCAGGGCCGTGTGCGGTTTCCCGGTATCCCAGTGCACCGGTCGGGCACCTGGCCGGTCGTCGAGTCCGCCGCGGTGTGTCAGACCCTGCCGTTACCCTCCCGCTCGTGCAGTGTCGTGACCGTCTCGCCCTTGTCGGAGGCGAGTTCCCGGACGTTGCCCGGTCGGGTGTCCGCCCGTGTGGGCCGCGTGCGGCGGGCAGTCGTGCGGCCGGTGTCCACGTCGTGGTCGTGTCGGGTGGTCGGGTCTGATGCTGGTCACGCACGCCTACCGGTTCGCCTTGGACCCCACCCCGCGTCAGGTGGGTGTCCTGCTCGCGCACGCGGGGGCGGCGCGAGTGGCCCACAACTGGGGTCTGGCGCAGGTCAAGGCGAATCTGGGTCAGCGGGCGGCGGAACGCTCCTACGGTGTCGACGAGGCTGAGTTGACCCCGGTGTTTCCGTGGTCGATGTATGCGATGCGCAAAGCCTGGAATCGGGTCAAGGGTGAGGTCGCGCCGTGGTGGGCGGGGAACTCGAAGGAGGCCTACGCCACCGGCATCGACAACCTGGCCCAAGGACTGAAGAACTGGTCGGACTCGACGAAAGGCAAGCGGAAAGGCCCCAGGATGGGGTTCCCGCGGTTCAAGTCCAAGCGCAGGTCCACCCCGTCGTGCAGGTTCACCACCGGTGCCATCCGCCTGGAGGACGACCGCAAGCACGTGACACTGCCGGTCCTGGGGGCGGTCAAGACGCACGAGAACACCCGCAAGTTACACCGGCGGATCGTCAACGGCACTGCGAAGGTCACGTCGGCGACGGTGAAGCGCGAGGCCGGTCGCTGGTACGTGTCGTTCTGCGTCGCGGTGGAGAAGCAGGAGCGGGTGCCGGCGCGGCCGGACGCGGTCATCGGCATCGACCTGGGCATCAGAACGTTGGCGGTGTTCTCCGACGGCCGACCACCGGTCGACAATCCCCGGCACTACGACACCGCCCGCCGGAAACTAGCCCGTTTGTCGCGCACGGTGTCCCGCCGGGTCGGCCCGGACCCGCGCACCGGCCAACGGCCGTCGCACCGCTGGCAGCGGGCCGACCAGCAACGGAACAAGGTTCATCACCGTGTCGCGAGCCTGCGGCGGGAGGGTATCCACCAGCTCACCACCGCCCTGGCCCGCGAGTACGGCACCATCGTGGTGGAAGACCTCAACGTGTCGG
>JBDSAJ010000297.1:0-11730 GCA_039922235.1 Umezawaea sp.
CAGGCAGCGCTGCTGGCCAGGGACGCGGGACTGGCGGGCTGACACGCGAAGAGGGCCGCCCCCGTGGGGACGGCCCTCTTTCACGTGTGGGTCAGACGTGTGCGCGTCGACCGGTGACCAGTCGGTAGATGCCCAGCAGCACCAGCGAGCCGAGGATGGCCAGCAGCCACGTGCTCAGGTCGAAGAAGCTGTTGATGTCGCTGTTGAACAGCGCGCGGCCGATGAAGCCACCGAGAATGGCACCCACGATGCCGATCAGCATCGTGATGATGATGCCGCCGGGGTCCTTGCCCGGCATGATCGCCTTGGCAATGGCACCCGCGATAAGACCCAGGACGATCCAGCCCAAGATGCCCACGGGGGCTCTCCTTCCAGCGGGCCGCGGTGGGCTTCTCCCACGCGGCTGTCAGGGGTGGAATGCCCCGGCGCCAGCCGCTCTACGCGTGGTTTATCATTCCGTTACCTGAGTACCGCCATGCGGTCTATCAGGTCACCTGCGGGACAATGGACGGTGATGGACTCCTCCGCGCACTCCCCACGACCGGCGTCGCAGCTCAGCGCTGCCCCCCGCTCGGTGCTCCTCCTCGGGTCGACCGGTTCCGTCGGCACCCAGGCCCTCGAAGTGATCGCCGCCAACCGCGACCGCTTCTCCGTCGCGGGCGTCGCCGCGGGCGGGGGTGACCCGGCCGCACTGGCCCGTCAGGCGATCGAGTTCGGCGTCCGGGCGGTCGCCGTGTCGCGCGCCACGGCCGCCGAGGACGTCACGCTCGCCCTCTACGCCGAGGCGCAGCGCCGCGGGTACGCCAAGGGCGAGTTCCGGCTGCCGCGGGTGTTCGCGGGCCCGTCCGCCGTGCTCGACCTCATCGACTCGACGCCCGCCGACGTGGTACTCAACGCCATCACCGGCTCGCGCGGCCTGGAACCGACGCTCCGCGCGCTCGACACCGGCGCGCTGCTGGCACTGGCGAACAAGGAGTCGCTGATCGCGGGCGGCTCGCTGGTGCTCAACGCCGCCAAGCCCGGCCAACTGGTCTCCGTCGACTCCGAGCACTCCGCGCTGGCCCAGTGCCTGCGCGGCGGTCGGGCCGACGAGGTGGACCGGCTGATCCTGACCGCGTCCGGCGGCCCGTTCCGCGGCCGCACCCGTGCCGACCTGGCGGGTGTGACCTCGGCCGATGCGATGGCGCACCCGACGTGGGCGATGGGCCCGGTGATCACCATCAACTCCGCCACCCTGATCAACAAGGGGCTGGAGCTGATCGAGGCGCACCTGCTGTTCGGCATCCCCTACGACCGCATCGACGTGGTCGTGCACCCCCAGTCGGTCGTGCACTCCATGGTGGCGTTCACCGACGGCTCCACGCTGACCCAGGCCAGCCCGCCGGACATGAAGCTGCCCATCGCGCTCGGCCTCGGCTGGCCGGACCGCGTCCCCGGTGCGGCCCAGCGGTGTACTTTCGAAGTGCCGACAGCGTGGACGTTCGAGCCGTTGGACAACGACACCTTCCCGGCGGTCGAGCTGGCCCGGCACGCGGGCTCGACCGGCGGCTGCCTGCCCGCGGTCTACAACGCCGCGAACGAGGAGGCCGTCGACGTCTTCCTCGACGGCAACACCACTTTCACCTCCATCGTGGACACTGTCTCCCGAGTGCTCGCCGAGGCGGATGGATGGGCGCACGAGCCCGCTGACGTCGCCGAGGTGCTGGCGGCCGAGGACTGGGCGCGCGCACGAGCACGAGAACTTGTGGCCACTTCGGTGGAGTCTGGAAGGGACTGAACGTGGTCGTCAACATCCTGGGCGTCGTGCTGTTCGCGCTGCTCATCGGTATCTCGATCGCCCTGCACGAGTTCGGCCACCTGCTGACCGCCAAGGCGTTCGGCATGAAGGTGACCCGTTACTTCATCGGGTTCGGGCCGAAGATCTGGTCCTTCCGCAAGGGCGAGACCGAGTACGGCCTCAAGGCCATCCCAGCGGGCGGGTTCTGCGAGATCACCGGGATGACGGCCCTGGAGGAGGTGCACCCCGATGACGCGCCGCGCGCCTTCTACAAGCAGAAGACGTGGAAGCGCGTGGTGGTGCTCTCCGCGGGCTCGATCACCCACTTCATCGTGGGTTTCGTCGTGCTCTACGTGATGGCCGCGACCATGGGTCTGCCGAACCTCAAGAACGAGCCGATCATCGCGTCGATCAGCGACTGCGTGCAGAGCGGCTCGACGGACGCCCCGTGCGCCCCCGGTGCCCCCGCGCCCGCGAAGGACGCGGGCATCCAGCCCGGCGACCGCATCGTCGCCGTCGCGGGCGTGTCGACCCCGACCTGGTTCGACCTGCTGAAGAAGACGCAGGAGCGCACCGGGCCGACCGAGTTCACCGTCATCCGCGACGGCGCCGAGCTCAAGGTCACCATGGACGTCCCCAAGATCTCCCGCGAGTACCTGAAGGCCGACGGCTCGAAGGAGACCAGGGAGGTCGGCGCGATCGGCGTCGGCTGGCAGGACAAGTTCACCTACAACCCGTTGACCGCCGTGGGCGGCGCGACCGCGTTCACCGGCACGATGTTCGTGAACACCTGGGAAGGCCTGCTGAAGTTCCCGCAGAAGATCCCGGCCGTCATCAGCGCCATCGGCGGCGGCGAGCGCGACCTGGAGTCCCCGGTGAGCGTCGTGGGTGCCAGCAGGCTCGGCGGCGACGCCGCAGAAAAAGGGCTTTGGCAGTTCTTCCTGCTGATGCTCGCGGGCCTGAACTTCTTCGTCGGTGTTTTCAACCTCCTGCCGCTACTTCCACTCGATGGTGGGCACATCGCGGTGAACCTGTACGAGCGGGTGCGAGACTGGCTGCGCAAGCTCCGCGGCAAGCCCGCCGGCGGGCCCGTGAACTACCTGCGACTGCTCCCGCTCACCTATTTCGTCATCTTCATCGGTGGCGGCATCACCCTGTTGACCGTCACCGCGGACATCGTCAACCCCATCAGAATTCCTTAGTGAGAGGTGCTATTCCATGAGTGACGGCGTAATGCTCGGTATGCCGGCATTGCCGCCGCCGGTGTTGTCCGATCGTCGAAAGACCCGGCAGCTCATGGTGGGCTCGGTAGGCGTAGGCAGCGAATTCCCGGTGTCCGTGCAGTCGATGACCACGACCCTGACCTCGGACGTCAACGCGACGCTCCAGCAGATCGCGGAACTGACCGCGTCCGGCTGCGACATCGTCCGCGTGGCGTGCCCGTCGCAGGACGACGCGGACGCGCTGGCCGCCATCGCGAAGAAGTCCCAGATCCCGGTCATCGCGGACATCCACTTCCAGCCGAAGTACGTGTTCGCGGCCATCGAGGCGGGCTGTGCGGCCGTTCGGGTGAACCCCGGCAACATCCGCAAGTTCGACGACCAGGTCAAGGAGATCGCGGCCGCCGCGAAGGACCACGGCACGCCGATCCGCATCGGTGTGAACGCGGGCTCGCTGGACCCGCGCCTGATGGCGAAGCACGGCAAGGCCACGCCCGAGGCGCTGGCCGAGTCGGCCCTGTGGGAGGCGTCGCTGTTCGCCGAGCACGACTTCCACGACATCAAGATCTCGGTCAAGCACAACGACCCGGTCGTGATGATCAGGGCGTACGAGATCCTGGCCGAGCAGTGCGACTACCCGCTCCACCTCGGCGTGACCGAGGCGGGCCCGGCGTTCCAGGGGACGATCAAGTCCGCCGTCGCCTTCGGTGCGCTGCTGCGCCAGGGCATCGGCGACACGATCCGCGTCTCGCTCTCCGCACCCCCGGTGGAAGAGGTCAAGGTCGGCATCCAGATCCTGCAGTCGCTGAACCTGCGCCCGCGGAAGCTGGAAATCGTCTCCTGTCCGTCCTGCGGTCGGGCCCAGGTCGACGTGTACACGTTGGCCGAGCAGGTCACCGCGGGCCTGGAGGGCATGGAGGTCCCGCTGCGCGTCGCCGTCATGGGCTGCGTGGTGAACGGCCCCGGCGAGGCTCGGGAAGCCGACCTCGGTGTCGCGTCCGGCAACGGCAAGGGCCAGATCTTCGTGAAGGGCAAGGTCATCAAGACCGTCCCCGAGCACCAGATCGTCGAAACCCTCATCGAAGAGGCCATGCGCCTCGCGGAGGACATGGAGCCGGTCGAGGGCTCGGTCCCCGCGGTCAGCGTCAGCTAGTCGAATCGCGCCTGTTGACCGGCTTTCGGACGATCATCCGGTCCGAAAGCCGGTCAACGGCGACACCGGCACGGGGCAAGCGCAACCCACCGTTCATCTGGCAGGCTGGAGACGTGCTCAGGTTGGCCGGTGCGCGGCTGTTGGACGGACGGGACTTGCCCGAGGTTCTCGGGCTGCTGGAGGCCGATCCCGTGGCCTCGTGCATGGTCGCCGCTCGGGTGGAAGTGGCTGGTCTCGACCCGTGGCGGCTGGGTGGCGAGGTCTGGGCCTGCGACCACCGCGCCCTGCGCGGCGGGCGGGTGGACGGCCTGTGCTTCGCGGGCCCCAACCTCATCCCGCTGCGCGGCAACCCGTCGGCCATCCGGAGCTTCGCCGACCGGGCGCGGCGCCGCGGGCGCATGTGCTCCTCTCTGGTCGGCCCGGCCGAGCAGGTGCTCGGGCTCTGGCAGGAGTTGCAGCCGGACTGGGGCCCGGCGCGCGAGGTTCGCGACGACCAGCCGCTGATGGCGCTCGGCAAGTCGGCGGACATCGCCCCCGACCCGCTGGTCCGGCCGGTGCGCCCGGACGAACTGGACCGCTACCTCCCCGCGGCCATCGCCATGTTCATCGAAGAGGTGGGCGTCGACCCGTGCGCGGAGGACGGCGGAGCCAGCTACCGGGCCCGCGTGGCCGAACTGATCGCGGGCGGCCGCGCGTTCGCCCGCTTCGAGAACGGCGAAGTCGTCTTCAAGGCCGAGATCGGCGCCCTCTCCAGCAAGGTCGGCCAGATCCAGGGCGTCTGGGTCCGCCCCGACCGCCGCGGTCACGGCATCGGCACCGCGGCCACCGCCGCCGTGGCCGACCGCCTAGTCCGGGGCCTCGGCCGAACCGCCAGCCTCTACGTCAACGGCTACAACGAGATCGCCAGGGCCGCGTACCAGCGGGTCGGGTTCACCCAGGTAGGCCAGTACGCCACCGTGCTGTTCTGACCAGTTGCGGCATACTGCCGCCGTGCGGGTGAACCCTGAGTTGACCGTCGTGTTGAGCGCCCTGCTGGTCGTGACCGGCTGTGGCCTGTTCGAGTCGAGGCCTGGTCCTGACCAGATCACCTCCGACTTCCTGTCCCGCCTGTCCAGCGGTGACACCCAGGCCGCGGCGGCGCTCACCGACGATCCGGGCCAGGCGAAAGAGCTGCTGGACAAGGTCCGCGCCGCGCTGAAACCCGAGTCGCTGTCCGTCAAGACCGAACAGGTGCGCAACGCCGCGGGCGAGGGCACCACGGCCGACGCGACGGTCACCTACGACTGGAACCTCGGCCACAACCACGTCTGGAACTACCAGAGCAAGGTCGAACTCCGCCGGGACGACGACGACTGGAAGGTCCACTGGCTGCCGTCGCTGGTGCACCCGAAGCTGGCCGCCCAGCAGAGCCTCGCGGTGGCCGAGCTGACCCCGAACCTCGCGCCGGTCCTCGACCGCGACGGGGCACCGCTGCTGGCCCCGGAGTCCGTCGTGTCGGTCCTGCTCAACCGCAAGGAGGCGACCGACCTGCCCGCGGTGACGGCGGCGCTGGCGACCGCGCTCACGCCGTTCGACCAGTCCATCACCCAGCAGTCGATCACCGAGGGCGCGGCCAAGGTGCCCGACGGGCAGGTCTACCAGGTGGCCGCCCTGCGCGACGCCGACTACCAGACGGTCAAGCCGCAGATCTACGAACTGCCCGGCGTCCGGTTCAGCACCCAGACCAGCCTGCTGCCCCCGGTGAAGAACTTCGGCTCGCAGATCCTCCCCGCCATCCGCAAGGCCGTCGAGGCGCAGATCGCCGGGCGCTCCGGCTTCCGCGTCTACACCGTGGCGGCGGGCGGCGACGAGCTGGAAGGCCTGTACGAGAAGCCGTCCGAGCCCGCGGAAGCCGTGAACTCGGTGCTCAGCAAGGCGGTGCAGATCGCGGCCGAGGACGCGGTGGAACCGATGACCCAGCCGACGATGATCGTGGCGATCCAGCCGTCGACCGGCGACGTCCTCGCCGTGGCCCAGAACGGGCCCGCCGACGCCCAAGGCGCCATCGCGCTGACCGGCCAGTTCGCCCCCGGCTCCACGTTCAAGATCGTCACCGCCGCGTCCGCGCTGGAGGACGGCAAGGTCCAGGCCGACACCCCCGTCCCGTGCCCTGGCAAGACGACGATCGACGGCAGGCGGATCGTGCCGAACGACCACGACTTCGACAAGGGCACGATCCCGCTGCACAGCGCGTTCGCGTTCTCCTGCAACACCACGTTCGCCGAGCTCGCCGCGGGCCTGCCCGCCGACGCCCTCACCAAGACGGCCGACAAGCTCGGCATCGGCGTCGACTTCGACATCCCGGCGATCACCACGATCACCGGCTCCGTCCCCGCCGCCACCGACGTCGTGGAACGCGCCGAGGACGGCTTCGGCCAGGGCAAGGTGCTGGCCAGCCCGTTCGGCATGGCAGTCGTGGCCGCCACCGTCGCGAAGGGCACGCAGCCCGTGCCGTCACTGCTGCGCGGCCAGGAGACCAAGGTCAACCACCGCTCGGCCACCGTGCCGCCGACCGTCCTGGACCCGATCCGGCAGATGATGCGCGAGGTGGTCGAGGTCGGCACCGCGCAACTGCTGGCAGGCCTCCCGGACGTGCGGGGCAAGACCGGCACGGCCCAGTTCGGCGACGGCGTCAACTCCCACGGCTGGTTCGTCGGGTACCAGGGCGACCTGGCCTTCGCCACCCTGGTGCTGGGCGCGAACTCCTCCGTCCCGGCGGTGGAGACGACCGGGAGGTTCCTCCGCGCGTTGGGCTGAACGGCCTAAATGTGCTATCGTGTAGCACATGGAGATCGGTGTCCGAGAGTTGCGGCAGAACGCGAGCGCATACCTGAAGCGGGTTTCCGCCGGTGAGTCGATCACGGTGACCGATCGGGGAGTTCCCGTGGCAGTGCTCATTCCGCCGCCCCGCGATGCGTCGCTGCGGGAGCGGCTCCGCGTCAGCGGCGAGTTGCTCCCTGCTGACGCGGACCGCGCTGTGCTGTTGGAGCCCGCGGTGGAATCCGATCTCGACGTCTCCGCCGAGTTGGAATACCTCCGAGAGGATCGTCTGTGATCTACCTCGACTCTTCCGCACTGGTCAAGCTGGTGCGAAAGGAAGCCGAGAGTGCGGCTCTCGGGGCGTGGCTGAGGGACAACGACCACCCG
The DNA here is from genome assembly GCA_039922235.1 of Umezawaea sp. GTDB lineage: Bacteria > Actinomycetota > Actinomycetes > Mycobacteriales > Pseudonocardiaceae > Umezawaea. Next base: position 7,337 of record JBDSAJ010000297.1, read on the forward strand.
GTGGTCAGCAGTGCTCTGGTTCGAACCGAGGTCATCCGCGCTGTGCGTCGTGATTCGGAGCGGCTCGGGGCCAGAGCGATCATGGTGCTGTCCGGTGTCGAGACGATGCCCATGACCTACGACCTGCTGGACGAAGCAGGCACGCTGCCGGGTGACCTGCGCTCCCTGGACGCGATCCACCTGGTGTCCGCCATGCGGCTGCGGGGCGATCTCGACGCGTTCGTCGCTTACGACAAGCGACTCGTGTCAGCGGCTCAGAACGCGGGTCTTCCGGTGGTCTCTCCCACGCCGTGACCACCTGACGGGCATCCGGCCCAGCGCCGTAGGGTGGAGGTATGCCCGTGCGTGCCGCCCTGAAGCCAGGTGAGCTGTCCCCCCGTCGTTCCGTCCCCGCCTCGATAGCCCGCCCCGAATACGTGGGCAAGCCGGGTCCGACGCGGAGTGACGAGCCGTGGGTCCAGCCGCCCGAGGTGGTCGAGGCCATGCGGGTCGCCGGGCGGCTGGCCGCGCAGGCGCTCCAGGAGGCGGGCAAGGCCGTGGCGCCCGGTGTGACGACGGACGAGATCGACGCGGTGGCGCACGAGTTCCTGTGCGACAACGGGGCGTACCCGTCGACGCTGGGCTACCGGGGCTTCCCGAAGTCGTGCTGCACGTCGCTGAACGAGGTCATCTGCCACGGCATCCCGGACTCCACGGTGGTGGAGGACGGCGACATCGTGAACATCGACGTGACCGCCTTCATCGGCGGGGTGCACGGCGACACGAACGCGACCTTCCTGGCGGGCGACGTCAGCGAGGAGAACCGGCTGCTGGTCGAGCGCACGCACGAGGCGACGATGCGGGCGATCAAGGCCGTGAAGCCGGGCCGTCAGCTGAACGTCGTCGGCAGGGTCATCGAGGCCTACGCGAACCGCTTCGGCTACGGCGTGGTGCGCGACTTCACCGGTCACGGGATCGGCCGCTCGTTCCACAGCGGGCTCGTGGTGCTGCACTACGACGCGCCGCACGTGCCGACGGTCATCGAGCCGGGCATGACGTTCACGATCGAGCCGATGATCACCCTCGGCGGGATCGAGCACGACACGTGGGCCGACGACTGGACGATCACCACCAAGGACAAGAGCTGGACCGCCCAGTTCGAGCACACGATCCTGGTGACCGACGACGGGACCGAGATCCTCACAACCTGCTGAGCAGCTCCACCAGTGCCGCCGCGACCTGCTCCGGGTGCGTCGCCGCGGCCAGGTGGTGCAGGTCCAGCTCGCTGACGGGCCAGCCCCGCTCGCGAGCCTCCTCGGCCGCCGCGTCGTACGCCTCGCTGAGCCGCAGGTACGCCGACGGGCCGGACCACGGCACCGTGGGCCGCTGCTCCTTGAGGAACGCCAGCGGCACCTCGGGGGCCTCCTCCAGGATCTCCGCGAGCTGCACGGGGTCCGGGATGAGGGCGGGCAGCACCTCCGGGGGGAACCAGCGGTCCCAGCGGGGCATGACGTCCTCGCGGGAGATGGCCCTCATGTGCGCCATCAGTTCCGGGGAGAACGTCTCGCGCCAGCTCTTGCCCGGTGTGGGCAGGTGGGCATCGAGGTAGACGAGCGCGTCGACCGGGATCTCCAGCGCGTCGGCGAACGCGGGCAGCAGGGGACCGGCGCCGCTGTGGCCCACGAGGACCAGGTCGCCTTCGACGGCCGAGCCGTCGACGGCGTCGGCGAACTCGCCGATCATCCGCTGGTGCACGGGCGCGGAGTTGACGCTCACCCGCAGGTCGAGCAGCACCACCGGGTGGCCGTGCGCGGTGAGCGCGTCGGCGAGCGGCCGGAGGGTGGCGGGTCCGAGGAAGGGGCTGTGCACCAGGACCGTGGTGGCGGGAACGTCGACCATGGGGGGAATGATGTCAGTCTGGACCGGTGGACGGGGGGAGTGCGGTCGTGACGGGTGCGCTGCTGGTGGCCGGGACCACCTCCGACGCGGGCAAGAGCGTCCTGGTGGCCGGGTTGTGCCGCTGGTTGGCCCGGAGCGGTGTGCGCGTCGCCCCGTTCAAGGCGCAGAACATGTCCAACAACTCGGTGGTCACGCCCGACGGCGGCGAGATCGGCCGCGCGCAGGCGGTGCAGGCCGCGGCGTGCGGGCTGGAGCCGAGCGTGCGGTTCAACCCGGTGCTGCTCAAGCCCGGCGGTGACCGCACGTCGCAGGTGGTCGTGCTGGGGCAGGCCGTCGGCGAGGTGTCCGCGCTGTCCTACCGCGACCGGAAGGCCGAGCTGTTCCGCACGGTGCTGTCCACTTTGGACTCGCTGCGGAACGACTACGAGGCCGTGGTGTGCGAGGGCGCTGGCTCGCCGACCGAGATCAACCTGCGGGCCAACGACATCGCGAACATGGGCCTGGCGCGGGCGGCGAACCTGCCGGTGCTGGTGGTCGGCGACATCGACCGAGGTGGTGTATTCGCGCACCTGTTCGGCACGCTCGCGCTGCTCGACCCGGCCGACCAGGCGCTGGTGACCGGGTTCGTCATCAACAAGTTCCGCGGTGACCCGGCGCTGCTGGAACCGGGGCTGCACCAGTTGGCGGCGTTGACCGGGCGTCCCGTGTACGGCGTGCTGCCGTGGCGCGAGGAGCTGTGGCTCGACGCCGAGGACTCCCTGTCCTACACCGCAGACGGCGTGATCGGCAGGCCCGCGCCGCCCGTCGGCGAGCAGTGGCTGCGGGTCGCGGTCGTGCGGCTGCCCCGCATCTCGAACGCCACGGACGTGGAGGCGCTGGCGTGCGAGCCGGGCGTGTCGGTCCGGTTCGTCACCGAGCCGTCGCGGATCGCCGACGCGGACCTGGTGGTGCTGCCCGGTTCCAAGGCCACCGTGAACGACCTGGCGTGGCTGCGCGAGACCGGGCTGGCCGACGCGATCACCGCGCACGTCCGGCGCGGCCTGCCGGTGCTGGGGGTGTGCGGTGGGTTCCAGATGCTCGGCACGCGCATCGAGGACGCCGTCGAGTCGCGGGTGGGCACCGTCGACGGCCTTGGCCTGCTGGACCTCGACATCCGGTTCGAGCCCGCGAAGACGCTGCACCGGCCGACCGGCACCGCGTTCGACGAGCCGGTCACCGGCTACGAGATCCACCACGGCCGAGTCGCCCACCGCGGTGACCTCGACACGCTCGTGACGCTGCCGGACGGCACCGGCGAGGGCGTGCTGGCGGGTGCGGTCGCGGGCACGCACTGGCACGGCCTGCTGGAGAACGACGGGTTCCGCCGGGCGTTCCTGCGCTGGGCCGCCGCCGCGTCGGGGCGGGACGGCTTCAAGCCCGCCGCCGACGTCGACTTCGCCGCCGCCCGTGCCGCCCAGCTCGACCTGCTCGGCGACCTGGTCGCGGACCACCTGGACACCGCAGCCGTGCTCGACCTGCTCGCCCGCGGCGCGCCGGCAGGGTTGCCGTTCGTCCCGCCGGGCGCGCCGACGTGACGGTGCCCGGTCCGTCGACCCGGACGAAACGGAGATCAACGATCACCGTAACGGCCTACTGTGCCCAAGACGATCACCAGCTAAACAGGAGTTACCGCACCAGGAGGTGGGATGACCGAACGTGACTTCGTCGTGGACACCGCACGCGACGTGGTGGCCGACCTCGCGCCGGACGAGCTGGCGCTCTTCGAGCCGGTCAGCCGCGCGTACCTCCGCGACCCCAAGAAGGTCCTCTCCGACCGCGAGCGACCGGGCGCGGTGCTGGGCTCGGGGCTCGACGTCGCCGTCACGCTGCTGTCGCCGGTCGCGCTCGGCGTCGCGACCGCGGTGTACGAGCACCTGCTCGACAAGACCGGTGAGAAGATCGTCGAGAGCGGCGGCAAGCTGTTCAAGCGTCTGCGCCGTCCCAAGAACGCGCCGGAGATCACCGCCGACCAGCTCGACGAGCTGCGCGCGCTGGCAGTGGAACGCGCCAAGGAGCTCGGGGTCGCCGACGACCTGGCGGAGAAGGTCGGGGACACCCTGCGCGCCACGCTCGAGCGCGAGCTGTAGTGGGGTCCGGCAGACCGGGGTTGCTGGAAGCGCCATCCGGCACGACGCTGCGCTTCGGCACGCTCGTGGCGCTGGCGGCGGCGACCACCTGGTACGTCGCCGGGGTGTTCGGCTCGATCTGGCCGCCCGGCACGTTCCTGGACGACGCGAGCTGCCAGGTGCGGGCGAACCTGTACCTCACGTCGACCAGCGGTGTCGACCCGGACGAGTCCAAGTGGTCGGTCTACCGCGAGTGCATGTCCGGCTTGTTCCTCCCCCGCCTCGGCTGGCTGGTCGGCGGACTGGTGCTGCCCCTGCTCGTCGCCGCCGTGGTCTACGTCGTCCGGCCGAGGTGGCGGATCCGCCGGTCGCGGCTGGAGCTGCTGGACACCTATCCGGCGCTCTGGGCCA
>JBDSAJ010000298.1:0-18417 GCA_039922235.1 Umezawaea sp.
CGGCGCCGCGTGCATGGCCGCCGCGACCGAACCGAGCGTCTCCGCGAGGGACGCCGTCGCCCCGCCGTGCAGCAGTCCGTAGGGCTGGCGGTTGCCCGCGACGGGCATGGTGCCGACGAGCCGGTTCGCATCCCAACGGGTGATTTCGATGCCGAGTTTCGTGGCGAGCTGCTCGGCGGCCAGATCCATGTTCAGGCCGGGGAACTGGTCGGGTGATGGCGGTACTGCGGCGGTCACCGGCTACCTCCGGTCGGTGTGGAACTGTCGGTGCCCCACCCTAGACTCGGGTGCGTGAGCACTTCCGACGCACCGCGCCTGCTGCTGATCGACGGCCACTCGATGGCGTACCGGGCCTTCTTCGCGCTGCCCAAGGAGAACTTCTCCACCAACACCGGGCAGACGACGAACGCCGTGTACGGCTTCACGTCGATGCTCATCAACCTGCTGCGCGACGAAGCCCCGACGCACGTTGCGGTGATGTTCGACGTCTCGCGCAAGACGTTCCGCTCGGAGGCGTTCGCCGACTACAAGGCGAACCGCAGCAAGTCGCCGGACGAGTTCAAGGGCCAGGTCAGCCTGATCGAGGACGTGCTGGCGACGCTGTCGATCGCGACCATGGCGAAGGACGGCTTCGAGGCGGACGACCTGATCGCCACGCTCACCACGCAGGCGGTCGCCGAGGGCTTCAAGGTCGCGATCTGCACGGGCGACCGCGACGCGCTGCAACTCGTCAACGACTCGGTGACCGTGTTGTACCCGGTCAAGGGCGTGTCCGAGATGGCCCGGTTCACGCCCGCGCTGGTGGAGGAGAAGTACGGCGTCACGCCCGACCAGTACCCGGACTTCGCGGCGCTGCGCGGCGACCCGTCGGACAACCTGCCGAAGATCCCCGGCGTCGGCGAGAAGACGATCACCAAGTGGATCCAGCAGTTCGGGTCGCTCAACGGCCTGATCGACCGGGTCGACGAGGTCAAGGGCAAGGCCGGTGAGGCACTGCGCGACAACATGGCGAACGTGATGATGAACCGCCACCTCACCGAACTGGTGCGCGACGTCGAGCTGCCGCTGGGCCCGCACGACCTGGAGAAGAAGGCGTGGGACCGCGAAGCGGTGCACCGCTTGTTCGACGAGCTGGAGTTCCGCGTGCTGCGGGACCGGCTGTTCGCGACCCTGCCGTCGGAGGAGCCGGAGGCCGAGGACGGGTTCGAGGTCAACGGCGGCGCCGTCCCGTCCGGCCTGCTCGGCGGGTGGCTGGACGAGTACGCGCGCGGCTCGCGGGTCGGCATCGCCTTCCGCGAACAGGCGGGCGACCTGGAGGGCATCGCGTTCGCGACGGCCACCGGCGACGGCGGGTACGTCGAGGTCGCGTCGCTGGACGAGGCGGACGAGAAGGCGCTCGCCGCGTGGCTGGCGGACGAGACCGTCCAGAAGGCGGGCCACGACCTCAAGCTGCCGCTGCGCGCCCTCCGGGCCCGCGGCTGGAAGCTGCGCGGCCTGACCAGCGACACCGGTCTCGCCGCGTACCTGGTGCGCCCCGGCCAGCGGTCGTTCGCGCTGGACGACCTCGCCATCCGCTACCTGCACCGCGAGTTGCGCGCCGAGGAGTCCTCGGACGGCCAGCTCTCGCTGCTGGTGGACGAGGAGGAAGAGCTGCAGAAGACCGCGACCAGCGCCATCGTGCGGGCTCGCGCCGTCGCCGAGCTCGCGGACGCGCTGGACGAGCAGCTGGTCGGCATCGGCGGCACCCGCCTGCTGGCCGAGCTGGAGCTGCCGCTCATGGCCGTGCTGGACGAGGTCGAGGCGGTCGGCATCGCGATCGACGCCACCCACCTCGCCGAGCTGGAGGCGCACTTCGCGGCGGGCGTGAAGCAGGCCGCGCAGGACGCGTACGCCGTGATCGGCAAGGAGATCAACCTCGGTTCGCCGAAGCAGCTCCAGGTGGTGCTCTTCGACGAGCTGAACATGCCGAAGACCAAGAAGACGAAGACCGGCTTCACCACCGACGCCGAGGCCCTCCAGGACCTCTTCGAGAAGACCGAGCACCCGTTCCTCCAACACCTGCTGGCACACCGGGACGTGACCCGGCTGAAGTCCACTGTGGACGGACTGTTGAAGTCGGTCGCGGACGACGGCCGCATCCACACCACGTTCCACCAGACGATCGCGGCGACCGGCAGGCTCTCCTCCACCGACCCGAACCTGCAGAACATCCCGATCCGCACCGACGAGGGCAGGCGGATCCGCGAGGCGTTCGTCGTCGGAGACGGCTACGCGGAGCTGATGACCGCCGACTACAGCCAGATCGAGATGCGGATCATGGCGCACCTGTCCAAGGACGCGGGCCTCATCGAGGCGTTCAACAGCGGCGAGGACCTGCACACCTACGTTGCGTCGCAGGCGTTCTCGGTGCCGACGAGCGAGGTCAACGGCGAGATGCGCCGCCGGGTCAAGGCGATGTCCTACGGCCTGGCCTACGGCCTCTCGGTCTACGGGCTGGCCCAGCAGCTGCGCATCCCGGCCGAGGAGGCGCGCGACCAGATGGACGCCTACTTCGCCCGGTTCGGCGGGGTGCGGGACTACCTCCAGCAGATCGTCGTCCAGGCCTCGAAGGACGGGTACACCGAGACGATCCTCGGCCGTCGCCGGTACTTGCCCGACCTGAACAGCGACAACCGGCAGCGGCGGGAGATGGCTGAGCGGATGGCGCTCAACGCGCCCATCCAGGGGAGTGCGGCGGACATCATCAAGGTGGCGATGCTCGGCGTGTACCGGGCGTTGCAGGATGCCGGGCTGCGGACGCGGATGTTGTTGCAGGTCCACGACGAGCTGGTGCTGGAAGTGGCTGAGGGGGAGAGGGAAGCGGTCGAAGCCCTGGTGCGGGAGCACATGGGGAAGGCTTACGAGCTTTCGGTGCCGTTGGAGGTTTCGGTGGGAGTCGGCCGGTCTTGGGACGACGCCGCGCATTAGGGGCGCGGTGGTTTGGTGGCTGGGCGGTTTCTGCGGGTGATGGTTGCTCGGTGTGGCGGGGCTAGCGTGCTTGGCCGGGTTGTCTGGGCGTTTCTGCGGGTGGCGGCTGCTCGGTGCGGCGGGGCCGGCGCGCCCCCGACCTGCTGGGCCACCGCCTGCGTGACATGGACCTGAAACAGCGCCTCTACGATCGACGCAGCTGATGTGAGCAGCCGCGCAGGTGTCGGGCGAGTTTGCCGGGCATCTCCAGCGCTACGACCACCGGTTCGCCGGGCCGGCGGAGTGTGCGGCAGCTGACTCGGCCTGACCGATGAGCAGTTGCCGGCAGAGGTGGCGGCGCACGCGTCGTGTCGCCCTTCCACGTCGACGACTGGGCGCGTGCGAACCCGCGCCGAGCACGTGAAATGTGGTGGGCCCCACCACTGCCGGCATGGTCGAATGCGCCGGTGGACGAAGACTGGGCGAGTCAACGTGAGCAGCGGGATGCGGCACGGCGTGCCGAGGTGCTGGCACTGCCTGCGGTTCGGGCCCGGCACCACGCGCAGCTCGTGCCGCCACAGCAGGGCGACGTGCGCGTGTCCGCGTCGGTGGGCCCGGCGGGCGAGGTCGTGGCGTTGTGGTCGGCGGCCGCGGACCTCGCGGCGCTGACGTCGTCGACGACGCAGCCGGGAGGGGCTTCGTTCCCCGACTCCAGGTCGTCGCGGCCGGCAGCAGCCCGAGTGACGGTGCACGTGCCGGGCAGCGTGATCGCCACTCACATCGCCGGTCTTCCGCTGGCGCACCCCTCGGTGCAGCCGCTGCCCGACGGTCAGGTCCTGGTCGTGGGCGCGCGGTGCCGGTTGCGGCCGGACGGCCCTGACCGCAACGCGATCGTGTACGACCACACCGGAGCGGTACTGACCGAGCAGACCCTGGGTGACGGCATCGAACACGTGCAGACCACCCGCCGGGGCGAGGTGTGGGTGGGCTACTTCGACGAAGGGGTCTACGGCAACTACGGCTGGGGCGAGGCAGGCGGTGAGCCTCCCATGGGGTCGTGCGGGTTGACCCGGTTTTCCGCTGCCTTCGCTCAGGAGTGGCACTTTCCGGGCGACTTCGAAGGCGTGGGGGGCGCGATCAGCGACTGTTACGCGCTCAACGTCGATGACAGCACCACGTGGGCCAGCTACTACGACGACTTCCCCATTGTGCGGATCCACAACGACATCGTCACCGGATGGCACAACGACGTTCACGGAGCCAGGGCCATTGCCGTAGGTGGTTCCCGCGTCGCGCTGTACGGCGGTTACGGGCCCTATCGTGATCGGATGGTCGTCGGTGAGCTGGGAGACGACCGGTTTCACGTCACCGGGGAGTACCGGCTCGTTCAACCCGACGGGCAGCTGCTGCCGCAGACGGCACAGGTGGTCGGCCGAGGTGCTGATCTGCACGTCCGCGTCGGCGACAGCTGGTGGCGGATCGGCATCGAGGACATCGCCGCTGAGTCCGCATAGGACCTAAGGTCGTGCTGTGGTGCCGCAGCCGTGCCGTTCGTGCGGCCACGTTCGGACTCATGTCTCGACCCGCAGTGGTCATTGAGAAAATGAACCTGCGCTTGGGCGGCCGAAATTGTCGGACCCTCGTCGTAGCGTGTGTGTCGGGGGGTCTTCCTGATCGGGGGACCCTTGGTTGGTCATGTTTGGCTGGCTCGCCGGCCGTCGCGGTCACCCCACGCCGCTCGCGTAATTGTCTCGATGCCTTTTGAGCTTTGTCAAGGCGGGAAAGATGCCTTGACAAAGCTCAAAAGGCATGAAGGGCGCTTCGGATCGGGGCGGGGAGGGAAGTGCGGCTGCCGCCGCTAAAGCGGTGTTCTTGGCACTGTGGTGGGTCGTCAGGAGGCTCCGCAGGCTGGTGGTTCCTGGTCGTCGCTGACGACGACGGCTCTGTCAGCGCCTATCCCGGTCATCGCCGTTCCTGCCCTTCCAACTTGCCCCCGTCCTCTGCTGCTCAACCCGCCCCGCGAACTGAGACGCGCTGTGGCGCAGTTGCGACGTGTCGCGGTTGTGCCGGCGCGGGAGTAGTGACGGCGGGTGGTGGGGTCAGGAGGCTGTGGTCATGTACCGGAACACTTGGAAGCTGGCGGCTCTCGCAGTTGCGGTGGGTGTGGTGGTCGGGGTGGTCGGGTCCGCTTCGGCGGTGTCGGTCGACGTTGGGTCTGGTCGGCAGTGGTTGTCGATGGGGCCCAATGCCGGGGGTGGGGATCTTGCCTTTACCCGTGCCATGCCGTCGCGGTTGTACGTGTTGACGGTTACCGGGCGCAACGTCTATCGGACCGACGATCGTGGTCGGACTTGGCGTGCGCCGGTGGGATTGGATCTTCCAGCGGCGGCTGGTCGGCAGATCGCGGCTGATCCGCGGGATCCGGACCTGGTGTACGTGGCCGCTGTCCCGCAAGGGGGTGAGCGGGGGTTCGTGTTGCGCAGTCGGGATGGTGGGCGGTCGTTCCGGTCGGTGTTCGACACGCCTGCCGGATTTACCAGCCTGGTGGTGTCGCGGACTGGGCAGGTGGTGTTCGCGGCGGGTGATGAAGGGGTGTATGTCAGTTCTGATCGTGGTTCGCACTGGAAGCTGGTGCCAGGGTCGCCCAAGGGTGTTCGGCAGCTCGGGTTGGACGATCGTGATCTGTACATCGGGACTGGGGCTGGGATTCACGTCATCGTCAACGCGACTGGGAAGCCGGAGCAGGCTAGGAAGTTGCCCGTCGAGTTGTCGGTGGACTCGTTGTCGGTCGGTGACGGTGTCGTGGTGGCCGCGGGCATCTTCAGCGGTGGTGTGCTGTCGACCGACCACGGCCGGACGTGGCGGGCGGTGACGGGGCCGTGGAAGTCGGGTGATGCGGTGCCGTACATCGGTGTCGGCCCCGCCGGTGAGGTTCAGGTGCAGACGATCGAGGGGTCGCCTGACGGCAGTGGTGCGAAGAACCTGTGGATCAGCCGGGATTTCGGCCGTACGTGGAAGGCGAAGCCCGCGTTCGACAAGGTCGACGTCTACAGCGAGGTCGGCAGTTTTCCCGATCGGCCGGACGTGCAGGTCGTCGCTGCCACCGCGGGCATCTTCACGACCCGTGACTCCGTTGACTTCCAGCGCATCGGTGTTCCCGACACGGCGGTGAACGCGCTCGCCGTCGTGGGGTCCGCGCTCGTCGCGGGCACGCCGACCGGCAGTTACCGCTCTACCGCGCCGCTGCGGCGCGTCCTCGGCGACGGGTACCAGGACTGGGGGTGGACCGGGAAGATCCCGCACACCATCGGCAATTCGGTGAACGCGCTGGAAGCGTTGCCGGGCAAGGGGAACGATGTGCTGCGGGCTCGCAACACCTACTGCCCCGGCGAGTGCTTCGCGGTCGAGCGGTCGGCTGACGGTGGGCGGACGTGGGAGTTCTCGGCGTCGTTCCCCGGCAATTCGCACTCGGTGATCGCGGATCCGAAGGACCCGACGAGGGTCTACACCGGGGCGTACCTCGCGCCCGCCCTGTACGCCAGTGCGGACGGTGGGCGAAGTTTCACGTCGCTGCACGACAGCGAGTTGAGCGGGGTGAACGGGCTGGCCATCGACCCGACGCGGCCGGTCGGGTCGGTGTGGATCGCGGACGTCAGCGGGCTGTACCTCAGCACTGGCCCTGATTTGCCGTTGGCCAAGGCGTTCGACGGGCGGGTTGAGGCGGTCGCGGTCGATCCGAGAAACCCGGCGCACGTGGTTGCCGTCGGCGACGGTGTGCTGAAGGTCAGCCATGACGCCGGGAAGTCGTTCGCCGACGCTGTTGGGGCGCCCGCGCTGTTCTACACATCGGTGGCGTTCTCCCGTGACGGCACGGTGTTCGCGGGCTCGCGGGACTGGGAGGTGGCTGGGCAGGGCGTGCTCAGGAGCACCGACGGTGGCAAGCGCTGGCAGGTGCTGCCCAACCAGCCCGCGGACCACGAAGTGCGGTCGGTGCTGGTGTCGCCGGATGGCGCGTGGCTGTTCGCGGGCACGATGGCCAGCGGCGTGCACCGGCTCCCGCTGCGCTGACTACCAGTCCGCGCCGCCGAGCCAGCCCAGTTCGTTGACCCGCCACGCGAGGTGCATCCGGCTCTGCGCGTTCGCCCTCCGCATGAGGTCCTGCAGGCGGCGCTGGAGGGTTCGGCCGCTGATCCCGAGCTGGGTGGCGATCGACTTGTCGCCGACCCCGGCGAGCAGCAGTGACAGCAGCTGCCGTTCGTCCGGGGTCAGCGGCACGTCGGTCCCGCCGTCGATCCGCAGTGGGATCGCGCGTTCCCAGTAGCTCTCGAACAGGGCGATGAGCGCGCTGAGCAGGCTGCTCTCCATCACCAGCGCGGCGGTCGGCTCGCCGGTCGCGTCGTCGGTGACCAGCGGGCACAGGGCGATCTTGCGGTCCGCGATGGCCAGTCGCACCGGCAGCGCGGGCAGTGACCGGCCGATCAGCCCGTTGCGGATCGAGTCGACGACCTCCTTCAGCTCACCGGGTTCCTCCAGCAGCGCCGTCTCGAACACGGCCTGGTAGCGCACGCCCCGTGCCAGCGCCTTCGCCTCCTCGTCGTTCTCCGGCGAGGACATCGCGATCGGTGCCTTGCGGCAGAACCAGAGCATCTCCTCGCGGGCTCCGCGCTGGAGGCTGAGCAGCTGGTGCCGGATCGCCTCGGCGCCGGTCACCACGTCGACCAGCCGGGCCGAGTCACGTCGCCGCGCGCCGCCCCGGTACTGCTCCGCGAGTTGCGACACCGCGGCGCGCGCCTGTTCCAGTTCGGCCTGGCCTTTCACCAGCATCGGGCCGAGCAGCACGTCCGGCGGCGCGGCCGAGTAGCTGCCGTCCGTTCGGGTCACGAGGCCCTTGGCCAGCAACGTCTTCAGCGTCGACGTGACCTCGCTGCGGCGCGCGCCGAGGCTTTCGGCGATCGCGTCCGCGTCGCTGCGGTAGCCGCTGACGACGGCTCGGTAGATCCGTTCCTCGGCGGGACTCAGCCCGAGCGCTCCCAGCACGACCACTCCCCACACCTCGTCGGTGGCGGTGACGATACTTTCGCGCCCGATCGATCGGGTTATCTCGGTGCGACGCCGAGCGCCGACCTGCTCAAGCGCAGGGCGACCGGGACCGCCTCGCCGAGCAGGCCGACGCCGATCGACAGCGTGATCGGCCGGGCGTCGGTGTAGAGGGACGCGGTGTAGCCGATGGCGAGGTTGACCGCGAGCGACAGCGCCCAGTACCCGAACGTGCTTGGCGTGTAGCGCTGCCACAGGCGCCCGTCACGGGTGAACACCAGTACCGACGAGCCGCGCAGCACGCCCATCGCCAGGCCGACCAGCGAGCAGACGACCAGCCAGAGCACGTCGACCGCGCCGAGGTCCGCCTTGGTCAGCGCGTAGCCGCCGATCCCGACCAGCACGAGCGGCGGCACGGCCAGGTCGCGGAGGTCGACCGGCTCGCCGAGCGTGCGCCGCACGACGACCGCCACCACCCCGATGACGATCAGCACCCACGTGATCATGTTGCCCCCTCTGATTTAGCATGACTGTGCTACTTAAAGTAGCATGCCTGTGCTAAAAAGGGGAGTGCCCAGGATCGTCGATGCCGAAGTCCGCCGCCGCGCCGTCGTGGACGCGCTGTTCCGCGTGGTCCGCAGGGAAGGCGTCGAGCAGGCGTCGCTGCGCAACGTCGCCGACGAGGCCGGTCTGGCGATCGGCTCGGTCCGGCACTACTTCGACAGCCACGACGAGCTGCTCGTGTTCGCGCTCCGGGAGTTGGAGGACCGCGTCGAGGCCCGGCTGCGGGCCGGGGCGGAGCGGATTCGCGCGGCGGGCACGTCCGCGGAGCGCGCGCCGCTGGTCGAGGCACTGCTGGGCGAACTGCTGCCGCTGGACGCCGACCGGCACGACGAGTCCGTCATCTGGTTGGCGTTCGTGACCGCCGCCCGCACCCGGCCCTCGCTGCGGCCGTCGGCGCTGCGGCTGCACCAGGGCGTTCGGATGGTCGTGGGCAAGGTCCTCGTCAGGGCTGCCACGCACGGCGCACTCCCCGCCGACTTGGACCTGGACGTCGAGACCGAACGCCTCGCCGCACTGCTCGACGGGCTCGCGGTCAACGCGGTGCTGCAACCGGACCTGACGACGCCCGCGGTCATGACCACCGTGCTGTGCCGCCACCTGGCCTCGCTGGCAGGCTGACGGCATGGAGATCGAGGTCGTCGAGGGTGACATCACCACGCAGGACGTGGACGTCGTGGTCAACGCGGCCAACTCGTCGCTGCTCGGCGGCGGCGGTGTCGACGGCGCGATCCACCGCCGCGGCGGGCCGGAGATCCTGGCCGCGTGCCGGGCGCTGCGCGCGGCTCACCTCGGGGGTGGGCTGAAGGTCGGGCAGGCCGTGGCCACGACGGCCGGGCGGCTGCCCGCCGAGTGGGTCGTGCACACGGTCGGGCCGGTCTACTCCGCCGAGGAGGACCGGTCCGCGCTGCTGACCGCGTGCCACCGCAACTCGCTGCTGGTCGCGGCCGAACTGGGGGCCGAGACGGTGGCGTTCCCGGCGATCTCCACGGGCGTCTACCGGTGGCCGCTGGAGTCGGCCGCCGAGATCGCCATGGCCGCGGTGCGCGAACCCGTCGGATCGGTGCGGGTGGTGCGCTTCGTGCTGTTCGGTGCCGAAGCGCACCACGCGTTCGCTAGCAGGCGGTGAAGAGGTCCATCAGCGCGGCGGTGCCCTTGCCCTCGTCGTTGGCCATGGCCGCTTCGCGCAACTTCCGGGCCGCGTCGCGGCACTTCGTCGAGAGCCCCACCTCGTCCTCGGCCCGCTTCTGCGCGTCCTCGGCGATCTTGGTCGCGTCCTTCGCCTTGGTCAGGTCATTCCCCGTGTCCTTGACCTTCTTGGCGGAGTCGGCGAGTTCGGCGTCCTTCTTGGCGACCTGCTCGGTCAGTCGCGAGCTTTCCTGCTTCTGGTCGAAGTAGAGGACGCCGAAAGCACCGGCGGTGCTCAAGAACAGCACGAGCAGCACCGAGAGCACGATGACCGCCGTCTTCTTGCGCGGCGGCGGAGGCACTACCGGTGCGGGCTGTTCCTGCTGGTAGAAGGCCTGCGCCTGAGCCGGCGGCTGGTACGGTTCCAGCACCGGGAACGTCACCGGGACAGGGGTGTCCTGCGGCTCGGAACTCGTCATTGTTTGTTCCCCCCAAAGATGTGTTCGGCCAGTATGGGGGAGCATTGCTCGTGCAGGGGTGCGATTTACGTCATCCCCGATTCACCGTGGTGACGAGCACATCCCGCGCGGTCAGTTCCGCGCCGCACCCCGTGCACTCCACCTTCGCGCGCACCTCGCCGCCGCAGTCGTGGTGGTGCAGCTCGAACGACGGACCGTCGACGGGCGGCATCCACTGCGAGCCCCAGTCGCGCAGCGCCATCATCACGGGGTAGAGGGCGCGGCCCTTGTCGGTGAGCCGGTACTCGTAGCGGGTGCGGGCGTCCTTGTACGCGACCCGGCGCAGCACCCCCTCGTCCACGAGTTCCGCCAGCCGCTCGGTCAGGACGCTGCGGGAGATGTCCATCGTGGTCTGGAAGTCCTCGAACCGGCGGGTGCCGAGGAAGACCTGGCGCAGCAGCAACAGGGTCCACCTCTCGCCGAGCAGCGCGGCGGAGCGCGAGATGGTGCACTGCGGGTCGGCGAGCTTCGCGTGTGCCATCCCACCAGAATACGCTTGCGTTCGAAATTCAGACTCAGCTAAGGTGGCGTTCTGAATCCGAACTCAACTAGGCGGTCGCCATGATCGGTCCCAGCGTGCACGCGCTCGACCGCTGCAGCGCCCCCGCGGCCGTCGACGCGGTGTTCGACGGACTCTCCGCCCACAGTCGCTACCTGCGGTTCCACGCCCCGATGCCGAGGCTGACCAAGTCCTTCCGCGACCAGCTGACCGATGTCGACGGCGACCGCCACGCGGCCGTGACCGCACTGGTGGTGGGGGAGCCCATCGGCATCGCCCGGCTGGTCCGCACCGGTCCGGGGACCGCCGAGGTGGCGGTCGCGGTCGTCGACCGCTGGCACCGGCGCGGCGTCGGCAGGCTGCTGCTCACCGAGATCGCCGAGTTGGCGGGCAGACTCGGCTACCTGCGGCTGCACGGCGACATCCTGCCCGAGAACACCGCGATGATGCGGCTGGTCCGCGGCGTCATGCCCGGCGCGCGCATCGCCCACGCCGACGGCGTCGTCCACTTCGACTTCCCGGTCGGCTGGGCGTTCGGCGCGCCCACCCACGAGGACCTGGTCGCGTCGATCAGCCGAGCCGCGCGATAGCGGCGACGACCCGGTCCCAGAACGCGTCGACGTCGAGCCCGACAGCCACCTTCGCGTTGGGCGCGAGGCCCCGGTAGCCGTCCAGGTCGACCACGGTCGCGCCCAGGGTGTGCGTGCCGGTCAGCTCGATCTCGACGTGCGCGTCCACGCACTCCACCAGCGCCGGGTCGATCACCCGCGCGACCGCGACCGGGTCGTGCAGCGGCGGCGTGGCGAAGCCGAACATCGTCCGGTAGGTCTCGCCGAAGAACGTCATCAGCTCCGCGCACGTCCGGCCGAGCGGCCCCAGCGCGTCCAGCCGCGCCACCACGTCCGGTGTCACCAGCGCCTGGTGGGTGACGTTGAGGCCGACCATCGTCACCGGCACGCCGCTGCCGAACACGATCGCCGCGGCCTCTGGGTCGACGTAGATGTTCGCCTCGGCGTACGGGGTGATGTTGCCGCGCCCGGTCGACCCGCCCATCAGCACGACCTCGTGGATGCGCGCGGCGTCCTCGGGGTACCGGGTGAGCAGCAGCGCGATGTTCGTCAGCGCGCCGGTCGCGATCACCGTCGCGGGCAGCAGCCGGTGCAGCAGGTCGACCGCGTGCTCGTCCACCACGACAGCGGTCGGCGGCCCGAACTCCGGCCCGTCCAGGCCGGAGGCGCCGTGGATGTCGTCGGCAATCCGCAACGGCCTGACCAGCGGTTTCGCGCTGCCCGCCGCGATCGGCGCGGTGATGCCCGCGGCGGTGCACACGCGCCGCGCGTTCAGCGTCACCTTCTCCAGCGTCTGGTTCGCCGCCACCGTCGTGATGCCGAGCAGGTCGAGCGCCGGGTCACCGGCCGCCAGCAGGATCGCGATCGCGTCGTCGTGCCCCGGATCGCAGTCGAGGACCACCGGAATTCCCATGGGGCCAGTCTGGACGACCGGTTGTTTGTCGGTGTCCGGAGGTAGCCTCTTGCCGTGCCGTTACTCGGACCGTCGGACCTGCTGCCGCACCCGCCCCGGCGGGTGCTCGTCGCCGGGACCTCGGGTGCTGGGAAGTCGACGCTGGCGAGCGCGATCGCCTCCGTGCTGCGGCTTTCCTACGTGGAGATGGACTCGCTGTATCACGGTCCACAGTGGACTCCAAGGCCGGAGTTCGAGGCCGACGTGCGGCGGTTCGCACGCGGTCCGGCGTGGACGACGGAGTACCAGTACGCCGGCGTGCGGCCGCTGCTGCTCGCCGAGGCGGACACGCTGGTGTGGCTCGACTTCCCCCGCCGCGTCGTGATGCGGCGGCTGGTCGTGCGCACGGTCCGCCGCAGGCTCGCGGGGCAGCACCTGTGGAACGGCAACTACGAACCGCCCCTGCACACGGTCTTCACCGACCGTGAGCACCTGTGGCGGTGGGCGTGGAGTTCACACGGGAGGATGCGGCACAAGATGACGGCCGTGCTCGACGGGGAGCACGGCGCGCGGCTGGCGATCGTGCGGCTGCGCGGGCAGAAGGACGTTGACCGGTGGCGCGCGGGCCCGCTGCGCCACGCGGCCGGACTCGACGAGGAGTCGGTGCGATGACGGAGCGGATCGCTTTGGTGCTGGGCGGAACCGGGATGCTGGCCGGGTGCGCGTCGGCGTTGCTGGCGGACGGCTGGAAGGTCGTCCTGCCCAGCCGCAGACCGCGGTTCGGGATGGCCGCGAGGGCTGCGCTCGTGCCACAGGGCCACCGGACGACCGGGGCGGCGGAAACCGCGCGCCCGCACGAGATCGCGGCCGACTGGGCGCGGCCCGCCGAACTGGCCGACCGGGTCCGCGCCGCGCTCGACGGCCCCGCCGACCTGCTGGTCGCGTGGGTGCACTCGACCTACCGCGACTCCGTGCTGCGCGCCGTGGCACCCCTGCTCGCCCCGCACGCTCCCGTCGTGGAGGTGCACGACTCGGGCGCCGTCCACCGCGTCCACGGCCTGCCCGAGCCGGTGATCGACGGCCACCCCACCCAGCAGGTCGTGCTCGGCCACGTGAAGCACGGCGCCGGCACCCGCTGGCTCTCGCACAAGGAGACGTCCGAGGGCGTGCTCGCCGCCGTGCACCGGGCGCTGGAGGGCAAGCCGCCGTCGACGCACCAGGTCGGCGAGGTGGGCGTCTGGTGAAGGGATGAGCGGCTGACGAAATCGGTGGTGGCACCGGCGTGCGAACCGGTGCCACCGTACGGCCGCTGCGTCCGTTCAGCCCCCTCGTCGGCAAAAGGCGTGGTGGATTCCCGGCGATGGGCTAACCTTCCGCTCGGCATCCGGGGGGATGCCGTTCTGGGGGGATTCTCGCGGTGCACCCACAAGACCGCGGTCAGCGCACAGCGCCGACCGCGGGGCCTGGGCTCCCCCTGCTCACTCGAAGTTCTTCGGCGACGCGTTCGCCGCCTGAGTCCAGGGGGAAACCTATGTCCCAACCGTGGCACCAGCCCGTCCGCGGCGCGGTCAAGTCGATCAGGGGGCTCGGCATCGCCGCGTCCGTCCTCATCGGCCTGTCCGTGCTCACCTCGATCGCGTCCGCCTGGTCGGACTGGTTCAGCTACGGCGTCGTGGCCGACTACCTCGACGAGGCGGCGGGGGTGACCGAGGCGGACCTGGCGACGGCCGACTCGGTCGCCGCGCTGACGGGGCTGTCCGACTCCGCGACCGTGGTCGCCGCGGGCGTGGTGTTCATCGTGTGGCTCTGGTTCGCCCGCCGCAACAGCGAGGTCCTCTACGGCAAGGCGGGGCACCGCCGGACGACCGTGTGGGTCGGCTGGGGCTGGTTCATCCCGGTGATCAGCCTCTGGTTCCCCTACCAGGTCGTCCAGGACGTCTACCGGCCGAGCACCCGACTCCCCGGCACCGTGGTCCGCTGGTGGTGGGCCGCGTTCATCACCAAGCTGTACCTGGGCCGGGTCGTCCTGCGGCTCTACCTCGGCGACGACTTCTCCGCGGACAAGTTCCGGACCACCGCGGTCTTCTCGACCCTGATCGCCGTGCTGGGCGTCGTCGCGGCCGTCCTCGTCATCCGGATCATCAGGCAGATCACCGAGGGCCAACTCGTCCCCGTCGAGGCGCACATCCCGATCCACCACGCGCAGGGGTCGGTGTGATCACGCCGTACGTTGCGGTCGACTACCCCTGAGCGGGGCCGAGCCCGCGCACCAGCAGCAGCACGGACTCGCGCACCTCGGCCAGTGACCGGTCGGGCTGGAACACCTGCCAGTCCAGCGCGATCACCAGCAGCGTGCCGAACAGCGCGGCGGACGCCGTGCCGACCTGGACGCCTTCGGGGAGGCGGCCGGCGTCGTGCACCCGCTGCATCTGCGCCTTCACGATGGACACGATGTCGTCGCGCAGCAGGCTCAGCGTGCCGTGCCACTGGCCCGGTGTGCGCCACAGTTCGCTGACGAGCAACTGGCCGAAAGCGGGGTACTCGGCGAAGAAGCCGAGCATCCCGTCGACCAGCGCCGCCAGCGCGTCCTCGGTCGCGGACCGCTCCTCCGCGGGCCGCAGCCGGGCGGCGAGCAGGTCGACGCCGTGCCGCAGCAGGGCGTCGACGAGCGCGTCCTTGCTGCCGAAGTTGTAGTAGACGGTGCCCTTCGCGACCCCGGCCTCGGCGGCGATCTCGTCCACCGTCACCGAGGCCGCACCGCGTTCGCCGACGAGCTTGAGCGCCGCGTCGAACAGCTTCTGCTTGGTCGGGGTGCGGCGGGTGGTCACAGCACGAGTTCCGGCTTCAACCGCGATGGTGTCCACACCCTCTGCCGGTAGGCGGCGAACGTCGTCACCGCCAGCGCGCCGACGAGGTACGCCACCAGCACGAGCGCGTCGTTCCCGACGCCGCCCAGTTCGCCGCCGTACATGAGGTGGCGCAGGCCGTCCACCGCGTAGCCCATGGGCAAACCGTAGTGCAACGGGTACAGCGGTTCAGGGATGGTCTGCCACGGGAACGTGCCACCGGCGCTGACGAGCTGGAGGATCAGCAGCACCAGCCCGACGAACTTGCCGACCGCGCCCAGCAGGGCGTTGAGGGCGTGCAGGATCGCGACGAACGTCATCGACACCAGGAACAGGAACGCCAGCGTGCCGACGGGGTCGCTCGGCCGGATGTCCACGATCAGCGTGACGACGGAATACATCACGATCACCTGGGCGATGCCGAGCAGCGCGCCGGGCAGCCAGCCGCCGACCGCGACCCGCACCGCGGACTGGCCGGCGGCCAGCGCCCGCCGGGACAGCGGCCGCAGCAGCAGGAACAGCACGAACGCGCCGATCCACGTGGCGAGGCCGAGGAAGAACGGGGCGAGGCCAGCGCCGTAGGTGCCCGCGGCGGTCTGGCTGACGCCGCGCACGTTCACCGGGTCGCCGATGGTGTTCGCGGTCGACTCGCGGGTGGGGTCGTCGGGGTTCGGGATCTGCGCGACGCCCTCGTTGAGCCCGTCCCGCAGCTTCGTCGTGCCGTCGACGAGCTGCTGCTCGCCGTCGCGCAGCTTGGTCGTGCCGTCGCGCAACTGCGCCGCGCCGGACGCGAGGGTGCCCGCGCCGTCGTCGAGCTTGCCGATCGCGTCGGTCATCGCGGGCGTCGAGGCCGCGAGCTGGGCGGCGCCGTCGGACACCTGCTTGGCGCCGTTGGCGAGCTGCCGGAGCTGCCCGGCCGCGCCCTGGACCTTGCCGTTGGCGTCGTCGATCGGGGCCTTGGCCTGGCCCAGCGCGACCAGCACCTTCTGCACGTCCTCCTCGGTCATCCCCCCGGCCCGCAGCTTCGCCGCGATGTCACCGTTGGCCTGGGCCAGCCCGTCGACGAGCACCTGCGCCTTCGCGGCGTAGTCCTCGGCGGTCACGGCGGCCGTCTCGTTGCCGTCGGACACCTGCTTCGCGCCGTTCGCGAGCTGCTGCGACTTGAGCGGCAGGTCCTTCGTCTGCGTCCGCAACTGGTCCAGTCCGTTCGCCAGGGTGCTCGCGCCGTTCGCCAGCGGCGTCGCGCCGTCGACGAGCTGCTGCGTCCCGGACAGCGCGGTCTGCTGCGCTTCGGCGAGCTTCGTGGCGCCGTCGGCGGCCTCGGCGGTCTTCTGCCGGATCGTGGAGAAGCCGAGCAGCAGCTTGTCCGCGGCCTCCGCGCCGACCTTCACCGACACCGACCGGCGGACCTCGGCCACGACCTGGTTCGCGATCGTGCTGCCGAGGTAGTTGTTGGCGTCGTTGGTGGTCAGCGTGATCACGCCCTGGCGCGGGGTGAAGGCGCCGGAGGAGGAGAGTGCCTGCGAGAAGTCCTCGGGCAGGGTCAGCGCGAAGGTGTAGGTGCCGTCGCGAACGCCCTTCTCGGCTTCGTCCTCGTTCACCTGGTGCCAGTCGAACCGGTTGCCCTTGACCAGTTCCTCGGCCACGTCGCGGCCCGCGTGCAGCTGGTCGGTGCCCTTGTCGGCCACGACGAGCGCCGCGGGCACGTGCTTCAGGTTCGCGTACGGGTCCTTGTTGGCGTACAGGTAGAGCGACGCGTAGAGCAGCGGCACGAGTGCCAGCGCCAGCAGGGCGAGCTTGGGCAGCGTCCCGGAGCTGACCCGGCGCAGTTCGTTGAGCGCCATCCGAATCGCGGTCACGCCGTCGTCTCCTGTACTTCCACGGTTGCTTCTTCTGGTTCTTCTTCGGGGGTGTTGTCCTCGCCCAGCCGCGCGGTGGGGACGTCCAGCAGCCGCGCGGTGCTGGTCGAGCAGAGCACGACGACCGACCGCTCCTCGGTGACCCGCGCCCTGGCCAGCGCCAGCCACGCCTCGGGGGTGCCGTGGTAGCGGTCGGGGCAGTCGAGGATGAGCGTCGTGACGCCGGGCCGGGCGGCGGCCAGTTCCAGCAGCAGCGCGCACCGCAGGTCCGCGGGCACGTGCTCGAAGCGCCGTCCCGCGTGCTCGTCGGCGCCGTGCTCGACCAGCCAGTCCGCGACGGCCTTGCGCCCGCTGCGCTTGCCGACCATGGCCAGTTCCTCGCCGATGACGGTGCTCAGCTTCAGCGCGGCCTCGGGCTCGTTGACCTCCGGCGCGTCCACGAGGGCGACCCGTTTGCGCAGCTCGGAGGGAGTGTCGATGCCGTCGAGCAGCACCGAGCCGCTACTGGGCCGCAGTCTGCCGGACAGTGCGAGGCCGAGAGCGGTGTGGCCCGCGCCGGGTTCGCCCGCGACGAGCACGAACTCGCCGGTGCCGATCCGCAGGGTGGTCGGCCGCAACAGGGGGCCGTGCGCCCCCGTTACGCCGACGCTCTTGGCGTGGATCTCCACCGATGCCTCCTTGAACTGACTGGTCAGTTCAAATAGTGGCCCGCGGGGGAGCGCCTCGCAACCGGAGGAGGTGTGACGTTCTCGGCAACCTCGCGAAACGGACTTCTCAGCGCAGCGCGAAGGCCGGGCGAACTTCCCACACGGTCCACAGTGGACGATAGCCCTGTCGCGGCCAGAACACCGAGGAGAGGGGGTTCGGCGGGTTGTAGTAGAGGTAGGTGCCGACCGTGCCGAGCCGCTGCAGCTCGCGGTGCGCGAACGCCATGAGCTGCTGCCCGATCCCGGCACCCCTGGCGCCCGGCAGCACGGACAGGCAGTTCACGTACCCCCACCGGCCGTGCGGCAGGCGGGTCGACGTCCAGTTCCCCGGCTCCGACGACACGACCGCGCACTCCGCCAGCGCCACCGCGATGCCGTCCCGCTCGGCCAGCCACGCGGGGCCGCCCGACGCGAGCCGCTCGGCCAGCGTCCGGCGCTTGAGCACGATCGCCTCCGGCCGTGCCACGGTCGAGCCGACCAGCGACGAGTAGTGCAGCTCGGCCAGCGCCAGCTGGAGCACCGAGTCCAGGTCCTTCGGCGTGGCCCGGCGGATCCGCAGCGTGGGTGGCGGCCCCCCGTTCGGGTGACCTGTGTGGCGCCGGACCGCGATCACCGACAGCGGCACCATGCCGTGGTCCAGGAACGCCTTCGTCGCCTCGGTGTCACGGCTCGGCCACGTCACCACGCAGGACGAGTCCGGCTCGGCGGTGCCCACCCGGTCCATCGTCCGCCGCCACGACCGCAGCAGCGCGTCCATGCCGCGCCCGCCCGACCCGCCGAGCAGCGGCGTCAGCTCCCAGACCTCGGTCGCCGACCACAGCCGGTGCGGCGACGACCGCTCGTGCACCTGCCGTT
>JBDSAJ010000299.1:0-3232 GCA_039922235.1 Umezawaea sp.
CGACGTGGGAGGCCGTCGAGCGGGCGGGCATCGACCCGCACACGCTGCGCGGCAGCTCGACGGGCACGTTCATCGGCGCGAGCTACCAGGACTACTCGGTGGGCGCGGCGAACGCCGCGGACGGCGCCGAGGGGCACATGATCACCGGCACGCTGTCCAGCGTGCTGTCCGGCCGGGTGGCCTACCTGTTCGGCCTCGAAGGCCCCGCGGTCACCCTCGACACGGCGTGCTCGTCGTCGCTGGTGGCGCTGCACCTCGCCTGCCAGTCGCTGCGCAACGGGGAGAGTTCGCTGGCGGTGGCCGGCGGTGTCAGCGTCATGGCCACCCCCGGTGCCTTCGTCGGGTTCAGCAGGCAGCGGGCGCTCGCGAAGGACGGCCGCTGCAAGGCGTACTCGGACGCCGCCGACGGGATGACCCTGGCCGAGGGCGTCGGCCTGCTGCTGGTGGAGCGGCTGTCGGACGCCCGGCGCAACGGGCACCCGGTGCTCGCGGTGGTGCGCGGTTCCGCGGTGAACCAGGACGGCGCGTCCAACGGCCTGACCGCGCCGAACGGGCCGTCGCAGCAGCGGGTGATCCGCCAGGCGCTGGCCAACGCGCGCCTCGCCGCGTCCGACGTGGACGTCGTTGACGGCCACGGCACCGGCACCGCTCTCGGCGACCCGATCGAGGCACAGGCCCTGCTGACGACCTACGGCCAGGAACGGGAACGCCCGCTGCTGCTCGGGTCGGTCAAGTCCAACATCGGGCACACGCAGATGGCCTCCGGGGTCGCCAGCGTGATCAAGATGGTCCTGGCACTTCAGCACGGGGTCGTGCCGAAGACGCTGCACGTCGACACCCCGTCGTCCCACGTGGACTGGAGCACCGGCGCGATCCACCTGCTCACCGAACCGGCCGAGTGGCCGGACACCGGTCGACCCCGCCGGGCGGGCGTGTCGTCGTTCGGGCTGAGCGGCACCAACGCGCACACCATCCTGGAACAGGCCGCACCGGGCGAGGAGCCCGCCGTGGTCGCCGTTGCGGGGCCGGTGCCCGTCGTGGTGTCGGCACGGGGCGACGAGGCACTGCGGGCACAGGCCGCGCGCCTGCTGTCGGTGCTGCGGGACGACACCGACCTGGACCTCACCGACCTGGCCTTCTCGCTGGCCACCTCCCGCTCGGCCTTCGAACGCCGGGCCGCGGTCGTTGCAGGGGACCACGAGGAACTGGTGCGCGGGCTGACCGCCCTGCGCGATGACCTCCCCGACGCGGGACTGGTGCGCGGCGCAGCGACCCGCGGCCGGACCGCGTTCCTGTTCTCCGGCCAGGGCTCGCAGCGGCTCGGCATGGGCCGCGAGCTGTACGAGCGGTTCCCGGTGTTCGCCGACGCGCTGGACGCCGTGCTCGCCCACCTGGACACCGAACTGGACCGCCCGCTGCGGGACGTGATGTGGGGTGCGGACCCGGAACCGCTGAGCGACACCGGGTACACCCAGCCCGCGCTGTTCGCGCTGGAAGTGGCGCTGTTCCGGCTCGTCTCGTCGTGGGGCGTGCGGCCGGACTTCCTGGCCGGGCACTCGATCGGCGAGATCGCGGCGGCGCACGTGGCCGGCGTGTTGTCGTTGGCCGACGCCTGCACGCTGGTGACCGCGAGGGCGGGCCTCATGCGGGCGCTGCCTACGGGCGGCGTCATGGTCGCGGTCGAGGCGACCGAGACCGAGGTGCTGCCGCTGCTCGTGGAGGGGGTGTCGATCGCGGCGGTGAACGGCCCGCGGTCGGTGGTCCTCGCCGGTGACGAGGACGCGGTGCTCGGGATCGCAGCGGCCTGGAAGTCGAAGAAGCTCGTGGTGTCGCACGCGTTCCACTCGGCTCACATGGACCCGGTCCTGGACGAGTTCCGGGCCGTGGTGGAGGGTCTGTCGTTCCACGATCCGCTGATCCCGATCGTCGCGTCCGGTGAGGTGACCTCGCCGGAGTACTGGGTGCGGCACGTGCGGGACGCGGTGCGGTTCGCCGACAACGTGGCCGCGCTGCGCGAGGCCGGTGTGACCACGTTCCTGGAACTCGGCCCCGACAGCGTCCTGTGCGGCCTGGCCCGCGAGACCGTCGACGGGGTCCTCCTGCCCGCCCTGCGGCGCGACCGCGCCGAGGTGCCCGCGATCCTGGCCGCGGTGGCCGGGCTGCACGTGCACGGCGTGGGCGTGGACTGGCCCGCGTACTTCGCGGGCGGTGCCCATCGGATCGACCTGACGACCTATCCCTTCCAGCACCAGCGCTTCTGGCCCGACGCCGTCGCGCAGGCCGTGGTTGCCGAGCCGAACGGCGTGGACGCCGAGTTCTGGTCCGCGGTCGAGCGGGCGGACGTGGCCTCCCTCGTCGCCTCGCTGGACCTCGACGACGACACGGTCACCGCGATGGTGCCCGCGCTGACGTCGTGGCGCCGCAAGCGGCGCGAGCAGTCCACAGTGGATGGTTGGCGCTACGGCGTGACCTGGAAGCCGTTGAGCGGAATGACTACGACTCTTGCGGGCCCCTGGCTGGTCCTCGTGCCGCGGGTCGACGAGTGGGTGGACACCGTCGTCGAGAGCCTCGGTGTCGCGATCACCCTGCTCCAGGTCGACGACGCGGACCGCGCCGGACTGGCGGAGCGCCTGCGCGCGGACGACATCCGGTACTCCGGTGTGCTCTCCCTGCTGGCGCTGGCCGACGACTACGACGGGCTGGCGCTGACGACCGCGGCGGTCCAGGCGCTGGGCGACGCGGGCGTCGAGGCGCCGCTGTGGTGCGCGACCCGCGCGGCGGTGTCCGTCGGCCGCTCCGACCACCTCGCCAACCCGGTCCAGGCTGCGGTGTGGGGTCTGGGCCGGGTGGTCTCCCTGGAACACCCGCGCCGCTGGGGCGGTCTGATCGACCTGCCGCAGGACGTGGACCGCGCGACCGCGCGCCGCGTGGCGGGCGTGCTCGCGTCCGGCGACGAGGACCAGGTCGCCGTGCGCGCATCCGGCGTGTATGCGCGCCGCCTGGCGCACGCCCCGGCCACGGCCCGGAGCGAGTTCCGGCCTGCCGGCACGGTGCTCGTCACCGGTGGGACCGGAGGCCTCGGCAGCCAGGTCGCCCGGTGGCTGGCCCGTGACGGCGTCGAGAGCCTGTTGCTGGTCAGCAGGCGCGGTCCGGACGCTCCGGGTGCCGACGACCTGGCCCGCGATCTCACGGACCTCGGCGCGCGGGTCGCGATCGTGGCCTGCGACGTTGC
>JBDSAJ010000300.1:0-12341 GCA_039922235.1 Umezawaea sp.
GAAGAGGTGGCGGGCACGCCGGGTGGTGCGGGCGGCCCGCTGCCGGCCACGCCAGAGGGTGTCCTCGGCACGGCGTCCGGTCAGCAACGGAAGCAGGGCGGCGAGGGGAAGCAGGAGCAGCAACGGATGCAGCCGGGCGAGCAGCACTGCGGTGAGCACGATCCCGACCAGGAGGCCGAGGGTGGAGAGCAACGCCTCCATGCTGCTGTAGCTCAGGCGCCGCATGTCGTGCCGGAGCACCTGCATCCGGTCGGCGCAGTCGTCGCGCTCAAGATGGTGCAGCCCGTCCGACCCATTGATCATCTGGATGAGTTCGCGGTCCTTCTGCAGAAAGTTGATCTCACCCAGCTCGAAGTAGAGCACGTGCGCGAAGTGGCCGAGGGTGATCGCCCCGACCACGAAGAAGGCTGCAACCGCCCCTGCTGCCATCGCCCTTGCGGGCCGGCCGGCCGCCACCGCGTCGGTGAGTACGCCGACCGCCGTCGCGGACAGCGGCAGTGTGACCGCTCCGGCCAGCTTCAGCACGATCGACACGGTCAGCTTGGCAGGGCTCTGCCGCCAGGAAAGACGCAGGAGTTCGGCACCGGCGGCCATGGCCTCGATCACGGTTGTCCTCCGATGTCGTTGTGAGCGCGGCCATCGGGATCGAACGGCTCACCGTCCGCGTCCAAGCCGGCGGCGAACCGTTCCGCCTGCAGCGCGAACAGCTCGGCGTACCGGCCGCCGGAGGCTATGAGCGCGCCGTGGCTGCCCTGTTCCCGGACACGGCCGTCTTCGATCACGGCGATCGAATCGGCGCGGCGGACGCTGGAGAACCGGTGCGAGATGAGTAGCGTCGTGACGCCCTGGGTGATCTCCACGAAATGGTCGAAGAACTCGGCCTCGGACCGGACGTCCAGCGCGGAGGTGGGCTCGTCCAGGATGAGGACGCGGGCACCGGACGAAAGCGCGTACAGGGATCGGGCGATGGCCACCCGTTGCCACTGCCCGCCGGACAGGTCCCGGCCACCGGGGTACGCGCGGGACAACACTGTGTCGAAGTTCTGCGGTAGTTCGCGGATCAGCTCGCCGAGATCCGCTCGTTCCGCGGCCCAGCGCACCCTGTCCAGATCGAGGGGCACGTGCGGCGCGCCGAAGGCGATGTTGTCCGCCAGGGACAGCTCGTACTGGACGAAGTCCTGGAAGACGACGCCGAGCTGCCGGCGCCAGCCCTCGAGTGGCAGGGTGTCGATGCTCTGCCCGTCGACGGTGATCCGCCCGTGCGTCGGCTCGTACAGCCTGGCCAACAGCTTCACCAGGGTGGTCTTGCCGGTGCCGTTGACGCCGACGATGGCCGTCGATCGGCCGGCCGCCAGTTCCAGGTCGAGTCCGTCGTGGACGACGCGGTCGCTGCCCGGATAGTGGAAGCTCATCCGCTCGAAGCGGACCGCAGGTGCCCTGGTACCAGCCGGCGGTGACGTGCCCGCCGAGGACGTCACCGGGCGCCGATCACCCGTGCCGCCGTGGTGCTCGGCGGCGACGCGCTGCAGGGTATCGAGGCCGCGGACGGCGAGCATCCCTTGCTGGGTCGCCTGATCCGACTCGGGATAGTGTTCACCGAGCATGAGGGCTGTCACGGTGGCCTGAAGCACGATCGCCAACTGCGTCAGGCTGACCCCGCCGGTCGCGGCGGAGCGCGCGGTGGCGAGGTAAACCGTGATGGTCACCGCCAGCCCCACCGCGGCGTACCAGAGGTACGGCCGGATGTAGATGTCCCGGCGAGCCTGTGCCTGCGGTCGCAGCCAGTCGCGGTAGCGGGCCTCGTACCTGTCAGCGAGCCAGTCGACCAGGCCGAAGACCCTGATCTCCTTGCCGGACCGCGGGCTCAATGCGAGGTTGCGCAGGTAGTCGCTGTGCCGGTGGATCGCGGCGATGCGGGCACCGACCTGGGCGAACTTTCGCAGCCCGCCCCGGTTGCCGTGCCGGAACAGCATGACGGCTGCGGCTAGGGCGAGCCCGACGGGCACCGAGACCACGACGGCGACCAGCACGGCGCAACCGGCGAGACGGATGTAGCGGGCGATCAGGGCCAGCAGCCCGGTGCCGGCCATGCCGGGCGTGTCGAAGTTGCTCTCCAGGCCCTGCCCCGCCTGCTGCAGACCGTCCAGCGCCCGCGAGTCTTCCATCAGCGCGATGCCGGGAGTGCTGAAGGTGGCGGCCATGATCCGGTCGTGCATGACGTTGTCGATGCGGCGCTTGACCAGTTCACCCAAGGCGGTCTGGATCGGCATCAGCGCCTGCTGCGCCACGAACAGACCAGCCATGACGAGGAACGCGGCGAGCAGACCCGACCACTCTGAACTGCCCGTGCCCTCCGCTGCGGCGAGCGGGACCTGGCCGACCACGATGCTGGTGGCGATGATGAACATGATCGGGACCAAGCCGAGCACGATGTTGATGACGATCATGGCGGCGAGCAGGGGGCGACCCATGGCGGGGAGCTGTCGCACGATCAGCAGCCGGGGCTCGATGGCATCCCGCCAGAGCCGGGCGCGGAGGACTTCCAGCCGTACCCGTCGCGATCCACCCGGCGCCGGCCGCCTCTGTCTAGTCATCGGCAGACACACCTGCCACAACCGAGCCGACCACCTGGCGTACGGCCTCGGAACAGTGCTCTGGGCGGTGCCTGGCGGTGTAGAGCGCGTGGGCGCGTTCCGCCATCTCCCGTGCGGCCTGCTGGTCCTTGAGCAACGTGACGCACCGTTGCGCGAACCGCTCGTCCGAGTCCTCGATGTACAGGTGGGTCCCTGGCACCGCGTCGATGCCCTCCGCACCGATCGTGCTCGAGACGACCGGGACGTGATGGGCGAAGGCTTCCAATATCTTGATCCGGGTGCCACCGCCGATGCGCAACGGTACGGCGATGACGTCGGTCTGGCACAGGTACGGCGCCATCTCGGGCACCTGACCGGTCACCTCCACGCCGGGCTGCTCGGCGTACCGTTCGATGCGTTCGTTGACCTTGCCCACCAGAAGGATCCGCACGTCCGGCACCTGCGCGCGGACGAGCGGAGCGATATCGTGCACGAGCCGGTGCACCGCGTCGGCGTTGGGCCCCCAGCGGAGGATGCCCTGGAACAGGATCGTCGGCGGCCGGGCATTGTCGCGGTCGCCCGCGGCCCGGCTCTCCTGCCGGAGCGCATAAGTGTTGGGAATGACCATTGCCTTGTCCGAGGCGAGCCGCCGACGGTCCACCTCGCTGGAGACGATCAGCCTGTCGGCACCCTTCTCGACGACGGGGTGCGTCCGCCGCCACCAGTTGATCTCGCGGGTCATCCGGAGCCTGGCCTGCCAGGTGAGCGGCGTCCCCTGCTCCGTGAGCCCGAGCGTGCGCCAGCGCTCGAGCACCACGTCACGGAAGTCGTCCACGTCCACCACGGTGCGGGCCCGGACGATGCCACGTGTCATCAGCCAGACGTGTTCGCGCATGTACCAGACCAGATCGTACGGACGCCTGCCGAGCACCTCGGCCGCCCTCGCGGCGAGCACCTTTCGCATCCGATGGATCTGGGCTGCAGGAACGCCACGAAGGGTCTCGTCCAGGGTCCGCACCGTGCTCCGCCGGGTATCCAGCATGGAGTACTCCTGTTCGACGATGGTGACATCGCCGAACAGACCGGTTGGTGGACCGGCTCCGTGGTTCCGGTCGAGCGGCATGACCAGCAGGTCGACCTCGCCCGTCTCCGCGAGGGAACGGGCGATCTGGCCTGTACGCAGCGCGCCGCCGAACGGGTCCCACGGCCGGATGCCGCTGACCAGAAGAATGCGCACGGTCAGATCACTCCCCGTCGGCTCATTCGTCGTCCTTGTTCCACGTCGTGCCGAACTCCAGTTCGACGGCGTCGAGCATGATCTTCAGAGATTCCAGAGCGACGCGCTCACCGATCTCGGCACTGGCCTTTGTGGCGTTGAAGATGATTCCCGACTTGTTCCCCACGGCAGCCGGCTGCGGCGAGAAGAGGTAGCGCACCCGGCGCTCGCTCGGGTCGTCCGCCAGCAGTTCCGTCTTGACCAGCTCGGGACGCATGTACATGACGAGGCTGGTCTCCACCATGGCGGCGTGATGGTCCACGTCGCGCGGTACGCCGTGCTCCGCCGCCAACTCGTCGCGCGTCTCCTCGGTCACCACGTCCCACCAGTGCACGAGCATCACCCGCGTCTCCGGTGACGCCAGGCGAAACAGGCGGATCGACTCGGAGAGAAAAGAAACGTTGGCGATGTGCGAGTTGATCAGGATGAAGTCTCGTGCACCATCGCGGTACAACGCGGTGAGCAGCTCGACGATCTGGTTCATGAACGTCGCGGCGCCGATGCCGACTATGCCGGGAAACTCCCCTCCGGTCCGGATCGTCGGCGTGATGGCGCCATAGGTGATCGAGGGCAGCACGCAGCCGCGGAAGGTGTTGGCGACACGGGTCGCGAAGAACTCGCTGACCAGCGTGTCGGTCGACAGCGGCAGATGCGGTCCGTGCGGCTCGATCGCGCCGATCGGAATGACGACCGGCCCTGTAGTGATCCGGTCGGCGTACTCCGGCCATGACATGTCGAACACCTGCATGGTCACGATTCCTCTCTGATGGAACGGCTCACGGAAGCTGGATACCGCCGGTGTCGAACAGTTGCCGCAGTCGGCTGGGCAGGGAATTCCAGGAGTAGTGCTGCTGAGCGAGGTCCCACGCGTGCTGACGGCGGACCAGGTCCTCGTGCGGATCCCGCAGTACGGCACCCACTGCGGACACGTAGTCGGCAGCGCCCTCCGCCGCCAGGTAATGACTTCCCGGTTGGGCCGCGATGCCCTCGATACCCTTCGCCGAGGACACGACCGTCGTCCCGTATGCGAAGCTCTCGATGATCTTCAGCCGGGTCCCACCGCCCAGCTTCAGCGGCACGATCTGCACCGCGTCGACGAGCAGGGGCCGGATCTCCGGGGGATTCGCCACGATCCGCACGGGGCTGTTCCGGGCCGCGTCCAGCAGGAAGGCCGGTGGGTTCCGCCCGGCCAGCACCACCGGCATCTCGGGAAGAGCGGCCCGCATGATGGGAGCGAGCACGGTGACGATGTCGAGGGCCGCCATCGCGTTCGGAAAGTAGCTCAGCGCACCCACGAAGACGCATGCTCGCGGCCGGGACGGTATCGACGGCCGGCACGTCTCCTCGACGGGCATCGCGTTCGGTACCACCGTGACCGGAGTGCTCAGACCGTACTGCAGCAGGGCGTTCCGGTCCTCGGGCGAGGGCACCGCCACCGCGTCGGCCAGTTCGACCAGTTGCCGCTCGGCGTGGCGCACGGCGGGCAGCCAAGCGCCGCTGCGGTCGGACAGGTGGGCTGCCCATGGCCAGGCCGGGTGGGTCACCATCGCCTCGTAGAGCACGGCTTCGGCGTTGTGCAAGTCGACCA
The DNA here is from genome assembly GCA_039922235.1 of Umezawaea sp. Taxonomy (GTDB): domain Bacteria; phylum Actinomycetota; class Actinomycetes; order Mycobacteriales; family Pseudonocardiaceae; genus Umezawaea. Next base: position 5,438 of record JBDSAJ010000300.1, read on the forward strand.
GCAGCGGGACACGGCAGGCAGCGCGGACCTCGGCGGCGTAGGTGTGGATCTGGAAGTCGCTGAACACGACCGCCGCGTACTTGTCGCCTCCGACGATGCCCGTCAGCAGGCGGGCCGCTTCGGAGCAGTACTCGGCCCGGTACGGCAACGGCGCGACCCCGTCGGCCGTGGTCACCGTCTCCGGCACGGGCGGGTCACAGGGTCCTGGGTGCCGCACCGAATCTCGCACGTGCGCGACCGAGATGACATCCGTGGCCACCAGCGCGCGCAACCCGTGCACCAGGGCGAGATAGCGCATTTGCGCCCCGCCGGCGCCTGGCCCCGCGTGGAACCGCTGCACGATGAGCAGCACCCGGCCGCCGGAGTCACGTTCGTCCCGGTGCATACAGCCCGGTTCCGTTCCAGGTATTCCCTGTGCGGGCGTCTCCTTGGTCGTCACGACGGGTCATCCACCTTCGACAGGTGGAAGATGCATGAGTAGGGGATGCGTTCGGCCTGCTGGACGCGCCACGGTGTGAGTTCAACGCGCCCGCGTTCGCTGACACTGGGTTCCACGAAGTTCTCCACCCGGAATCCGGTGACTTGGAACGCCTGCCAGTAGTCGCTGAGGGTCCGGTGGAAGTACGGGATGGGCGAGAAGCCCTCCCAGGCGTCCCACAGGTGAGGTCCGGATCGGAAGTACCCGTCGACGGCGAAGGCGACCGCCTCCTCCGGGCGCGGGCTGCCTGGGACTGGCCGGATCCATTCGCGCGGCCCGCACGAGAAACACGGGTGGCTCAGCACGACGCTGAGCCACCCGTCCGGGCGCAGCACCCGGTGCGCTTCCCGCAGCGCGCCGAGATGATCGGTCACGCTGGAGAGCAGGTGGTTCTGCACGATGCCGTGGAACGACGCCGGCGCGAGCATCGGCATCTCCGAGGCGGACGAGCCCACATAGGTGATGTCCAGCGGCGCATGACTCTCGTATTCCTGGGCCGTCGCGAGCATGGCGGGGCTGAGCTCGACGCCGGTCACCCGCGCACCCATCGTGGCCAGTTTCCGGCTGAGGTAGCCGTTGCCGCAGCCCACGTCGAGCACATCGCATCCCTCAATCGACGGCAGCATCCGCAGCATGTACTCGTCGGTGTGGTACTTGCGATGCTCGTCGCCGTCCGCGTCGAAGCCGGCATCCCAGGGCTTGGCGTTGGCGTCCCACAGGTCCCGAACCCGGCCGTCGTCCATGGCGTCCGGGTCACAGGCCTGTTGTGGCGGCCCGGACGCGCCGGTGTCCTGCGCTACGACGACTGCCGGATCGGCGCCAGCGCTACGGGCGCCGGTCTGATGTGGATGAGCGTTCTCGAACTCGAGGCGGTCCAGCGCCGGATGCCAGGAACGGGTCCACGGCGAGCGGTACCGGAAGTAGTAGGCCCAGGCGGCGAATGCCTCGCCTACTTCCTCAGTCCCGTCGGCGCAGTCGCGACAGAAGTATTCGCCGCGAACCACGCAGTACGCCGTCGACATGAAGTGCGCGGCGCGGCCGCACGAGCCGCAGACGTAGTCGGCGTGCCGCCTGCACCGCGGCGCGCCGGACGCAGTGCCCGGCACGGCCGGGGATCGGCGGTACGTGGGATCCGACGTCGCCAACTGGTCGCAGTAGACGCACGGCACCGCGTTCATTCAGACCTCCTCGGCGTAGGCACGGGTTTGCAGCAGAAACAGCTCCGCATACAGGCCACCGGCGGACATCAACTCGTCGTGGGTGCCGACCTGTGCCACCCGTCCGGCGTCGAGCACGACGATGAGGTCCGCGGTGCGCACCGTCGAGAACCGGTGCGAGATCAGCACCGTGACGTCGGCCGAGGCGGCCGGGTCGAGCGTGTAGTGGTCGAACATGCGTCGTTCCGCGGCGAGGTCCAGCGCCGCGGCCGGCTCGTCCAGCACGAGCAGAGCTTGACCGGAGCGCATCATGCAGCGCGCCAGCCCGACCGTCTGCCACTGCCCGCCGGACAGCTCGACCCCGTCGGTGTAGCCGTGCCCCACATAGCCGTCGAGGCCCTGCGGTGTCGACGCTACGACGGATTCCGCGTGTGCCTTGACGACGGCGGCGCGCACCGCGTCGGTGTCCTCGATCCGCGGCACGTCGCCGAGGCCGATGCTCTCGCGCAGGGTGAACTCGAACCGGTAGAAGTCCTGGAACAGCACGGCTATCCGGGATCGCCATTCGGCAGGTGCCTCGGCTGCGACGTCGATGCCGTCAGCGAGGATCCGGCCGGCTGTCGGTCGGTAGAGCCCGCACAACAGCTTGATCAGGGTGGATTTGCCTGCGCCGTTCTCACCGACCAGCGCCACGGTGCGGCCAGCGGGTAGCCGGAGGGAGATGTCGTGCAGCACCGGCCGGTCGGAACCGGGATAGCAGAAGGAGACGCCCTCCAGGTCGATCCCGTCGGCAATGCGCTGCGGCAGCTCGATCGACGTGGGGCGCGGAGCGGTGGGGGCGGCGGCGTCCGCATCGCTCACCGAGCGCAGGTACGTGATGCGCCGCACCGTCTCGCCAGCTCGCTGCACCAGACCGAAGGACTGCATCGCCTGGGACACCTGCCCGTTGAGCTGCACCGTGAGCAGCAGAACCAGCAGCAGGTCGCCGACGTTCGACCGGCCGTTCAGCACGTCCCGGACGACCAGCAGGATCCCGGCTCCGTAGCCGAGGGCGAAAAACAGCTGTCCGGATGCCCGCAGCACGGTCGCCGTGCGCTCGGCCGCTCGCATGATGGTGTCGATCTGCGCCCACGCATCCTGCCGCAGCGCCAGGACGTGGTCAGCGGCCCCGCTCAGCCGGAGGTCCTTGATCGACGTGCCGGCGGTGCCCAGTTGCACGAGGTGTTCGTGACGGCGGCGCGCCTCGGCGCACTGCTCCCTGGCCTGCTCGACGCGACGCTGGGCCCGACGGGCGATCAACACCGGCGGCACCGCGAGTAGCGGCAACGGCAGGAGCAGCGGGTTCAGTGCGGCCAGCAGCAGCGTACCGACCGCGATCTGGAGGAGGGCGCCGATGAGCTGGAGGGTGCTCTCCAAGGTGTGGGTCAGCGATCCGAGGTCCTCCCGTACCAGGGCCAGCCGGTCGCTGAAGGTAGCGTCGTCGAGATGGTTGATGTGTGGGGGCCCGTTGACCAGCGTCATCATCTCGGCGCGGAGCCGCCGCTCCTGCAGTTCGGCCAGCCGGTAGTAGTCGAGGTGGGCGAAGTGCCCCAGCATCAGCTGGCCGACCAGCAGCACCGCGACCGTCAGCGCATGCCCGATCGGGGATCGTCCGGCCAGGATGCCATCCACCAGCCAGCTCAGCACCAACGCCGCGAGGGGAGCGGCCAGGCAGCCAGCGGTGACCAGCGTCCCGGCCCGCAGCAGCCGCAGCCGGTCGATCCGGACGCCCAGGGAGACCAGGAACCGGTAGGTCAGCAGGATGTTCATGTGCTCTCCCGAGCCGGGACGTATTCGCCCGCCAGCGGGTCGGACTGCAAGCGGTACATCTGCGCATAGCGGCCACCGCTGCGCAGCAACTCATCGTGGCTGCCGCTCTCCACCACTCGGCCGTCGGCGAGCACGAGGATGCGGTCCGCCCGGCGCAGGGTGGAGAACCGGTGCGAGATGATGATGGTCGTGCGCCCGGCGGTGAGATTCAGGAAGTTGTCGTAGAACGCGGCCTCGGACCGTACGTCGAGCTGCGCCGTCGGTTCGTCGAGAATCAGCACCGATGCGCCGCCTTCCATGGCGTAGACGGCACGGGCCAAGGCGACGCGCTGCCACTGTCCGCCGGAGAGGTCGACGCCGCCGGCGTACCGGCTCGCCAGGGGCGTCCGCAGCCCGTCCGGCAGGCCCTGGAGCACCGGAAGGATGCCTGCGGCCGTAGCTGCGGCAAGGACGGAGGCCGTGTCGCCGGCGCGGTGCGGTGCGCCGAGTTGGATATTGGTCGCCGCGTCCAGCTGGTAGCGGGTGAAATCCTGGAACACCACGGCCATCTGCCGGTGCCAGGCTTGGATGTCGACGTCACTCAGGTCCATACCACCGGCGGTGACCCGGCCTGCGGTGGGCTCGTAGAGCTTGACGAGCAGCTTGATGAGGGTCGTCTTGCCCGCGCCGTTGAGACCCACGATCGCGGTCGACGAACCTGCCGGGAACGTCACGTCGATCCCCCGCAGGACGTCGCGTTCCTGGCCGGGATACCGAAAGTGGACCCCTTCCAGCCGCAGGTCACCGGGATCGTCGATGCGACGCCCGCCCGCCGACGTCGTCCGGCCCCCCGCCTCGGCGAAGCGGTCCTCGAGTTCGGTGATGCACGCGAACGACATGGAACCGAGCTGCGTCTGCACGTCGCTCTCCGCGAAGAAGACACCGAACAGCAGCGGTACGAGCAGCGATTGCACCGCGAGGGCCAGCGCAAACGGTGAGACCGGCCCCTCGGTGACCGACCGCACGAGCAGCACCATGAAGACGGCGCTGCCGGCCATCAGCACGGCGGTGAGCACGATGAAGGGCCAGAGGTAGACCGCGTGGCGGTGCCGCCACACCGGCGCGAGCAGCGCGTCGGACTCGGTGTCGGCGCGTCGGGTCAGCCACGGCAGGATGGCCAGGCCACGGATTTCCTTGCCTGCCGCGGGATCGCTGGCGACGCCGTGGACGTACCGGTATCGCCGGCGTGCCGGCAGGAACTGCCCGCTCAGCCAGGACCACCGGCGCAGCGCGCCGCGGTTGCCGTGGCGAGCTGCGGCCGCCGTCGCCACGGCAACCAGGCCGGCGAGCGGGCCGAGGGTCACGACCAGGGCGACGACTGCGGCGGCGAGCTGCGTATAACGGGCGATCAGGGCGATAGTCCCGGCAACGGCGGCCCCTGGGGTGGACGTGCGGCTCTCCAGGCCGACGTGGGCGTCGCTGAGGGTGTCCAACGTTTTCGGGCGTTCCAGCATCTCGTACGGCGCGTCGAGGCAGGCCTTCATCAGCCGGTCGCTGCACGCGTTGTCCACCCGGCGGGCCACTCGGTCGCCCAGCATCGCCTGCACCGGGGACAGCCCGCCGGTGAGCAGCAGGGCGGCCAGTGCCAGCCCCAGGAAGAGACCGACCGGCCCGTCCTGAGCGATGGCGGGGGCTCCACTCACGAGCGCAACGGCCGCGCTGGTGGCGCACATGAAGGCCACCGGCAGCAGACCCAGCACGACGTTGCAGAACACGGCCAGTGCGACGAGACCAGGACCGGCCAGCGGTAGCAGGCGGACTGCCGACCACCGATGCCGGAACCTTGCTCGTGCGGTGGTCGGCGCCCTGCGCCGGTAGGTCTGTGTCTGCGCGGACGACGGCGGCTCATCGCGAGCGGGGGGTTGCGAAGACTTCAACGCGACGGCCACGCTGATTCGAAGAGCGCTGGGATCTCGTGCGCCTGTACGGTCTCACCGCGGCAGAAGCGGGGATGCAGGAAGCTCAGCACCCGGTCGAACAGTTGTGTCGGGACGACACCGCCACCAGCGATGAAAGTGTTGCGGAACACCTCGAACTGGGTGAGCCAGTCCCGGTACATCGTCACGTGATCATCGGGCGATGGCCACTTCTCGTGTATCCGGTCGCGCGTGACGCTGAACGGGCTCGGCGTCAGCTGCTGAGCTTCGGCCACGAGCCCCTGCGCGCCCGCCACCTGGTGGTACACGGTGGTGAGCTCGTCGACGAAGGCGACCCGGTCACCGTACGCCCTGGTTAGCGCGATCCACATGTCCCAGTCCTCGCAGACCGGCAGGGACTCGTCGAAGCGCAGATCCGTGTCCCGGAAGTTCCGGGTCACGACCGATCCGGTATGCAGGAAGTTCGCCACCAGCAGGAAGCCGTTGGTGAACTCGTATGCCTTGCGGTGCAACGACTCGTACTCCGCCGGCAGCCCATCCACCCGGCGGTCCACGACCACCGCACCGGTGTAGACGAAGTCCGCACCGCCGTCGAGCGCCTTGGCGGCCATCTCCAGATGGGTGGGGAGATACAGGTCGTCGTCGTCCAGGAACGCCACGTATTCACAGTGCGCGTGGGTGAGCGCGGCGTTGCGCGCTGCTGCCGCGCCAAGCCGCTCCGGCAGCTCGACCAGGTGGATGGGAAGGTGCGCGCGCCATCGCCGGAGCACCTGCTCCGGCACGCGACCGCCGTCGTTGGCGACGACGACGTCCACGTCCTGGTAGGTCTGCTCGGCGACGCTGCGCAACGCCTCGGACAACAGGTGTTCCCGGTCGGCCGTCGGGATGACTACGGTGATCATTCCTTGTCCTCGGTACGGGGAGTGGCGGTCGGGACACCGAGACTCATCGCTGGGTCCAACCGAGACTCGGCACGGACTTCTTCCGGGCGCCCGCAGCGACTTGGAGGTTGAGGAAGTCCTCCTTGTTGCAGCAGCCGAACTGCGCTCGGCACGGCCGGTACCTGCCCGCGTGCCAGTCGAGCCGGAAATCCGGGTCGGCGATGTTGCCCAGACGGTCGTACTTGAGAACGTAATACCGGGAGCACGGATACACATCGCCGTCGATGCCGATGTAGAAGTAGTCGTTGCCGGCCGAACACGGCTGCGCGTGGACGTGGTCCATGGCCATCAGGTTGACGTCGAGAAGTTCACGCTTGGCGCCGTACTCGACGGCCTTCTCCAGCCCCCTCTCCTCCTGCAGGATCGGCACCATCCTGGAGGGCTGGTACTGCCCGGCCGTCTCGTTGCCGGGGTCGTAGCCGAGATCGAGGTTGAAGCGGATCCCTGCCGCCGTGGCGGCCTCGCGCAGTGCGTTGACCTCCGGCACCGTGTCCGGGAACAGCAGTGCGTTGAGGACGACGAAACAGTTGTACTTCTCCTGCGCGAGCCGGGCGTTCTCCACCAGTCTTTCAACGCTGATCTCGCTCGGATGATGTGTGACCC
>JBDSAJ010000301.1:0-14889 GCA_039922235.1 Umezawaea sp.
GGCTACGTCACTGAGCTTGCCGGTGACCAGTCCCGGCCACGCCTGCTTGAACACGTGGTCGTTGAGCAGCAGCACCACCGTGGCCCCGACGGTCACCGGATGCGCCACCCAGCGCAGGAAAACCCCAACTCGCATGGGTACAGCCTGCGACCCGACGATCACGACCGTGACACGGCCCAGCCCCAGATCGACGCGCGCAGCGCTGGGAGGTTGCGGTTCGGTCGCGGAGTGAGCGGATCCACTGCTCGGGGTGAACCTCAGCAGGCGCGTGCCCTGGGGACGGCGGCGAGGTTCCTGAACTGCCGCACCGCAAGCCCCGCATCGGATGGGCTAGCCGCGGCGGCGAGCGTGCACGAGGTGTGCGTCCAGCGGCAACGGGTGCGTCTCGACCACGTCGAAGCCCGCTTCGGCGAGCAGCGCCCGGTAGTGGGACTCGGTGCGCTCGCGGCCACCGGTGTTGCACAGCATGTGGACGTCCCACCGGATGGCCAGCGAGTCGCCTCCCGAGTCCGGGAGCAGGCGTTCGACCACCAGCAGTTCCGCGTGTGCGGGCACGTTCCGCGCGCACGTGGCCAGGATGGCGCGGCACTGCTCGTCGTCCCAGTCGTGCAGCACGCGGGACAGCAGGTAGACGTCGCCGGTGCCGGGGATGGACTCGGTGAAGTCACCGGGGACCAGGGTGACGCGGTCCGCGACGTCGGCCAGTCGCTCCCTGGCCGCGATCAGCGCGTGCGGGCGCTCCACCAGCACGCCGTGCAGTGCAGGGTTGGCATGCAGGACGCGGGACAGCAGTTCGCCGTTGCCACCCGCCACGTCGACGACCGTGCGCGCGGTGGAGAAGCCGAAGGCCCTGGTGACGCCCGCGAACATGGCGTTGCTGGCCGCCATCGACCGGTGGAACAACTCGGCCAGGTCCGGGTCCGATGCCATGTGCTCGAAGTGGTGGGTGCCGAAGACCTTCGCGTAGGACTCCTCCCCGCTGCGGACGGCGTCGGGCAGCGCGGCGAACGACCGGTAGAACGGACCGCCGTACATCAGCGCGAGCGGGCGCATCGAGCCCGCCAGGTCGGAGCGCAGCAGCGCTCCGAGTTCGGTGAGGCAGTGGCGCGTTCCCGACGTGTGCACGACGCCGAGTTCCGCCAGGTAGCGCAGCAGCCTGGCCAGGCTGTGCTGGTCGGTCCCGGTGGCGGTGGCGAGGCCCGGCAGGTCCCCGATCGTCCCGAGGTGGTCGAACAGCCGCAGTTCGGCGGCGGCCGCGATGGCCTGCGTCGACCAGGCGCCGGTCAGCAGGCGCAGCAGTTCGGTGCCCGCGCACGACTCGCGCTGGTGAATGGCGAGCACCTGCGGGAAACGGCCCGCGCAGACCAGTTCCAGCCTGCGGAACGCCGGGTCGGCGCTGTGCTCGTCGCGGAAGTAGAGGACGGTGGTGTTCTCGTAGCCGTTGTAGCCACCACCATCCGGACGCATCGCGGTCGTGATGGTCGCGCGAAGTCCGCGCAGCAGCACCGGATCGGGTCGCCGAACGGTCAGCGCGAAGTGGTTCTCCCTGCCGTTGCGGCGTTCGTCCTCGGCGACGTGCGCCAGCTCCGGCGGCGTCACCATCGCGAAGATCTCCAGCTCGCGCGGGAGGCCGGTGCGGTCGGTGACCGCGGCGCGCACGATGCCGACCTTGAGTTCGTGCGGCGGCAGGCCGTACCGGATGCCCAGCCGCTCGCGGACGACCACGCTGGGCGACATCCCGCCCACCTCGACGCCCAGTGCGGCAAGCTCTTCGGCCAGCCCGTCGAGGGTCTCCGGGAAGATCAGCAGTGCGATGTGGTCAACGGTGACGTGCCCTGCCAGTGCGGTGCGGTGATCCTCGTCCAGTGAGGGCAGGGCGGTGGCGAGCACCGACGCGGTGTCGTGGACACCGAGCAGGTCGATGGCCGCGGTGACGCGGACGAGATCTGCTGTGGCGAGCACTGGAGTTGTTGTCGCGATCATGGTTCTTCCCGTGGGTCAGATGCCGACGTAGTGCTCGGCGAAGAAGTTCTGGTGGGCGTCGGAGTCGCGCAGGCTGTCGAGCCGGGCGCTGCGCAGCGCGCTCTGGAAGTCCCCGTCGGTGGTGGCGTCCGCTGGGCGGTGCAGGAGTTCGATCATCCAGCGGGAGAACTCCTGCGCGCGCCAGATGCGCGGCAGGCAGGTGGCCGAGTACGCGGTGAGCGCGCTGTGGTCGTCGCGGGTGAACGCGTCGACGAGCGCGCCTGCCAGCAGTTCGGCCTCCATGATCGCCAGGTTGGCGCCCTTGGCGGCCGACGGGCTGATCAGGCTGGCCGCGTCGCCGACGAGGAACAGCCGATCGTGCTGGATCGGGTCGACGACCTCGGAACGCAGGCGCACGATCCGGCGTTCGGTGATCCTGCCCCGGCGCAGCGGACCGAACTCGGCGGTCCGCATCCGCGTGTCCAGCGCGGCCCAGATCCGGTCGTCCGTCCAGGCTTCCGGATCGTCGTCGGGCGGGACCTGGAGGTAGTAGCGCGTCACCTCGGGGCTGCGCGCCATGTGGCCGGCGAACCCGTCGTCGTGGATGGCGTAGGTGACCGCCGCCATGCTCTGCGGGGCCTCGGCGAGCACCGCCAGCCAGGCCACCCCGTGGTCCTGGCAGTGCCGGGTCACCGTCTCCGGCATGGCTTGCCTGGTCACACCGTTGCTGCCGTCACATCCGGCGAGGAACCGGCCCGTCGCCCGGCCCGTGCCGTTCGCGTCGCGGTAGTCGATCGTGGCCGTCCGCGCGTCGACGTCGGTCACCGTGACGCCGAACCGCAGTTCACCGCCCCTGTCGAGGTACTCCGCGATCAGGTCGGTGACCAGGTCCTGCTGCGGGTAGACCGTGTGCACCTCGCCCTGGCCCAGCCGGGCGTAGTCCAGCTCGAACTCCCCGTTCCCGCCGCGGAACGCGCACACGCCGTGCGATCGTCCTTTGTGGAGCATCCCGGCCCCGAGCCCGTGCTCGGCCAGCACCCTGGCACTGTGGGGACCGAGGAACCCCGCCCTCGCCCTGGTCCGCACCTGCTCCTGGTCGGCCCGCTCCACGATGAGCGTCTCGATCCCCGCTGCTCGCAACAGGTTTCCCAACACCAGTCCTGCTGGCCCCGCACCCACGATGAGCACGGCTGTGTGGTCGACCACGCCTTCCGGTCCCTTCTCCGCTCCCGCTCGCCACTGCGGCGGGTCCCTGTGCGGCTGCACTGGACCTCACCGGACGAGCCGCCCGCCTGCGGCTCGCCGACGCGGAAAAGATGATCACTCCATCGTGGTGGCGAATTCCGTCCGAAGAGGACGGTGGGGGCATGGGCACGATCAGCCGGTGGGCCCCGAGCGGATCGTCGGCGGAATCCGATCCGGTAACATGGTCGGAGATCCCCATCGACCGGTCACCAAGGGACTACCAGGGCAGCTCACCGGTTTCTCCCCGTCGGACCGTCCGCGTCGGGGGTCTCCAGGCGCACGATGGTCTTGGCACTCTCCTCCGGCGCCCTTCCTCTGCCGAAGGCCGCGGCGACCCCGGCGTGCCTGTTGGCTCGAGCTTTCCCATCACCGATAGGCGAAAGGCTCGATGATTTCGCGAACCGCTGCGACGGCACCCCAATCGTCGTCGTCATGGGCGACGATGCTGAGCAGTTCCCGCAGGTGCAGCACCGGCATCCGCTGCTGCCAACCGGCGTGCAGGTGCGCGATCTCGGCATAGGCGGAAAAGAACCGGTCCGACTCGCGTGGTCGGTTCGCCGACCAGACCATCGAGAGGTCGGACTCCGCCCAGGTGTAGGAGACGGCGGGATCGATGAAGACGGGTTCACCGTTCGGGGTCGAGACGATGTTCTCGGTCCACAGGTCACCGTGGTTGAGCACCGGTGGCTGCACCGGAACGATGTCGGGCAGCGCCGCGGCGAGTCGTTCCAGGGCGCGTCGATCCTCGAAGTCGAACGCGGCTTCCACCAGCGGCTCGGACAACCACCGCAGGATACGTCGCTGGGCGAAGAACTCGTGTCCGTCCTCGGTCCAGGTGTTCTCCTGCCGAAGCCTGCCGAGCCAGCCGTCGTGGTGCCAGCCGAAGCGGTCGCCGATCGCCTCCGTGTGCACCCTGGCGAGCATCCGTCCCGCCTGTTCCCAGAAGTGCCCGCCGCCGCCACGTGGTCGCATCGCCTCGAGGACCAGCAGTTCCGGCGTGCTCAGCAGGACGTTCGGCGTCGTCGCGCCACCGAGCTCCGCGAGCGCGCGCAGCCCTTCAGCCTCGATCCGGAAGAGGTCGGAACCCGCTCCGGCAATGGTCTTGGCGAAGATCCGGCGTTCGTCCTCGACGGTGACCAGTGCCGCCAGCGCCACGACTCCACCGGTTGCCGGGGTCACCGAACCGGGGGTGAAGCCCGCAGCGCGCAGGCGTTGGACGAGCAGGTTCGTTTCCACTGCGGAATCCAATCGTTTCCGGGTTCCGGTCGATCACGTGGGGCGGCAGCGCGATCTCGACTGGCTGCCAGGCGCCCGTGCAGGACTGCGGCGTGGCTCATCGCGGTCGCCCGCAGAACCGAATTCCGGGACCAACTCGGCAGTCTGCTGCTGGCCAGCGAAATACCCTTCGCCGACGAATGCACCGAGGCTGGACCGTTCGGCAGGAAGCCCGACGGTGAGACCTGACCGGCGAACTTCGAAGTCCACGAAAGCCAGGGCGCATCAGCAGTCCACCCGGTAGGCCCCCCTCGTCGGCAGCACGGTCACGTACCGTGGCGCGGGCGAGGACGCGGCGGTGATCGCGGCCCGGATCGTGCGCACCGCGGACGCGTCCGCCAGTACCACGACCGGTCGGCCTGGTTCGTCCACCAGCGCGCTGGCGCCGTGCGCTCCCGCGGCCAGCGCCGCCTCGACCACAGCGTCCTGTTCCGGGTCGCGGTGCTGCGCCCGGTGGTACCCCGTCAACGCGGGACCGAGGTCGCCGTCCAGGCTGGTGGCGCGCACCAGCGGGAGCGCGGGACCGCGGCGGATCCGGGTGTCGACCACCAGCAGCCGCTGCCCCGACGCCGCGAGGTCGAACGGCACCGCGACCCCGTCGTGGCCGAGCGCCTGCCCCGCCTGGCCGCGGAACGCGGCCTCCGAATCGGCCACCATGGCGATCAGGTCCTCAATGGACAGATCCGGCCGGTGCAGGTCCCGCAGTGCCAACGCGGTCGCGCAGGCCAGTGCGGTCGCCGCGGCCAACCCGGAGCCGCGCGGCAGGTCCACGCTGCACAGCAGGGTGGCACCGCTGCCGATGCCGATCTTCTCGGCCACAGCGGCGATCGGGTCCGCCCACAGCGGCACGGCGTCCGCCGCCCACAGCGAGGCCCGCTCGGCCGGGCGGTTGATCGACGCCAGTTCCAGCACGCCGTCGTCCCGCCGCTCCCCCGCCACGATCGCGCCCCAGCGGGCGCAGACCGTGAGCGACCGGGGGTGCCCGGCCATCAGGGTCACCGTCCCCGGCGCGTACCAGACCCCTTCGGCCGGGCGGCCGAACGTCTGCCGGAAGGCGTGCGGTACCAGTCTGAGTTCCGGTGCCACTTCAGGGCGGTCGGAGAGGTCGGTCACGGCTGCTCCTTGCGGGCCAGGACGCGGTAGGCGTTGCCCCGGTCGCTCCGACGGGACAGGGTCCGGTTGACGGTCCGGTCCAACAGCCCGGCGATGATCAGCAGCGGGATGCCCGCGGTCCACACCACGGCACCGCGCAGGGCCGCGAACCGGACCTTCCGGGGTCGCCACGGCGAAGGTGACCGGGGTGCGATCGAGGCGAGGAACAGGAAGCCCGACACCATGAAGTCGCTGCTCGAATGGGCTTTCCCGCGTTCCTCGGCGACGGGGGTCAGACCACGCTCGACCAACGCCACCTTCAGGTTGGCGATCGGCATCATGTGCTGGTGCTGCGGCTGGAACCACGGCATCCAGTACCGGCCGAACAGCCTGCCGAGGCGCCACTCCGGATCGGGCAGTTCGATCAGCAGGTAGCCGCCGTCGGGCAGGAGGTCCGCCGCGAGGTCCAGCTCGTCCCACGGGTCGCGGGTGTGCTCCAGGTAGTGGTGCATGCTGATCACGTCGTACCGATCGCGCAGCTCACCCGCGAAGTCCTTGAAGCTGCCCCGGTACGCCGTGTCGATCCAGCCGAGCCGGGCGGCGTCCTCGATCGCCGCGCCCTGGTCCAGGCCGTCGAAGCTGGTCTCCGGCAGGATCTCCTTGGCACCGCGGCAGAAGTGGGCGTGCCCGGACCCGACGTCCAACCACCGCTCGGGCGTCGCGAACGGCACCACCATGCGGGCCCGGTCGTGGTACGGCTCGGACTTGCCGGAGAACACCGCTTCGGCCGCGCTCGCCCCGGACCCGTCGTAGAAGTCGCGGTAGTAGAAGTCCAGCCCGGCCTCGGTGAGCCGCGGGTTCTGCCAGACGTGGCCGCAGTCGGCGCAGCGGTCCATGGTGAACTCGCCGGGCTTGCGCTGCACCAGGTCCGTGCTGCGCACCCAGCCCACGTGCGAGGCCGAGCCGCAGGACGGGCAGGTGTCGCGGCGCGGTTCGAGGAACCGCTCCACCCCGAGTGCGATCTCCGCCTGGTAGTTCGGGGCGGCGGACCGCACGTACTCGTCGTGCTCCCGTTCCTGGGTGGAACGCCAGCGGCTGCCCAGGGTGCGTACCCACAAGTACGGCGTGCGCACCGGCCGGAGCAGCACGGCGACCAGCAGGTCCTTGGGGCGCAACGGTGTTCCGGCGAAGACCAGGGCCGGGTGGGCGCAGTAGACGGCGGCCGCCACCAGTCCCCACGGCGTCAGGAGCACAGCGCTCACGACCGCCAGGTAGCCGATCACCGACCCGGCCACCCAGAGCGCGGGCCTCTTGCCCAGTTGCCGCAGGCGGGCGGTCCGCGTCGTCAGGTCGTACGGACCGGCCACCAGGCCCGGCGCGACGGCCAGGTCGACGGCGGCGCCCTCGTGGTCCTTGACCCGGCGGGCGAACGCCACGAACTCCGTCGGATCGCTGACGTCCGGCGCGCCGTCAACGGCGTCGGCACGACAGCGCATCGCCTGGGACGCGCTGATCCCCCGCGTCCACCGGTCGGCCTGGTAGGTCTTCGGGTCCACCGCGCCGAGCAGGTCGAGCGCGGCCACCACCGGCAGGTCGGGCGGGATCAGGTCGACCAGCGCGAGGTCGTCGGCGTGCCCGACGTCGGCGGGGAGGTCGACGCCGACCGCCGTGAACTCCACGTGGTCGCTCGACGCACCGCCCCGCGCGAGCACCCGCAGGCTCGCCACCCGCCCGCGCAGCCGCAGCGCGTCCAGCACGACGAACAACACCACCAATACCGTGAGGGTCCACGGGATCACGCCACCACCGCCTCCAGATGATCGGCCGCGGTCAACGCTCCGCCCGCGGCCTGGAATGACTGCTGCACCCGGCGGGCCGCCTCGGCGTAGCCGGGCCGGTCCAGTACTTCTTCCAGCGCGCCGCGGATCTCCGGCGCGCGCACCCTGGCGTAGGTCAGCCGGATCCCGGCCCCCGCCGACACCACCTGGTCGGCGATCAGCGGCTGGTCGTCGCGGATCGGCGCGACCAGCAGCGGCAGGCCGTGCGCCAGCGCCTCGCACACCGTGTTGTGGCCGCCGTGCGACACCACCGCGTCCAGGTGCGGCATCAGCTCCAGCTGCGGCACCCGCTCCGCGAGCAGCACGTGGTCCGGCAACCCGGTCAGTGCACCCGGCGGTCCGACGATCACCACCTGCACGCCGCGCAGGTCCGCGACGGCGTCGGCGACCTCACCGAAGAACCGCTCCCCCGCCGCGCCGTTGAGGGTGCCGAGCGACACCAGTACCCGACGCTGCCCGTCCGCCAGCCAGTCCCAGGGAAAGTCGGTGCGGTTCGGCCGGTGGCTCAGCGCCGGTCCGGTGAACACGTAGTGGTCGGGAAACCCGTTGCCCACCAAGGCGGAGGAGGTGAACACGAGCACTAGGCGCTCGGAGAAGCGGATGTCCGGGGTGGACCGCCCGACGAACTCGCGCACCAGGTCCTCGATCTGGCCGCTGACCCACGCCTCCACCTTGGGCATGGACTTGAGCGGGCGGAACAGCTCGGCGGGCGTGCTGGCCGAGGTGACCCACGGCGTCCCGGTGCGGTGGGCGACCAGCGGCCCGGCCAGCGCCTGCTGGTCCGCCACCACCACGTCCGGCGCGAACTCGCGGACCGCCGCCTCGACACCGGGCACCATCGCGCGGGCGAGCGGGATCATGAAGTCCTCCCAGAAGAACTTCACCACCGCCATCCCGCGCAGTCGCAGCCAGTGCTGGTGGGCGTCCTGGATCCGCCGCTCCAGTTCGTCGTCCAGCGCGGGCAGGACGTGCGCCCCTTCGGGCAGCAACGTCCGCAGCGTCGCGGGGTGACCGACCCAGGCGACCTCGTGCCCCCGGTCCGCCAGCTCGCCGCCGACCGCGACGGTCGGGTTGATGTGACCGACCAGCGGCGGCACGACGAACAGGTAGCGGCTCATCCGGGCAGCCAGTCCAGCACGGTCGCCAGCAGGTCGTCGGTGGCTTCGCGGAGCACCGTGTGGCCAAGTCCGGCGATGATGTGCAGCCTGCAGTCCGGGATGTGCGCGGCGAGTTCCGCGGCAGCGCCGATCAGCTCGGACTCCGCGCCGAACACACCGAGCACCGGGCAGGCGATCGCGCTTAGGTCCTCTTCGGACAGTGACGGCCCGGAGCCGAGGTCGTCGATCAACGTCGTGCCGTTGAGCAACGCGCTGGCGTTGCCCGCCAGCCGGGAGATCTTGCGGTGCCCCAGCGCGGTCAGCTGGTCCTGGGTCTTGTCGAACTCCAGGCCGAGCGCGGCGACGCTGAGCGTGTTCACCATGTCCTCGAACCACAGTTCGCCCACCGCGCCGCCGCAGGCCGCCTCCACCAGCACGACGCCTGCCACCCGTTCCGGCGCGAGCAGGGCCGTGCGCATCGCGACGACCCCGCCGTAGCTGTTGCCCAGCAGGTGGACCGGCTCGTCGACACCCAGCTCGTCGAGGATGGCCACGAGGTCGCGCGCACCGTCCAGCGGGGTGTAGCCGGAGTCCGGGCGAGCCGACATCCCGTGGCCGCGCAGGTCGAACAGGATCGTGCCGACGCCCTTCGCGGCGAGCGGTGCGGCCAGCGTGTAGTAGAAGCTGGACAGGTTGTCCATCACCAGGCCGTGCACGAACACCACGGTCGGACCGGTCGTCGGGCCCAGCCGCTGCACGTGGAAGCGCGTCCCGCGCGCCAGGACGTCAGCCACGGTCGGTGGCCAGCCCGACGCTCGCCTCGATGTGGTCGACGAGCCTGCCGACGGACATCGCCATGATCTCGTCGATCTCCATGTCCGCCAGGAACCCGACCAGGTCCACCCGGTCGCCGTAGTGCTGGCGGAGCCGGTCTGCGAGCGCCACGAACTCGATGCTCTCCAGGCCGAGGTCGTCGCTGAACGTGGTGTCGCGGTCGACCTCGACGCCCAGCAGGACCTCCGGACCCACGACGGCCTCGATCAACTTCACCAGCTGGTCCAGCACGGTGTCAGACATCTCGTCCTCCTCTTCGGTCCGGCGTCCACGTCACCACGCCGGACTCGGTGATCTCCAGTGAGCCGTCCCCGACGATCGCCGCCGCGCGGCCGGCGCTCGACGGCCGGTTCGGGTCCACGGCGTCCGCCACCACGACGGTCGGGACGGCGAAGGCTCCGTGCACCCGGTCGTCCGCGGTGACGGCGAGTTCGGCGGGGTGGATCGCGCCCGCACCCCGGTGCCACAGCCATTCGCGGGCCGCGTCCTTGACGGCGATCACCCGCAGCAGCCACCGGCGTTGGGCGCGGACGTCCAGCCGCTCGTAGTGGTCGCGTTCGGTCGCGCACAGGTACCGGCGCATGATCAGGTCGCGGGTCGCGCTGTCCTGCCAGTTCTCCACGACGGTGACCCAACCGCCTTCCTCCGGCCGCGCAAGCGTTTCCGTGCCGGGGCGGAGCTTGACCCGCCAGATGCGGTCGTCGGTGGTGAAGCGCCGCGTGGTCCAGCCGGTGATCCGGCACCACAGCGCGCCGTCGGACCACAGCTCGGCGTCCGCTCGCATCTCGGTCGCGGTGACCTCACGGATCCACGCGGTGCACCGCACCGGGCCGGTCGGCGGGGGCCCGTGGAACTCGACGCTCCCGATGCCCGTCGGCAGCACGGTCTGGTCGACGTCGTGGCTGACCTGCATCCAGTGGCCGATGAGCTGGCCCGCGCTGTCCAGCAGCGCTCCCGGCGCGGGCAGCGGCGTCAGCGTGCCGGTGATCCCGTTGTCCGCCAACGACTCGATCTCCGTGACACCGGCGAACCGGGGACCGTGGAACATCCAGCCGTCCCGGTAGAGCTGCTCCGCGCTGACCGGCGCGGGACGCAGCCCCTCCAGCGGTGTGGTCACGGGATCCCCTGGGTTGGGGTAGCGGCCCACCCGCACCACGCCCTCGGCGAAGTCGCCGACCCGGACGTGCACCCGAGTCGGGTCCACCACCCGCGCGGTGATCACGGCGTCGGTGGCGGGCAGGGCGCACAGCCAGCGCTTCGCCCGCACCGCCTCGAACCCGGTCACGGTGCCGTCCGCCACGCGCAGCGCGGCGTCGGCGAACACCTCCAGCAGTCCGGTGGCGGGCACGATCGGGAACCCGTCGGACAGGTCCGGCCAGTCGTCGGCCTGCGGGAACACCGAGTGGTCCACGAGTTCCGGCATGGTGCGCAGCGAGAACTCGCGGCTGAACTCCACCTCGCTGGGACGAACCGGGGCCAGCGCGTCGGCGACCTCTCGGGCCACGACGTTGGTGTACGCCAACAGCGCGCTGACCGACGCGGCCACCGGCGACGCCGGGTCGATCGCCGGGGCTTGGAGCTGGTCGGCGATGGGGTCCAGCCGGATGGCGGGCACGCCGAGCGACAGCCGCACCCCGGCGCGGGTGGTCCCCTGCTTCAGGCCGAACGCCCACAGCGCGGCCGCCGCGCGCTCCGCGGAGTCGGCGGTGACCGCCAGGTGGTCGCGGTCGCCGAGGGTGTCCTCGACGAAGCCGGTCAGCGTGCCGGGTCCTATTTGGACGAACGCGCGGAACCCCGCGTCGTGCATCCGGTCGATCATCGTCCGGAAGCGGACGGGCTCCACCAGGTGCCGCAGCACCAGTTCGCGGATCGCCGTGGCGTCGGCGGGCATCGGGGCCAGCGACGTCGCCGACCACACCGGCACGCTCGGCGGGTGCACGGGCAGCGCTTCGACCGTCGCGCGGGCGGCCGTCAGGTGCGGCGCGAGCGCCGGGGAGTGGAACCCCGTGCGGAAGGGCATGACCTGGGCCAGGACCCCGCGTGCACCGAGGTGCTCCACCGCGATGGCGAGCTGGTCGGCCGGGCCGCAGATGACCGACTGGTGCGGGCAGTTGTCGTGGCTGACGGTGACCCCGGTCGTGCCGCTGTCGTCCAGCGCGGCCTGGGCGACCTCCGCCGAGCAGCCCAACGCCGCGTAGCTGACGTCCACCACCGCGATCGTGCCCGGCCGGAGCGCGTCCACGAACTCGTCGATCGTCGGGTAGATCCCCGCGACGACCATCGCGGTCCACTCCCCCATGCTGTGCCCGGCGAGCGCCCCTGGCACGACGCCGAGAGCGGTCAGCTCGCGGGCGGTGCGGCGGCCCGACCGCATCAGCGCGAGCGCGTGCTCCACCACCGAGTCGGCCCCGGTCTGCTCCCCGGTGCCGCGCTGCTCGAAGCCGGGGAACAGGAACGCGACCTGGTCCGGCGCGGAGAGCATCGGCTTCGGGGCGAACCAGATGTCGTGCCGTCCGGTCCACACGCGGCCTCGTGCGACGACCTTTCGGGCGAGGCCGAGCTTGCGGGCGTCCGGGTTCCAGATGGCCAGCCTGCAGCCGCGGTCGGCGGTCGAGTTCCGGCCGCTCTCCAGGTCGCGTTCGAGGTCCTCCACGGTGTCCGCGGCGAACATCAGCACCGGCGTCCGCGGCTGCGCCCGGAACGTCTTGGCGCGCCGCGGTTCTTCGAGCACGACGTGCGCGTTGATGCCGCCGAAGCCGAAGGCGTTGACCACCGCGCGGCGCGGGCCCGGCGAGTCCCACTCGCGGGTCGCCCGCAGCGGTTCGAACCGGGTGCCGTCCAGTGCGGGGTGCGGCTCGTCGATGTTGAGCGTCGGCGGCAGGGTCGCGTGGTACACCGACAGCGCGGCCTTGATCAGGCCTGCCATCCCGGCGGCGGGCATGGCGTGGCCGATCATCGACTTCACCGTGCCGAGACCGATCGGGCTACCGCCCGGCCCGAACGCGTTGATCATGGTGGCCAGCTCGGCGGAGTCCCCGGCGGGGGTGGCGGTGCCGTGGGCCTCGATCAACCCGACGGCGCCGTCCGCACGGGGGTCGAGCCCGGCTTCGTCCCACGCCCGGAGCACGGCCAGCAGCTGTCCGTCCGGGTTCGGCGTCATCAGGCTGGTGGCCCGGCCGTCGCTGGCCGTCCCGACACCGCGGATCACCGCGTAGACGCGGTCGCCCGCGGCCTCGGCGTCCGCCAACCGCTTCAGCACGACCATTCCGACGCCCTCGGACAGCAGGGTGCCGTCCGCGGACCGGTCGAACGGCCGGATCCGCTCGGTCGGGCTCAACGCGCGCAGTTGCGTGAAGACGCTCCACAACGTCGGGTGGTGGCTGACGTGCACGGCGCCCGCGAGCATCGCGTCGCAGCGCCCGGAGGTCAGCTCGCGCACCGCCTGCTCGACGGCCACCAGACCGGACGCGCACGCGGCGTCCACCGTGTACGCCGGGCCGCGCAGGTCGAACCGGTTCGCGATCCGGGACGCCGCCAGGTTCGGCACCAGTCCGATGGACGCCTCCGGCTGGTCGGGACCGAGCCGGTCGCGGACCGCCTCCCGGACGTCGTGCAGCGACGACTCGGCCAAGCCGGGGAACAGGTCCCGGACGACCGACACCAGCTGGTCTGCGAGCTGCACCCGCTGGTCGAGGCGGGCACAGCCTGCCGTGAGGTAACCGCCGCGCCCGACCACCACGCCGATCCTGGCCCGGTCCGGCAGCGCGGACTCGCCGCCCGCGTCCGCGATCGCCTCGGCCGCGGTGCTCAGCGCGAGCAACTGGTCCGGCTCCGCGGCGTCCACAGTGGACGGCATGATGCCGAACCTGGCCGGGTCGAACGTCGCCAGCTCGTCGAGGAAGCCGCCACGGCGGCAGTAGAACCGGTCGCTCGACACCGCGTCCGGCCGGTAGTACGTCGCCGGGTCCCACCGGGCGGGTGGGATGGTGGTCACCGCGTCGACCGAGCCGACGATGTTGCGCCAGAACGCCCGCGCGTCGGGAGCACCGGGGAACAGCGCGCCGAGCCCGACGATCGCGATGTCGGTGGTCACTCCTCGCATCGGTAGACCACCTGGACGTCGTCCTTGCGGCCGAGCGCGAGTTCCCGCAGCAGGGCCGCGACGCCCTGGCCGGGGTCGATCAGCGGCACGCCGCGGCGCGCGTACTCCTGGGCCAGCTCCGGCGACACCATGCCCGCGCCCGCCCACGGCCCCCAGTCGACGCTCACCACGCGGGCCTCGGTCTGCGTCGACCAGAACCGCGCCATCCGGTCGAGCGCGTCGTTGGCCGCCGAGTAGTCCGCTTGGCCGCGGTTGCCGTACACGCCGCTGACGCTGCCGAACAGCACCAGGAACGACAGGTCGTCCGGCAGGTGCGCGGCGAGCGACCGGGCTCCGGAGACCTTCGTGTCGTAGACCCGTGCGAACGCCTCCGCGTCCTTGTCGGCGATCAGCCGGTCGTCGAGCACCCCTGCACCGTGCACGACCCCGTCGACGCGGCCGAAGCGCGCGGTGACGTCGGCCAGCACCGCGCGGATGCCGTCGGCGTCCTGCACGTCGCACTCGTGGTAGCGCACCGAGGACGCGGTGGACCGCAGGCGGTCCAGGGTCTGCCGGACCTCGCGTTCGGCGAGCACCTGCCTGGCTTGCGCGGCGACGGTATCGCGATCACGCACGCCGCTCTCGATCAGCGCGCGCCGCACTCCGGCCTCGTCCAGCGCCGCCGCGGTGCGCGGGTCCTCCGACCGGGAGGGTGCGGGTGTCCGGCCGATCAACTCGATGTGGCAGCCCGTCGCCTCGGCGAGCGCGATCGCGGTGAGCGCGGTGATGCCCCTGGCGCCGCCGGTGAGCAGCACGACGCTGTCCGCGTCCAGCCTGGGTACGGCGGGTTCGTCGGCCAGTTCGACCGGTCGCAGTTCGATGGCGTGCCGCCGCCCGCCGAGGTGCCCGACCACCGACGGGCCGTCCACAGTGGACAACTCGGCCAGCAGCGCGGTGGCGATCACCCGGTGGCTTTCCTTCGGGTTCACGTCCACCGCGCGGACCAGGAGGTCCGGGTACTCCAGCGCGGCGGTTCGGATCAGGCCGTGCAGACCGATGTCCGACGGCAGCGGCTCGGCGCCCGCGAGACCGGGTGACGGCTCGGCCGAGGCCTCACCGAAGCCGAACGTGCCACCCGCCGCGGTGACCACGAGGATGCCGATCCCGCCGACCAGGCACGCCTTCACCTCCTCGTAGGCCGCTGGGAGCTGAGCGCCCAGCCGCACCACGAAGTCCACGCCGGACACGTCGTCGGGGAACACGGGCACGGTGCGCGGCGTGCCGCCGTACCGTTCGACCAGGTCGGCCAGTTCCAGGCCGATGCCGTTGTCGTCGACGACCAGCACCGTGCGACCGGCGAGCGTGTCCAGCGGCTCGACCTGTCCGCAGGGCACGACCTCCGGCAGCAGCCGAACCGGCCGCCCGGACGGCTTCGCCGGTGCCGCCGGGGTGGCCCCGAACCAGC
>JBDSAJ010000302.1:0-3838 GCA_039922235.1 Umezawaea sp.
TCACCTCGGCGATGGTCAGGACGCCGTCGTGCAGGTGCAGCCCTCCGTGCGACGGCGCGGAACGGTCGATCCCGGCGTGGCAGGCGAAGTGCGACCACGTGCTGGCCAGCAGGCCCGCCCGAACCGCGGCCGTGGTGGCCTCGTCATCGGCGAGGGGGCCGGTGCGAGTGGCGAGCACGGCGGCCTCGGTAGCGGTGTGCGGCAACGGCGCCAGGCCCGGCGTCGTGGCCATGGTGACGGTCAGCTGGTCACGTGCGACGGGCACCGGCCGGGACCGGACGTGGCTGAGCGCGCGCATGGTCGGCAGGTACGACGACACCACGCGGTCGAGCGCGCCTGCCTCGTCGACGTGCCCAGCGGCGTGCAGCGGCAGGAGGCCTGCGGCGCCGACCGGTAGCCACCAGACACGGCGCACGTGCGCGGGCAACGCGTCCAGCGCACGCGCTACGACCGCGTCCCACAACCAGGCCAACGTGTCCGCGACGAGCCCCTGCTTCCTGATCTCCTCCGCCCACGTGCTCACGTCGTGCGTCCCCGCGAGCAGCAGTTCGGCCCGCTCCTCCACGTCGGCGGCCCGCAGGTCGGGCAGCCGGACCACGATCGGGTCGTCGTCGCGGGTGACCACGACGGCGTCGCTTCGGGTCGGACTGGCGGACACGAGCACCAGCGCGCCGTCGCCGACGGCCTGGCGGAGTTCGTCGAACCCCTGTGGCAGCTGGAACTTCGCGAAGCCCGGCAGCGCGCGCACCTTCGTGAGGACGTGCTCGTAGCTCTCAGCCAGGCCGGCGCGGAGCGGACCGGCCAGCGCACCGCGGGCGGACTCGAAGTCCTCGGCGAGCGCCGGTTCGACCTCGGCGACGGCGGTCAGGTCGGAACGGGCGTCGAGTTCCGCCGCGAACAGGACCCCGCGCGCCAGTTCCGAGACCTCCAGCGCGCTGACGACGTCGTCCTGCCACAGGTGCGCGGCGACGACCTCGGCGGCCAAGCCCCGGTGGTCGGCCAACTCGTGCTCCTGGTCCGCGCGGGCCAACTCCGGGGGTGCGACGGCCGACAGGCGGGTGGCGGTCAGGGCCAGCACCCGCGCGGCGACGTCGTGCCTGCCCGTCGCGTTGGCCAGGCGGCCGACGACGAACCCGGTCATCACGCCGTGCACCGGGGAGAGCGGGGTGGCGGTCTCGACCCAGCGGGCGGCGGCGCGCAGCTCGTCGTCGGCCACCTCCTGGCCGGTGCTGTCGAAGCGCTGCTGGTAGCCGGAGTAGAGGGTCGACAACACCAGGCCACGGACGGGGTCGTCGTTCGGGAGCAGCGCGAGTGCCCGCTCCCCCAGTTCGATCCCGCGGGCCAGTGACTCCAGGTCTTGCAGTGTGGTGTGGCGAACCAGGTAGGCGATGGCGAGGTTGGAGGTCCACCTGGCCAACTCGCCGTGCCCGCTCGGTGTTCTGGCGAGCAGGCCCTCCCCCAGTTCGATCGCGCGGGCGATGTGCTCGACGACCTTGCCGCGCTGGTGGGCGGCGCGATAGGCGTTGACGAGGTTGTTGGTGAATTTCAGGTGCTCTGGATGGTCCGGGGGTGTGGCCGCGAGCGCCCGCTCACCGAAGTCGAGCGACCGCACGAGGTCGGCGCGGTCGCCGGTCCGTTCGAAGCGCCACCGCAGCGCGGTGCCGAGATTGGACAGGTACTTCGGGCGCGCCAGGTCCGACGGCGGTGTGTCCGCGACGGCGATCTCCAGCAGGTCGACCGCGTGGTTCACCTCGGCCATCGAGCGGGTGAGCCGGAACAGCGCGACGTAGGCCAGTCCGAGGTTCGACTGGCGCCCGGTGAGCTCCGGGTGGCCTGCGGGAGTGGCCGCCACGGCGCGCTCGCCCACCTCCACAGCGCGACGCAGGTCCTCCAGGCTGCCGGTGGCCGCGGCTCGGACTTGGAGCGCGATGGCGAGCGGGGTCAGGCACAGCGCAGGATCAGCGGTGTTGGGGCCGATGGCACGGCGCGCCCGTTCACCCGCGTCCACAGCGGCATGGAGGTCGGCCTCCTCCCCGAGGCGCACGTGCCGATCCAGGTGCGCAGTGCTGAGGTTGGCGAACCGCCCCGCTGCCGCGCGGTGTTCGGCCGGGGTGAGGTCGGCCAGGCGTCGACGCACGGCGATCCCGCGGCCGAGCGTCGCGAGGTCGTCCGTGTGCTCGAACCGCTCGATCAACGCGTTGCCGAGCGTGTCCAGGTTCGCGTGCAGGTTCTCGTCACCGTCGTCGAAGTGACCGGCGGCGAACTCCGCGGACGCGATCGCCGCGTCGAGGTCGGCGAGGTCGTGGGTCGTGGCGTAGCGCAGCAGCCGCAGACGGCCTTGCACGCCGTGGGCCGCGACCAGCAGCTCGGTGTCGTCCCCCGCCGTCTTGAAAGCCCGTTCGGCGAGGTCGAGCGCAGTGGCCAGGACGGAGAGGTCACCCGACGCGCGGAAGTCGAAGTCGAGTTGCTGCACCCGCACGAGCGTCGCGAACACCCTGGCACCTCGGACAGATCGACGCAGTCCCATGCTCACCGTCCTTTGCGCACGATGTCGGTGATCTTCGCACCCTCGTCCGGCGACAGCGGGCCCACCGCGTCCGGGTCTCCGACGCCGAGGGCGACGGCCAGCGCGCGGCCGTGCAGGTCGAGGGCGGACTCGGTGAGCACGCCCAAGTCCGCCGCGGCCGCGCGGGCGCGGACCCACCCGGTGCACCCCACGAGGAACCCGATGATCCCGGCGGGCCACCACACGGCGGCCAGCACCAGGTAGGGCCACGCCCACGTCCCGACCGCGACCGCAGCGGCGAACGAGGCGTTGGCGGAGGTGATCTCGGCGCGGACCGGGTCCGGCAGCACGAGCCACAGCCGCGGCCAGCCGAAGGTCAGGTCGACGCCGTACCGGTTCAGTGCGATCTGCTCGACGGAGTGAACGCGGTCGCCCATCCACGTCGGACGTCCCGGCCGGGCGAGCGCGATCCGGTTGGCCTTGGCGGCTTCTCCGTCGATGGCGTGCTGCTGCTCCGGGGTGCGCTCGCCAACGGGGTGCGCGACGCGCAACTCGTCCTTGCGACGTCCGCGGCGCTGCCACCGCCCGAGCCGCCACCTGGTCAACGATCGGTGCAGCGGCGCGAACGGCCATGGCCACCGCCCGAGCCAGAGCGCACTCGTGACACCTGCGAGCCCTTGCACGAACAAACCGACGCCCGCCGCGCCCAACAGCAACACGACCACCAGCACGGCCTGGGTGCCCCCGCTGGTCTTGGCGACGTCACCCGCTATCCGGGTGGCTTCGCGAACCACCACCGTCCAGTCGACGGCGTGCGCGTGCCCGAGCCGCAGACCGGTGTACGAGGCGGCGATGAACAGCACGCCCGGCAGGACCAGCAGGCTGACCCACCGCTCGGCCAGTTTTTTGGCCAGTTCCTGGAAGAAGGCACCCACGACCTACTCCCGCTTCATGAGGTGTCCGGTCAGCGAGCACCTCGGCACCGGCCCGGCGGGCTCTGTGCGGCCGATGCGGTCGCACGCGCCGTCCGGGCAGCCGAACACCTCCTCGTGCGCCCGCCCCGAGCCTGCTCCCGGCAGTGCGCGACCCAACGACCTCGTCGGGCCACCCAGGAACGCCCGCACCAGCGCGCTCAACGGCCGCCGCGCCTTGGCCTCCTCCACGATGTGCTCGAACGCGTCGCGCCTGCGCTGCGGCAGCGCCGCGCACTCCGCGCGCATCACCTCCAGCCCCCTGCACACCTCGGTCAGCACGAACCGCTCGTCCTCGTCCACTCGCCCTCCGCTCCTGTCGTCACCTGGTGATCGTCTTGATGGCCTGCGGTGTAACGGC
>JBDSAJ010000303.1:0-12775 GCA_039922235.1 Umezawaea sp.
ACATCTTCCTCGGCGTCTCGTCGTCGCAGGTCGGCGAGGAGTTGATCGCGAGCATGGCGTCCGACTCGATCGTGTTCGCCCTGTCCAACCCGCACCCCGAGGTGCACCCGGACGTGGCGAACCGGCACGCCGCGATCGTGGCCACGGGTCGCAGCGACTTCCCGAACCAGATCAACAACGTGCTCGCGTTCCCCGGCATCTTCCGCGGCGCGCTGGACGCCGGCGCGCGCCGGATCACCGAGGGCATGAAGCTCGCGGCGGCCGACGCCATCGCTGCCGTGGCCTCGGACGACCTGGCCGCCGACCGCATCGTGCCGAGCGCGCTCGACCCGCGGGTCGGCCCGGAAGTCGCGGCCGCAGTTGCTGCCGCGGCGCGCGTTGACGGCGTAGCCTGATCTTGCAGGAGTAGGGCTAATTCCGGCTCTGGTTCACTTGTCCGTCACTTTGCGGGAAAGCGCATCCACTTACGTGGTAGCTCGTTACCCCGCACAGGGGTGGGCGATGACGCTCCGAAGCGCTACCGTCCCTGTCCTCGGGCGAATGTCCGAGGACAGGGACGCGTTTCTGCCGCAATTCGGGTGCAGCCAGGTCCGCCGGCTGATCACCCCTGCGCCGCGACAGGCGTCGACGCGGGAAGGGTGGGGCCGTGCCCAAGCGGACAGGTATCGCTTCGGTGGCGCTTGAACCTGCCCGGCGAACGGCCGTCACACTGGACGGTGTGACGCTCCCCGACGCCCCGTCCCTGCTGTGCGACTCCAAGGGCGTCGTGATGCAGGCCAACGCCGCGGCCGTCGAGCTGGCGCGGGCCGAGTCGTCGGACGACCTGGTCGGCAAGCCGCTGAGCCAACTCCTGCTCGGCGACCAGTCGGACCTCCGGCTGCACCGCTCGACCGGAACCCCGCTCCCGGTGCGGGTCGTGCGCAACCCCGTTCCGGGCACCGGCCTGCAGGCGGTGCTCCTGGTGGACGTCTCCGACCTGGCTGCCGTGGCGGAGGCCCTGCGCGACGAGCAGCGCAGGCTGCGCACCGTGCAGCGGGTCGCGGAGATCGGCTCCTGGGAGTACGACCCGGCCACGGGCGTGACCGTGTGGTCGGACTCCCACTACCAGCTGCTCGGCCTGCAGCCGGGCACGGTCGTGCCGGGCGCTCAGGCCGTGCTGGACGTCGTGCACCCGGACGACTACGAGATGGTCGCCAGCTACTGGACGAACCGGGAGCTGTCCGGCGACGCCATAGACATCGAGTACCGGGTCATCCGCCCGGACGGCGAGCTGCGGCGCATCCGCGGCGTCGCCGAGGCGAAGATCGCCGCGGACGGCAGCGCGCAGCTGATCACCGGGTACATCCGGGACATCACCGCCCAGTGGCGGGCCGACCACGACCTGGCCCTCGAACGCGGCCGCCTGCTGGAGGCGCAGCGGATCGCCCGCATCGGCAGCTGGGCGTACGAGGTGGCCACCCAGGAGATGCACCGCAGCGAGGTGCTCGTCGAGATGTACGACGAGGTCAAGTACGAGCCGGGCTCCGACCTGCACGACCGCGTGCACCCGGACGACCTGGCCCGGCTGAAGGTGATGCTCGACAACCTGCTCGAAGCCGAGGACGAGACGACCGTCGAGCTCGAGGCCCGCAGCAAGCACGACGACAAGGTGTTCATGTGCCGCGCGCGCCCGGAGTTCGGGCCCAGCGGGAAGGTCGAGCGCCTGCAGGGGACGGTGCAGGACGTCACCGAGGCCAGGCGGCTGGAGCGGCAGCTCCGCGAGGACCGCCGCAGGCTCGCCGACGCGCAGCGGGCGGCCAGGCTCGGCGTCTGGGAGTGGGACATCCAGTCCGACGAGACGGTGTGGTCGGACATGCTCGCCGACCTGTTCGGCGTGCCGCTCGACGAGCGCACCACCTACCAGACCTACCTCGACCTCTGCCACCCCGACGACCGCGTCTGGGTGAACGAGCTGTGGCAGCAGCTCCTCGTCGACAAGTCGCCGGTGCAGTGCGAGCACCGGATCATCCGCCGCGACGGCAAGGTGCGGGTGTTCCGCAGCCACGGCGTGATCGTGGAGGTCCAGCCGGACGGCAGGCCGCGCGCGGTCGGCACGGCGCAGGACATCACCGAGCAGCGCGCAGCCGAGACCCGGATGAAGCGGTCCAGCCAGCGGTTCGCGGACCTCGTGTCGCTCACCCCGGTCGGCATCGGCCTGTTCGACGAGGGCGAGCGGCTGGTCGACGCGAACGACGCGCTGTGCGACCTGCTCGGCATGGAGCTGGAGCAGCTGCGCGGCATGACCGCGGAGCAGATGACGCACCCGGACGACAACCAGTCGCGGCTGCGGTCGGTGCACAAGATGACGTCGATGGGCGCGGACCGGACGCACAAGATCCCGCAGCGCATCCTGATCCGCCCGGACGGCGAGCGGGTGTACTGCGAGCTGCACATCGCGCTGTCCGTGCAGGACGACGGGCGCCGGTTCTGGCTGATCGTGTTCCAGGACATCACCGAGCGCCGCCGCACCGCCGAGGCGCTGCGCCACCAGGCGACGCACGACGAGCTGACCGGGCTGCCGAACCGGGCGCTGGTCAAGGAGATCCTCGGCGAGCTGCTGGACGGCCCCGAACGGGCCAAGGTCGCGGTGCTGTTCTGCGACATCGACAACTTCAAGCGGGTCAACGACTCCCTCGGCCACGACGCGGGCGACGAACTGCTCGTCGCGCTGGCGCGCAGGCTGGAGGACGGGCTGCCCGACGGCTGCACGGCGGCCAGGCTGTCCGGCGACGAGTACGTGATCATCTGCGCCGACCTGGAGCAGGCGGGCGGCGTGGACGTGCTGGCCACCAAGGTCGCGGGCCTGCTGCGGACGGCCGTCCCGGTGCACGGCCAGCTGGTCCGGGTGTCGGCGTCGATCGGCGCGTCGGTGCCGAACGGCGCCCGTACGAATGGCGCGGACCTGCTGCGCTTCGCGGACGCGGCGATGTTCGAGGCCAAGAGGCGGGGTGCCGGCCGGGTGTCGCTGGCCAGCGCCGCGCTGATCGCCTCGGCGGACCGGCAGGTGCACCTGGAAGGCCAGCTGCGCGACGCGCTGGCCAACGACGAACTGCAGTTGCACTACCAGCCCGTGGTCGGCGTGGACGGCACCGTGCTCACGGCGGAGGCGCTGGTGCGCTGGCCGCACCCGGACCGCGGCCTGCTGCCGCCGGACGTGTTCCTCCCGGTCGCCGAGCAGGGCGACCTGATGCGGGACCTGGACCGGTGGGTGCTGCGGACCGCGCTGCGCGAGGCGTCGACGTGGCCGATGCACAACGGCCGGTCGGTGTCGGTCGCGGTCAACCTGTCCGGGCTCGTGCCCGGCGACGCGGAGTTCGTCGACATCGTCGCGGACACCATCGCCGAGGCGGGCATCCCGTGGAACCGGGTCGTGCTGGAGCTGGTCGAGACGGCGCTGGTGGACCTGCCGTCACGGGTGCGGCAGTCGATGGACGAGCTGGTGCAGCGCGGCGTGCAGTTCGCCGTGGACGACTTCGGCACCGGCTACTCGTCGCTGGCCCGCCTCAAGGACCTGCCCGCGCAGATCATCAAGGTCGACCGCCGGTTCGTCTCCGGCGTCGGCAACGACTCGTCGGACTTCGCCGTCGCCCGCGCGGTCGTGGACATGGCGCGGGCGATGGGCCGCAAGTGCGTCGCCGAGGGCGTCGAGACCGCGACCCAGTTCCACGTGCTCCGCGGTGTCGGCGTGGACGCCTACCAGGGCTGGCTGTTCTCCCGCCCGGTGCCCGCGAAGGAGTTCCGGGCCGTGCTCGCGCTCGGCCCGCTCCACATCCCCCGCGCCGGCTAACCCGCGCGAGTCCCTCACGACTAGTTCGGGACTGAGGCCTCGATCAGCGGCAGCAGTGCGGCGATCCGGTGCCGCGGCAGGTCGATCAGCCGCAGGTCCAGGTCCGGGTGCTCGCCGACGGCGGCGTCGATGCGCTCGCGCGCCTCGCGCTTGGTCAGCTCGCCGCGCGAGATGGTGATCAGGGCCTCGCGCCACACGTTGCCGAGCTTGCCGTGGGCGCGCAGCAGGACCTCGCGGACGACCAGCTTGCCGGGGCTGAGTTCGCCCGCGAGGACCTGCTCCGCCACGACGACGGTGTGCTTGTTGTCGGGCGTGCCGCGGAGGAACTTGAGCCGGAAACGGCTGTCCACCAACGAGGTCAGCTCGTGCTGGCCCTTCTCGCTTGACACGTTGGGGTGGTTGTTCGGGACCAGCGCGGCCAGTCGGGCGGGGACGCTGGCGAGCAGCGTGCGCAGCAGCCACGGGCCGGGGTCGCCGGTCAGGTCGACCGCGAGGGACGCCGCGCCCTTGCCGACCGGCTCGTACCAGCCGGGCTTGCGGGGCTTCGGCGGCGGCGAGGACTCCGGACGTGGAGCGAGGTCGGACAGCACCTCCAGCGCCTCCTTGCTCGGCCCCGTGCCCTCCAGCGACTGGGGTCCGTGGGTGTAGATGCCGGTCTTGCCCGATGAACTCGTGCCCTTGCGGGACGTCGGGCGGCACACGTACAGGTCGGCCGCGCTGCCGATGGCCTGCGCGCCGTCGAAGCGGTGGAACGCGGGCAGGATCGCCTCGAACACCAGCCCCAGCCGCTGCAACTCCTGCTGCACCTTCAGCCCCAGCGCGGGCGTGCGGTCGCTGAACCCGTACGCCAGCAGCACCCGGCCGCGAGCCGGGTCGGCGAGGCAGTCGATCGCGCGGCCCGCGAACAGGCCCATCCCCTCCGGCGTGTACGGCGGGTCGCTGAACACGAGGTCGGCCGACTCCAGCACCGACGGCGGCAGCCCGAACCGGAAGTCGGCGTGCAGGCAGCGGACGTTCCAGCCGCGGTCGGTCGCCAGGGTGTCGACGAACTCCAGCAGCCGGTCGTCCACGTCCACCACGGTGACCTCGACGTTCGGGTTCACCGCGCACACCGCCAGCGACGTGAGGTCGTGGTCGCCGAGGCAGAGCAGCCTGCGGCCGTCGAGGTCGTAGGTCGAGTCCAGCCACAGCGCCCGCTTCAGCGCGGTGTCGGCCGTGGCCTGCACGTGGTCCAGCGCGGCCAGCGGTGCGGGCACGGAGGCGATGTCGGCGAGGATCGACCGCAGGGTGTCGGTGTGCCGTGACACCAACGTGTTCACCGGATCGGTGAGGCCCTCGTCCACTCCGAACGCCTCGGCGTACGCCACCGCCCGGTACGGCGCGAGCCGATACCGGTCGCCCTGCGTCTCCAGGTCCTCCTCGGCCGCCGCCAGCAGCTCCTGCACGGTGCGCCGCGGCACTGCGGGAAGCCGTACCAACTCGGCAAGGGTGTGCCAGTCCCGACCGAGCAGCGTCAGCACCGGGCGCAGCTTGCGCGCGTGCACCCCGCGCTCCGCCAGGAGGGCTCGTACTCGGTCGATCGGTTCGTTGGTACCCACAAGCGGAGCAGAGTAGTGACCGGTCGCCGGCAGGTTACGACGAGGAGACGTCTGGCCATCCACGCCTTGGAATGATCTGCCGAGACCACCTGTTCGGGCTAGGGTCATTTCTCCTGAACTTCGCTGTGCGTGAGAGCGACGGCGCTACCGGAGGGGATCTCGTGTGATCGAGTTCCGAGCCGTGACCAAGCGGTTCGACGACGGGACGATCGCCGTGAACGGCCTGGACCTGACGGTCGAGGCGGGCACGATCACCGTTTTCGTCGGACCGTCCGGTTGTGGCAAGACGACGTCGTTGCGCATGGTCAACCGCATGATCGACCCGACGTCCGGCACGATCCTGGTGGACGGGAAGGACGTGCTGGCCGTCGACCCGCCGACGTTGCGCCGCGGTATCGGGTACGTCATCCAGCAGGCGGGGCTGTTCCCGCACCGGACGGTGCTGGACAACGTCGCCACGGTGCCGCTGCTGTCGGGGTGGTCCAAGCAGAAGGCCCGAGCGCGGGCGGGTGAGCTGCTGGAGCGGGTAGGGCTGCCCGCCGAGATGGGGAAGCGGTACCCGGTGCAGCTGTCGGGCGGGCAGCAGCAGCGCGTCGGCGTGGCGCGGGCACTGGCCGCGGACCCGCCGGTGCTGCTGATGGACGAGCCGTTCAGCGCGGTCGACCCGGTCGTCCGGGAAGGACTTCAGGACGAGCTGCTGCGCCTGCAGGCCGAGCTGGACAAGACCATCGTCTTCGTCACGCACGACATCGACGAGGCCGTGCGGATCGGCGAGAAGGTCGCGGTGTTCCGCGAGGGCGGCATCCTCGCGCAGTACGCCCCGCCCGCCGAGCTGCTGGCTCGGCCCGCTGACGACTTCGTCGCGCACTTCGTCGGCAAGGACAGGGGCTACCGCAGCCTGTCCTTTGTGGACGCTTCCGGCGTGGAGGTCGGCACCGTGGCGACCGTGGCCGTCGGTGACGCGGTGGACCCCTCGCCGGAGTGGCGGCTGGCCGTGGACGAGCGCAAGCACCCGCGCGGCTGGCTCGCGCCGGGGACCACCGTGGACGGACCGCTGACCGAGGCCGTGTTGAAGCCCGGTGGGTCGCTGCACGAGGTGGGCCAGTCGATCCGCGGCGCGATGGACGCCGCGCTGTCGTCGCCGTCCGGTCTCGGCGTCGCCGTCGACACCGACGGCGCGGTCGTCGGCGTGGTGACGGCGACCCAGGTGCTCGCGGTGATCGAGGCCCTGCGCGAGAGCCGGGGCTGAGCGTGGGCGACCTCGGCAAGTACCTCGGCGACGCGGGCACCCGCGGCCTGATCTGGGAGATGCTGCTCCAGCACGTCTACCTCTCGCTGGTGCCGCTGGTGATCTCGGTCGTGCTGGCCGTCGTGCTCGGCTGGGTGTGCCACCGCTACGGCTGGTTCCGCGGCGCGCTGCTGGGCACCGCGAACATCGTCTACACCGTGCCGTCGCTGGCCTTGTTCGCGATCATCCCCGCGGTGATCGGCACGCAGGTGCTGGACGCCAACAACGTGGTCATCGCTCTGACGATCTACACGACGGCGCTGCTGACCAGGCCGGTCAGCGACGCGCTCGACGCCGTCCCCGCGCAGGTCACCGCCGCCGCGACGGCGATGGGCTTCCGGCCGCTGCGCCGGTTCCTGACCGTGGAGCTGCCGCTCGCGGTGCCGGTGCTGTTCGCCGGGCTGCGGGTCGGGTCGGTCAGCAACATCAGCCTGGTCAGCGTCGGCGCCCTGATCGGCACCGGCGGTCTCGGCGTGCTGTTCACCGACGGCTTCCGCAGCCGCTACCTCGCGCCGATCATCGTCGGCATCGTGCTGACGCTGCTGCTCGCGCTGCTGGTCGACGTGCTGCTGGTGGGGCTGCGCCAGTGGCTCTCGCCATGGAACACACGGCGGGGAAACAACCTCCAGGGGGTGAAGGCATGATCTTCGCCGACGCCTTCGCGTGGCTGGTCGACCCGGTCAACTGGAGCGGCTCCAAGGGCATCCCGGTGCGCATCGGGATCCACCTGCTGTACTGCCTCGGCGCCGTGCTCGGCGCGAGCGCCATCGCCGTTCCGCTGGGCCTGTTCGTCGGCCACACCGGCCGCGGCAGCACGTTCCTGGTGGGCGGCAGCAACGCGCTGCGGGCACTGCCGACGCTGGGTTTGGTCACGTTCCTGTACCTGATCGCCGGTG
The DNA here is from genome assembly GCA_039922235.1 of Umezawaea sp. Lineage (GTDB taxonomy): Bacteria > Actinomycetota > Actinomycetes > Mycobacteriales > Pseudonocardiaceae > Umezawaea. The sequence continues at coordinate 7,609 of JBDSAJ010000303.1, forward strand.
GTGGAACAGGTCCCGTGCTGATCGCGTTGATCGTGCTGGCCATCCCGCCGATCCTGGCGGGGACCTACGCGGGCATCCAGGACGTCGACCGCGGCGTCGTGGACGCGGCCCGCGGCATGGGGATGACGAGCAGCCAGGTGCTGTGGCGGGTGGAGCTGCCCAACGCGCTGCCGCTGCTCATCGGAGGCCTGCGCAACGCGACCCTCCAGGTCGTGGCGACCGCGTCGGTCGCCGCGTACGTGGGGATCGAGACCCTCGGCCGCCCGCTGCTGGACGGCCTGCGGGTGCTGGACTACGGCCAGTTCGTCGGCGGCGCGGTGCTCATCGCGCTGGTCGCCGTCGTGCTCGACCTGCTCCTCGCGGGCGGGCAGAAGGTGATCGTCCCCCGTGGACTGCGGCTGGCCGGGCAGCCGACCGGCCCGAAGAAGGGCAAACGCTCGCAGAAGCTGGTGGCAACCGCCGCTCAGCCTGATTCAGGAGGAAGCACCGGATGAAGCGCTCCTTGGCCGTGGTCGTCGCGGCGGCCGCACTGCTGGTGTCGGCCTGCGGTTCGGCGCAGAACCTCAGCGGCAGCGATCAGCAGGCCGCGTCGGGTGAGGTGGTGGTCGGCTCCGCCGACTTCACCGAGAACAAGATCCTCGCGGAGGTCTACGCGGGCGCGTTGAGGAACGCCGGGGTCAAGACGTCGGTGAAGTCCGGTATCGGCGCTCGCGAGCTGATCGTGAAGGCGTTGCAGGACAAGTCGTTGGGCGTCGTGCCCGAGTACACCGGCAACCTGCTCAACTACTTCGACAAGACGAACGCCACCACGACGTCCGAGGACGTGTACTCGGCGCTCAAGTCCAAGACCCCGTCCGGGCTGTCCGTGCTGGACAAGTCCGCCGCGGAGGACAAGGACGTGCTCGTGGTGACGAAGGCGACCGCGGACTCGGGCGTCAAGTCCGTCGCGGACCTCGCCTCGAAGCCGGACTTCGTGCTCGGCGCGGCAGGCGAGTGGGCGCAGCGCTGGCAGGCGAAGATCAAGGACGTCTACGGCGTCACGTTCAAGGAGATCAAGACCACCGACGCGGGCGGCCCGGTCACCGTGGACGCGCTGAAGGCAGGCACCGCGCAGGTCGTCAACCTCTACACGACGTCCGCCGACATCAAGGCGAACGACTTCGTCGAGCTTTCCGACCCGAAGAACATGTACCCGGCGCAGAACGTCGTGCCGCTGTTCCGCTCGGACGCGCTGGACGACAAGGGCAAGGCGGCGCTGAACAAGGTGTCCGCCGCGCTCACCACGGAGAAGCTGGCCGAACTGGTCAAGCGCGTGGACGTCGACAAGGAGACGATCGCCAACGTCGCGGCCGACTTCCTGTCGAAGGAGAAGATCTGACGCAGCGGTGAAAAAGGGGCCGTCCCGTTCGGGGCGGCCCCTTTTCACTTCTTCGGGCGCCCCCCGATGCGCGTGGTGAGTTCTTCGGCCGCGAGCAGCGCGTCCTGCGCGAGTTCCGGCCACGTCTGCCCGCACTCGGTGTCGCACACGTGCCGGAAGGTCACCGTGATGGCCGCGATGGGGCGTTCGCCGTGGTCGAAGACCGGGACCGCCACGGACGCGAAGCCCTCGGTCACGTACCCGTCCTCCACCGCCCAGCCCTGGCGGCGTTCGGCGCCCAGCACGCTGCGCAGCGCGGGCAGGCTGCGCGGGCCGCGGCCGGTGCGGTCCACGAAGCTCGCGGCGGCTGGGAACAGCGCCCGCACCTGCGCCGCGGGCAGCTTGGCGAGCATGGCGCGGCCCGACGCCGTCAGGTGCGCGGGGAGCCGGACACCGACGTCGGAGACGATCGACTGCGGCTGCCTCGGCTGCTCCCGCACCAGGTAGAGGGCCTCGGCGCCGTGCAGCACGCCCAGGTGCGCGGTGCGTTCGACGCGGTCGACGAGCCGCCGCAGCACCGGTCTCGCCAGGCGCTCCAGCGGGTCGTGGCGGAGGTAGGCCGAGCCGAGTTCGAACGACGCCACACCAAGGCCGTACAGGCGTTCCTCCGGGAAGTGCGTGGCGAAGCCTGCGTCGGTGAGTTCGGCGAGCAGGTGGTACGTCGTGGACCTCGGCAGGGCCAGTTCGCGGGCAACGGCCGTCGCGGACACCGGCCCCGGCCTGCCCGCGAGGAACTGGAGCACGGCCAGTCCTCGTCGGAGCGCCGGGACGTCGCTGCTGATGCCCATGTGATCGAGGCTAGTTGGTCTTTTCCCATCCAGGTGGACGAAGTGGTGTTCCCGGAACTGGCTGGTCAGAGTCCTGGACCTGCGAGGTAGCGGCGACGCCGGTCGGCGTGCGACCGGTCGGTGAGGTCGGTGCTGTCGACGTACTGGTCGATCGCGCCGACCGGGGGCAGAGCTCTCAACGCCGGGTCGCGGATCGTGGCCACGAGGGCCTCGGTGAACCTGTGGGCGTCCAGTACCCGGAACGGCCGGTCGTGGAAGTAGCGGACCTCCACGTCCAGCGGCTCGGTGAGGCCGAGTTCGTTGTGCAGCCCGGCGACGGCCTCGTAGGCGGGGGAGAGGTGCCGCTCCCGCTCCGGCCAGCTCCGTGCGGCCATGGCCTCGACGAGGTGCGGGGTCAGCGCCGGAGCGCAGGGCAGTGCGGCGAAGGCGGTGCCCAGCCACTTGCCGTAGGGCGGGTAGACCCTGTTCACCAGCAGGCACAGCTTCATCAGGTCGCGGACCTGTCGGGCGGCGATCACGGCGGAGCCCAGTTCGTCGCCGACCTCACCGCAGCGGCCGACGAACGGCTCCTCCTGGGACAGGCGCATCCACTGGCAGGCCAGGACGTAGCGCCACACGTCGTCCGGGAACCAGGCCAGCCGCCGCCGGTAGGGCTCCAGCAGGCCCAGCCCGTCGTGGACGACGGCGCCACCGGTCAGCTCGCGCAGGACCTGCGTCGGCACCGCCAGCCAGGCGGCGGTCGGCAGGGGGCGGGCCGGGTCCGCGCCGAGCTGCTCGGCGAAGAAGTCCCGCAGGTCCGTGACCTGCACCCAGTGCCGGGCGGGCGCGTCCGACGGGAAGGCGAAGCGGACCGGGTAGCCGCGGAACTCGGCGGGCAGTTCACGGTCGAGCAGGGCGTCCAGGTCGTCAGCCCTGGAGCGGAAATCGTCGCCACCGAGGAAGAGCTGGAGGCGTGGACCCCAGGCGTGGTCGGTGGACCGCCACGTGTCGAAGCCCTGCACCTCCGAGCCCCAGCCGATCAGCGCCGACGAGTACGGCACCCCCGCCAGGGCCTCCTCCACGATCGGAGCGACGACCTCGGTGTGGAACAGCTCGGCCAGTTCGAGACCGGGGAGGAAGGACGGCGTCACACCGGCACCGTGGCAGCATCGGGTGACCGTCCGCCAGCCGTTTTCCGTGCGGCCGGGAGCAGTTGCCGGATCGCTCAGGCCGGGAACGTCTCCCGGATCGCCCGGTCGATCGACTTCGGCGTCGCGACCTTCACGAACAGCTCGCGCAGCATCAGGTCGCCCATCCGCGCCGGGTGCAGGCCGGACTGCTTGCCGGTGAGCGCCTGCACGAGTCCGGTCGCGGTGAACGCGCCGCGCACGATCCCCGAGGGGAGGTCGTGGACCTTGCGCGAGTGGCCCGCCGCGATCGCGATGCGGCTGATCATGTCCCTCCAGGTCAGGTTCTCGTCCACCACCAGGATGTCCTCGCCGGACGCCTCTTCCAGTGCCCGCACCGTGGCCTCGGCGACGCTGGTGGCGGTCGTGGCGGCGCTGCCGCCGGGTGGGACCAGCAGTGGCGTGCGGGAGCGGACCCACTTGTCCACGCCGCCCGCCCAGTTCGGCAGCCGGTCGCCCACCCGGCCGAAGACGAACGGGAGTTCCAGCACGGCGACGGGCAGGTTGGGGCCCGCCGCCTCGCGGCCCGCCCGCGTCTGCTCGACCCGGCTGCGGACGTACGGGTGCGCCAGGGCCAGTTCCCACTCGGGGTGCAGGCGGTCGAAGTGCGTGTAGTACGAGCCGATCATGGCCGCACGGGTGACACCCGCTTTCCTGGCCGCTCCCAACAGCTTCACCACCGCTTCCACGTTGCCCCGGTGGAACGCCGGGTACGCGGGCTTCGCGGGGCTCACCCGGTTGTCCGCACCCGCCGCGAACACGACCCCGTCGTGACCCGCCAGGAACCCGGCCAGGTCGGCCTCGGTGACCGTGGTCGCGTCGAACACCCGGTCGACGCCCGGCCGCGCGGTGCGGGCGGCGGCGGTGACCTCGTGTTGCCGTTCCCGCAGCCGCTCCACGATGTGCTGCCCGATCAGACCGCTCGCTCCCACGACCAGAACCTTCATGGGAACGATCATGCCGGCGCCCGACGAAATACTGTCGAGCGCTCAACAACCAGGGCCGTCCGCGCATTGGAGTTGCATGAGCCGAAGTTTCGAGGACTTCGCGGCGGCCGAGGTCACCCCGATGCTGCGCTACGCGACAGTCCTGACCTGCGACGCCCAGCTGGCGCAGGACGTGGTCCAGGAGTGCCTGCTCCGCGCACAGCAGAAGTGGCAGCGCATCGGGAGCTTGGACGCGCCCGCGGCCTACCTGAAACGCATGATCACCAACGAGTACCTGTCCTGGCGGCGGCGCAGGGCGGCGAAAGACGTTGCCATGTCGCACGCCGCGCTCGACGTCGTCGGCGGACAGGCCGTCGACGACGTGGGCCGCTACGACGAGCGCGACGCCATGCTGCGCCGCATCGCCATCCTGCCGCGCAAGCAGCGGGCGGCCGTGGTGCTCCGCTACTACGACGGCTTCAGCGACGACGAGATCGCCGACGTCCTCGGCTGCGCGACCGTCACCGTCCGCAGCCACATCTCCCGCGCGCTCACGACGCTGCGCGCCGCCGAAAAGCTGGAGGAGGCGCTGTGAACACCGACGACCTGATTCGCGAGGCACTGTTCAAGCAGGCCGACCGCGCACCGGCGCCCGGCCCGACGCTGGCCGCCCTGCGCCGCCCGCAACGCCGCCGCCGGGCGCCGCTGTTCATCGCGGTCGCGGTGACCGCCGCCGTGCTCGCCGCGATCGCGCTCACGGTCACCCGCCCGGTGGTCGAAACGGCTCCGCCTGCCACATCCACCACAGCCCCCGCGCCCAGCGCGCCCAGCCTGGACGCGCGCCTGCGCTACCGGCCGGACTGGCTGCCG
>JBDSAJ010000304.1:0-21484 GCA_039922235.1 Umezawaea sp.
CCGTCGAGTTCAGCGAGGCCATCGAGAACGAGACCGACGTCCCGGTCGCCGCGCTGACCGAGACCACGGACCTGATCACCGGCAAGCAGGTCACCGCGCTGGTCAACAACACCCAGACCGAGAACAGCGTCACCCAGCAGCTCGTTTCGAAGGCCGAAGGCGCGGGGATCCCGGTCATCGGGGTGACCGAGACGCTGCCCGCCGGGGTTTCCGGATACCTTGACTGGATGACGAAGCAGGTGGGCGAGCTGTCCACCGCCCTCGGCCGGAAATGACGATATGACTACCGCACCGTCGACCACCACCGACGTGACACCGGCAGACCGCCCCGCGCAGCCGCGCGGGGCGGTCTCGCTGCGTGGAGCCGCCCTCGCCTACGGCAGGCGCGTGCTCTGGGACGGCCTCGACCTCGAGGTCCAACCCGGCGAGTTCCTCGCCGTCCTCGGCCCGAACGGCTCCGGCAAGACCAGCCTCATGCGGGTACTGCTCGGCCTCCAGCCGCTGTCGGGCGGGACCGTGGAGATCGCGGGCAAGCCGCCCGGCCGGGGCAACCGCCGGATCGGCTACATCCCGCAGCAGCGCTCGCTCGACCCGACGCTGACGCTGCGGGGCCGCGACCTCGTCGGCCTCGGCCTCGACGGGCACACGTGGGGGCTCGGCCTGCGCCACCGCAAGGACCGCAAGGCACTCGTCGACGAGGTGCTGGCCGCGGTCGGCGCCACGGAGTACGCGGACGCCCCGATCGGCCTGCTGTCCGGCGGCGAGCAGCAGCGGCTGCGCGTCGCCCAGGCACTGGTCGGAGACCCGCGCGTGCTGCTCTGCGACGAGCCGCTGCTGTCGCTCGACCTCGCCCACCAGCGGGTCGTGAGCGACCTGATCGACGCCCGGCGCAGGCAGACCGACACCGCGGTCCTGTTCGTCACGCACGAGATCAACCCGGTCCTGCCGCTCGTCGACCGGGTCCTGTACCTGGTGGACGGTCGCTTCCGGATCGGCCCGCCGAGCGAGGTCATGACGTCGGAGACGCTGTCGGAGCTGTACGGCACCACGGTCGACGTCGTGCGGGTGCGCGACCAGATCCTGGTCGTCGGCGCCACCGGCAAGCTCTGCGAGGACCAGCCGCACCACGTCGTGGGTGAGAACTGATGAGCTCCTTCTTCGACGTCGACCAGACGGTCACGCTGCTCTCGCTCCCCATCGTCCACCGGGCGCTGATCGCGGGTGCCGTGCTCGGCCTGCTCGCGGGCGTCCTCGGGCCGCTCGTCGTGACCCGCAAGATGTCCTTCGCCGTGCACGGCACGAGCGAACTCGCCTTCACCGGCGGCGCCGCGGCGCTGCTCCTCGGCGTCAGCGTCGGCTACGGCGCCGTCGGCGGCGCGGTGCTGGCGGCGCTCCTGTTGGGACTGCTGAGCCAGCGGGACTCCGAACGGGACTCGGTGATCGGCGCGGTGCTCGCGTTCGGGCTCGGACTCGGCGTGCTGTTCCTCGCCCTGTACGACGGCCGCGCCACGACCAAGTTCGGCCTGCTCGTCGGGCAGCCGTTCGGCGTGCCCGCGGACGACGTGTGGCAGCTGGTGGGCATGGCCGCCGTCGTGCTCGTGGTGCTCGCGGTCCTCTACCGGCCGCTGCTGTTCGCCAGCGTCGACCCCGACGTCGCCGCCGCCCGCGGTGTGCCGGTGCGCGTGCTGACGCCGGTGTTCGCGGTGCTCGTCGGCATCGCCACGGCGCTGAGCGTGCAGATCGTCGGCGCGCTGCTGGTGCTGGCACTGATGATCACGCCCGCCGCGGCCGCGTGCCGCGTCACGTCCAGCCCCGGCCGGGCGACCGTCCTGTCGGTGGTGTTCGCCGAGATCGCCGTGCTGGGCGGGATCGTCCTGTCGCTGGCGCCGGGCCTGCCGGTCAGCGCCTTCGTCACCGCGATCTCGTTCGCGATCTACGTGGGCTGCCGGGTCGTCGGCCACGCCCGCGTCCGCCGCATCGGCAACCGCCGGGTGGCCGTCGCGGCGTGACTCACGCCGAGCGGCCGACCTTGGTCTCGTCGGACGCCACGGGCTGGTGGTCGGCGCGCGGGGAGGGCAGCGGCATCGACAGGCGCGTGGCGGCGGAGCCGATGTCCAGGTCCGCCACCTGCACCAGGTTGCGGCCGTTCTCCTTGGCCAGGTAGAGCGCCGCGTCCGCGCTGTGCTGCGCGAGCGCCAGGCTGTCGCCGTTGTCCGGCACGACCGCGACGCCGATCGACGCCGAGATCGCCCGCAGGTCCGGACCGTCCTCGTCGCCCGGCGGCAGTGACCGCCCGAGCAGCGTCACGGTGTTGCGGTGCTTGTCCGTCGTGGACACCACCGCCTCGGCGATGGCCTCGCGGATGCGCTCGGCGATGGCGATCCCCTGCACGAGCCCTGTGTCGGCCAGCACGACGAGGAACTCCTCGCCGCCATCCCGTCCGGCCACATCGCCCGGTCGGAGCTTCTCGCGCAGGATGCGGCCGACTTCCGCCAGCACGGCGTTGCCAGCGGGGTGCCCCCACGTGTCGTTGATGCGCTTGAAGAAGTCGAGGTCGATCGCGAGCACGGTCACGGGCTGACCGTCGTGCCTGGACCGGTCGGCGAGCCGGTTCGCGTACTCGGCGAGGCCGGTGGTGTTGAGCAGGCCCGTCCGGTAGTCGGTGTGCGCGTCCTGGGTGAGCTGCTGGTGAGCTTCGTCACGCTCGGCGACCAGGCGTTCGAGGTAGGTCTGCCGCTCGGACGCGCGGTGCATCAGGGCGTTGACCAGGATGACCGGCACGACCAGCAGGAGCGGGGCCACCCAGTGCGTGCCGAGCAGCGTGCCGAGCATCGCGCCGACACCGAGCGTGGTCATCTCCAGCATGTTGTCGGAGAGGGAGCCCACGACGTCCGCGAACCGGCTCCGCGGGTTCAGGATCTTCAGCGCGACGGTCATCAGGATGACCTGGACGAACCAGTACAGCGCGGCGACGACCACCAGCACCGCGGGCAGGCCGAGGTCGGCCCACGCGGTGCCGGACGGGGTCAGGTCCACCCCGGACAGGCGCACGGCCGCGCCCGCCAGGATGGTGCTGGCGACGATGTGCGTCGAGGTGAAGACGAAGCGGTACGGCTGCCGCCTGGCGATCGGGTGAATAACGATGCGCAGCCATACAGCGACTAGGACAGCGAGCCCGCTCGGCAGCACGATCGCGGCGGCGAAGGTCCACACTGATGTCAAGTCGAAGTAAGGTCCTGCCGACTCGTCGCGGCGGGCCTCCTCCGCCCGGCGCACGACCGTGAGGTGAACAGTGATCGCCACGAGCAGAGCACCGAACCGCAGCCAGTCCGCGGTGGACGTCGAGCCGAGTGGCGTCATGAGCCACACGGCCGCGACAGCCACCACCAGCTCCACGGAAAGGATGTAGACGATCGCGGGGCGGGGCAGTTTCCAGAGGTCCCAGTTGTGCGCCAGCCGGGGCTTGGCTGTCGCTGGAGGCTCGTGGTCGGGCAAACTGTTCGTCACCACGTCCCCTACACACTCAGGCCGCTGCTGCGCGGCGGTTCGCTGGCGCAGTGCCGGCTCTTCGGTTGCCGTTGGTAGTCAAGTCTCGCGCGAAGGAGTGTCCGCCATGCGTAATCGCGAGTGGTGACCCCATCTCCCTCCTCAAGACCATTCGGCAGCTTTCACCGTACGTGCCCGGAACCTCGCGGTGCGCACACGAGCGCCTCATCATGACAATCGCAATTCTTGATGAGTCCGTTTCACCTGATCGCGGCTTTCTGGTCGGTTCGAGCCAAACGGGCCCGGTGCCAGGCTACGGTCGCGCGCGCGGCGAGCAGCAAACCGATGCCGCCCGCACCGGCGATGGTGGCCGTGACGGACCCGATCACGTGAGCGACGACGCCCGCGACGGCCATGCCGCCGCCCTGGCTGGAGCGCAGTGCGGTGCGGGCGATGCCATACGCCCGACCCCGGTAGGCGTCGGGCAGGATGCGCATCCAGGCCGCTCGTGCAGGCGTGTGGTACGCCCCCGCCATGCCCGCGATGACCAGTAGGACGATCGTCCACGTCAGGTTCGGGTTGAGCGCGAACATGATCAGCGGAGCCAGTGACAGCATGGCGAGCGGACCGATCAGGCGCTCGCGCTTCTCCGGATCTCGCACGAACCGGAAGAACACGGCCACGCCCAGCACGTTCGCCGCGGGTTCGATGGCCAGGATGAGCCCCACGGCCCACACGGCGTCCAAACCGGCGGCCAGCGGCACGGCCAGCCCCTCGGGCACCATGGCCAGTCCCGCGAGGAGCCGGACGCCCATCAGGCTCCGCAGCCGCGGCTCCGTGATGAGGAGCCGGAACGCGCCCTGCGGGCCGTCGGGCGTCGGGGTCTCCTGGCCGAACGGTGCGGCCGCCGGCCGCTGCCGCACCGAGACGTGGACGAGGATCGCGACGAGCACGAACGTCGCCGCGTCGATGGCGAGCGCGAGGCCGGGACTGGTCAGGGTGACCAGGAAGCCCGCGGCGGCCAGTCCGGTCATCTGCGCGACGTCGACCGAGGTCCCGAACAGCGCGACGCCGTCGTCGTAGTGCTTGTCCGGGAGCACCGACGGCAGGCTCGCCTCCTGGGCGGCGAGGAACGGCGACGCCACCATCTGCACCGCGACCAGCAGCACGATCATCATCCAGAGCGGCATGAAGGGCAGCGCCATCGTGGCGACGATGGCGGCCTGCAGCCAGGCGCAGATGATCATCACCGTGCGCCTGGGGTAGCGGTCGGCGATCCAGCCGAGCAGCGGTCCGGAGACCAGCGAGGGCAGCAGCGTCAGCGACCAGGTGAGAGCGGTCCAGATGGGGGAGCGGGTGCGTTCGAACACCAGGAGTGACAGCGCGACGGCCGCGAGCTGGTCGCCCGCGGTGGACACCGACGAGCCGATCCACAGCCCGCGGAACTCGCGGTTGCCTACGAGCGCGCGCAACGTCCCCCCGGAGGTCACAACCCCTCCAGGTCGGTCGGCCCCGAAGAGCGAGTCACGTTACCCCCACCCGGAGAACCTATTTCTCCGTTAGAACGGTAGAAGCTGCTGGTAGTGCAATCTCTGTCCTACCACAGTGTGTACCTGAACGGAGTAGGTCGGTTACATAAAGTAGTTATGATTCGAATTTAGTGCGGGTCAATATTGACAGTTGACGTTCGGTAGACCTGTGGTGGAGCCTTCCTTGATCACACTCCGTGGAGTTCTCCGGTCACGCGCCTCTTGCGTTGCGCCGTGTGGATCAGCCAGGTTCCTGCTTATCGCCCAATGTACTGCCCGGTGCCGTTATTCACCCGGTTTCAGAACTGGTAGTAGAGGAACGGGCTGAAGGTGCCCCCGGCGACCAGGATTGCCGCGTAGGCAAGGCCAACCGTCATCAGTGAGATCCTCGCGACTTTTGCGATCTTGTCGCGCGAGGACTCCAGATACGGGCCGCTCACAGGGGATGTGGGCAAGACGACAATGGCCACCGCCACGATCAGGATCACCAGTCGCTGATTCGTTGTGGCAGCGCTCACAGCTTCGGTTGCGCCCGAGAAATCCGGCAGCACGAGATGGCCGAGCATCGTGAGCGCCGTGCCGAGGTCGGGCGAGCGGAAGAACACCCAGCCGATCACCACGAGCAACATCGTCAATACCCGCCTGCCGATGCGGGCCTTTTTCGATGCAGGCGTGGAATCCCATCCAAAACCGCGTTCCGCAACGAGCAGGGCCCCGTGGAACAAACCCCACACGAGGAACGTCCAGTTGGCCCCGTGCCAAAAGCCGGTGAGCACGAACACGATCCCGAGGTTCCGGTACGTCTTCGCCACGCCGTGCCGGTTGCCGCCGAGCGGAATGTATACGTAGTCGCGGAACCACCGCGAGAGCGACATGTGCCAACGCCGCCAGAACTCGGTGACCGTCACGGACGAGTACGGCCTCGCGAAGTTCTCCGGCAGCCGGAAACCGAGCATCCGGCCCAGTCCGATTGCCATGTCCGAGTACCCGGAGAAGTCGAAGTACAACTGCAGGGTGTAGCCGATCGCGCCCAGCCAGGCGATGCCGAACGTCATCTCGTTCGAGGGCGTGGCGAAGCAGGCGTCGACCAGCGGGGCCAGCGAGTCGGCGACGATGACCTTCTTGCACAGGCCGAGCGCGAACCTCGGGAAACCCGCGGCGATGTCGTCCAGCCGGTGCGTGCGCTGCTGCGGCAGCTGGTCGGAGATCTCCCGGTACCGCACGATCGGACCGGCGACGAGCTGCGGGAACATCGCGATGTAGGTGATGAACGAGACCGGGTCGCGCAGTGCCGTGCGCTCACCGCGGTAGATGTCCACCACGTAGGAGATGTGGTGGAACGTGTAGAACGAGATGCCGATCGGCAGCGCGAGGTGCACCACCGGCAGGTCGGCGCCGATCACGCCCGCGATGGCCGCGAGCTGCTCGGTGGCGAAGCCGAGGTACTTCCAGACGACCAGCACGGCGAGGTCGAAGCCGACCACGCCGATGAGGATCTTGCGGCGCAGTCCGGGGTCGACGTCGTCCGCCTGCTCGACCTCCAGCCGCGGCCCGGCGAGGTAGTTGACCACCATGCAGGCGGCCAGCAGCAGCGTCGTGCCGCCCGCGCCGCTGGCGTAGAACAGCAGGCTCGCGACGGCGACCACGCCGTTGCGCCAACTCCTGGGTGCGCCGAGCACCGCCGCGAGCAGCAGCGGCATGAAGAACCACAGGAAGAGGGGGCTCGCGAATGACATCGCCGGGAACTCTAGCCGGCGGTCGCGGGACGGCGACGGCGGTCCGTCGACAACACTTCCGGCCCCCTTCGAGAGCGGTCACCGGGCCGCGGGAGCGGCCCGGTGACACACCGCACTAGCCCTTTGCGGCCAAGCGGCGGCGGCGGGCCACCTCGGCGAGCACGACACCGGCGGCGACCGACGCGTTGAGCGATTCCACGCCCGCCGCCATCGGGATCGACACCGTCTGGTCGCACGTCTCGCGCACGAGCCGCGACAGGCCGCGGCCCTCGGAGCCCACGACGACCACCAGCGGACCGGTCGCCAGCTCGAGGCCGTCCACGTCCACGTCGCCGTCCGCGTCCAGCCCGACGACCATCAGGCCCTCTTCCGCCCAGTCGCGCAGCGTGCGGGTCAGGTTCGTCGCCATCGCGATCGGCACCTTCGCCGCCGTGCCCGCGCTGGACCGCCACGCCACCGCCGTGATGCTCGCGGAGCGGCGCTGCGGCAGCAGCACGCCCTGCGCGCCGAACGCGGCGGCCGAGCGCACCACGGCGCCCAGGTTGCGCGGGTCCGTCACGCCGTCGAGCGCCACCAGCAGCGGCTGGTCGCGGGTCTGGCGGGTGAACTCCAGCAGGTCGTCCGGGTGCGCGTAGTTGAACGGCGGCACCTGGAGACCGAGGCCCTGGTGCAGCGCGCCACCGGTGATGCGGTCCAGCTCGCCGCGCGTCACCTCCAGCACGGAGATGCCGCGGTCCGCAGCCAGCGAGACCGACTCGGCGACGCGGTCGTCGGAGTCGATGCCCATGGCCACGTACAGCGCCGTCGCCGGGATGCCCGCGCGCAGGCACTCCACGACCGGGTTGCGGCCCGCGACCGTCTCGGCCTGGCCCTCGTTCTTGCGGCGGGCCCGAGCCTTCTCGGTGTTCGCCGCCTTGGTCGCGTTCGTCGCCCGGCGGTAGGCCGGGTGGTTCGGGCGCTCGACCGCCTTCGGGGTCGGGCCACGACCTTGCAGGCCCTTGGACTTCTGCCCGCCGGTGCCGACGAGCGCGCCCTTCTTCGAACCGGGGTTGCGCATCGCGCCCTTGCGCTTGGAGTTACCAGCCACGAGCTCAGTCGTCCCTCAATGTCCACTGCGAACCGTCGGGGTTGTCCTCGACGGCGATCCCTGCGGCCTTCAGGCGGTCGCGCAACGCGTCCGCCTTGGCGAAGTCCCGGTCTTTACGGGCCCGCAGGCGTTCTTCCAAGACGTGCTCCACCAGCGCTACGAGCGCCTGGCGGGCACCGGTGTCCGTGCTCGTGGACTCGTTCCACTTGGGGGACAACGGGTCCAGCCCGAGCAGGTCGGCCATGCCGCGCACGCAGCCCGCGGCTTCGCGCGCGGCGGCGTCGTCGCCCGCGTCCAACGCGGTGTTGCCCTCGCGCACCTTGTTGTGCAGCGCGCCGGTGGCGAGCGGGGTGCTCAGGTCCGCGTCCATCGCGGCGACGAACTCCGGGCACAGCTCCTCGCCCAGCGGCACGACGCCCGTCCGCTGCACCACGCGGCGCAGGAACGACTCGATGCGGCGGTAGGCCGACACCGACTCCTCCAGCGCACCCTCGGAGTACTCGATGGTCGACCGGTAGTGCGGCGTCACGAGGTAGTAGCGCAGCTCGGGCGCCCGGACCCGGTTCAACATCTCCGGGATCGACACCACGTTGCCGAGCGACTTCGACATCTTCTCGCCGCTCATGGTGACCCAGGCGTTGTGCATCCAGTACCGGGCGAACCCGTCGCCGACCGCCCGCGACTGCGCCTGCTCGTTCTCGTGGTGCGGGAAGATCAGGTCGATGCCGCCGCCGTGGACGTCGAACTCGCTGCCGAGGTACTCGGTCGCCATCGCCGAGCACTCCAGGTGCCAGCCGGGACGGCCCGCGCCCCACGGCGTCGGCCACGACGGCTCACCGGGCTTCGCGCCCTTCCACAGGGTGAAGTCGCGCGGGTCGCGCTTGCCGCGCACCTCGCCCTCGCCCTGGAACACCTCGTCCAGCTTCTGGCCGGACAGCGCCCCGTACTCCGGGAACGAGCGCACGGCGAAGTAGACGTCGCCGTCCGCCGCGTACGCGTGCTCCTTGTCGATGAGCCGCTGCATCAGCTCGACCATCTGCGTCACGTGGCCGGTCGCCCGCGGCGCGTACGACGCGGGCAGGCAGCCCAGCTGGTCGTACGCGTCCTCGAAGGCGCGCTCGTGCGTGAACGCCCACTCCCACCACGGCCTGCCGTGCTCGGCGGCCTTGGTGAGGATCTTGTCGTCGATGTCCGTGACGTTGCGCACCAGCCGCACGTCGGAGCCGTCGCGCGCGAGCCAGCGCCGCAGCACGTCGAAGTTCAGGCCGCTCCGGACGTGGCCGATGTGGGGTACGCCCTGCACGGTCGCCCCACACACGTAGATCGACGCCGTACCGTTGACCAGCGGGTGGAACTCCCGCATGGACCGGGTCGCGGTGTCGTACAGGTGGAGGCTCACATCACGAATGGTACGGCCGAAGCCGTGGCCGAGGTGAACCGACCGCTCAAACGGGGATAATGCCGTGCGCTCGCAGCGCGTCGACCAATGCGGTAGGCCGTTCGGCCGTCACCAGCGGCTCCACGATCGCCACCCTGGCCCCGACCGCCGCCGCTCCGCCGTCCGCTTCCTCGCTGTCGCCGACCATGAGCACCTCGCCGGGGTCGACCCTCAGCCGCTCGCAGGTGGTCAGGAAGATCTTCGGGTCTGGCTTGATCAGCCCTTCCTCGTAGGACAGCACGACCTCGTCCACCAGGTGGCCCACCCCGAACCGGTCCAGCACCGCCCGGATGTTCCAGCCCGTGTTGCTCACCACGGCCACCCTGAGGCCTGCCTCGGACACCGTCCGCAACGCCTCGACCGTGTCCGGGTAGGCCCGCCAGTAGGCCGCGCTGACCAGCCGCTCGTAGAACGCCACGGCCGCACCCGGCTCGGTCAGCCCGGCGGCCTGGAGCGCCACCACGTGCACCTCCCGGTGCAGGTCGGCGTCCAGGTCCCGGCGCAGCCAGGCGTCCTCCATCTCCGGGGACAGCCCTTCGGCCACGCCGACCGGCGCGGTCAGCGCGCGCATCAGGTCGCCGTGCTCGTCGAGGGCCTCGTGTTCGAGGCGGAAGAGCGTTCCGGAGAAGTCGAAGAGCACTGCGCGGAGGGCCATGCCTTCAACCTATGTTGGTCTGGACCACTTGGGGAGGGGTTTGTGACTAGGCGACGTGGCCGGTGACCTTGGTCGGGGTCAGGCGGAGGACGACGCGGACGTGGCCGCCGGGTGCCGGTTCGTGGTCCTGGCCGGTGTACTTCCGGGCCAGCAGGTGCCCGACGACCAGGCCCTCGTCCTCGGTGGTGGTGACGGTGCCGCGGATCTCCGCGTACGCCTCCGGGTCCGCGAGGTCGAAGATGCTGACGCTCGCCCTGGGATCACGGCGGAGGTTCAGCTCCTTGCGGCGGTCCTTCAGCGTGGAGAACAGCAGGTCGTCGCCGTCGCGGGCGACCCAGATGACCGACGACTGGGGGCTGCCGTCGGGGTTCGTGGTGCACAGGACGGCGTAGTTCCTGGCGTCCAGGAGTGCGCGGACGGCGGTGTTGAGGATCATGCGACGACCAGCAGAGCGGTGGCAATCGCGGCGATGCCCTCGCCGCGGCCGGTGAGGCCGAGGCCGTCGGTGGTGGTGCCGCTGACCGAGACGGGGCCGCCGATGGCGTCCGACAGGGTCTGCTCGGCTTCCGCCCGGCGCTTGCCGACCTTCGGGGCGTTGCCGATGACCTGGACGGCGGCGTTGCCCACGCGGTAGCCGGCCTCCTCGATCAGCCTGCGGACCTCTTTGAGAAGGGTCACACCCCGCGCGCCGGACCAGCGGGGGTCGCTGGTGCCGAAGACCGCGCCGAGGTCGCCGAGGCCCGCGGCGGACAGCAGCGCGTCGCACAGGGCGTGCGCGGCCACGTCGGCGTCGGAATGGCCCGCACAGCCGTCGACGCCCTCCCAGAGGAGCCCCGCGACCCAGCAGTCCCGGCCCGCTTCGACGGGGTGCACGTCGGTACCGATGCCGACCCTCAAGTGGTTCCTCCGGTGAGCAGCGCCTCGGCGACCGCGAGGTCGAACGGCGTGGTGATCTTCATGGCGTTCGGGTGGCCCTCGACGGTGGTGACGGGCACGCCGAGGCGTTCCACGAGACCGGCGTCGTCGGTGGCCTGCACGCCGGACGCGTGCGCGCGCAGCAGCACGTCGGCGGTGAAGCCCTGGGGGGTCTGCACGATCCGCAGCGCCGCGCGGTCCGGGGTCGCGACGACCACGCCGTCCGCGTCGACCTGCTTCACGGTGTCCGCCATCGGCAGGACGGGGATGACAGCGGGGTGGCCTGCTTCGACGGCGGCGACCACCCGTCGGACGACGGCGGCGGGCGTGAAGGCGCGCGCGGCGTCGTGGACGAGCACGATCGAGGTGTCGGGGATCTCGCGGAGTGCGTACTCCAACGCGAGACGGACGGAGTCGGTGCGCTCGGCACCCCCGGCAAGCACGTGCACCGCCCCGCCGGCCGAAGCCAGCGAGGCGGTCACGGTGCACATAGCGTCCACGTCGGACGGTGGGGCAGCGACTACCACGTGTTGCACACAGCCCGCGTCGAGCAGGCCGCGTACGGCACGAACCAGAAGCGGAACCCCGTTGACCGGCACGAGCGCCTTGGCCATCCCATAGCCGAGACGCTCACCCCGACCCGCCGCGGGCACGAGCGCGACAACACTCACGTCCGCGGTCCGAGTGGAGTTCGTGCGATCAGGACGCGGTAGCGAGGACCTCGTCGAGGAGGACTTCAGCCTTGTCCTCGTCGGTGCCCTCGGCCAGCGCCAGTTCGCTAACCAGTATCTGCCGAGCCTTCGCCAGCATCCGCTTCTCGCCCGCGGACAGCCCGCGATCCTTCTCACGCCGCCACAGATCACGCACCACTTCGGCTACCTTGTTGACGTCGCCGGAGGCGAGCTTCTCAAGATTGGCCTTGTACCGCCGCGACCAGTTGGTCGGCTCCTCGGTGTGGGGAGCACGCAAGACCTCGAAGACTTTGTCGAGACCCTCTTGGCCGACAACGTCGCGCACGCCTACGATCTCGGCGTTGTCAGCGGGCACGCGAACGGTAAGGTCGCCTTGTGCGACCTTGAGGACGAGGTACTTCTTTTCCTCGCCCTTGATCACGCGGGTCTCGATCGCTTCGATGAGAGCGGCACCGTGGTGCGGGTAGACGACGGTCTCTCCGACCTTGAAAACCATGTGTCCTCTGCCCCTTTCGCTACCCCCATCCTAACACGCCGGGCAATCCCCTCGCCGGTCTCCGGAGTTAGGTAATCGCTGGTCAGGGCCATGCGGGGGGTTGACAAACCACCTTCGAACGTGCCACACCTATGGTCGGACGCTCTCCGTTCAGGTCCCAGGTGCGGCCGAACGCGCCCTCTGGGGCACCACGTTCCGCCCTCCGAACGCCACCCGGTTAGGCTCCTGCACTGGTGGTCGGCCCTGTTCCAGGGCAGGCCCTATCGCCGGTACACCAGGAAGGATCCTGC
Organism: Umezawaea sp.; assembly: GCA_039922235.1. Lineage (GTDB taxonomy): Bacteria > Actinomycetota > Actinomycetes > Mycobacteriales > Pseudonocardiaceae > Umezawaea. The sequence goes on from JBDSAJ010000304.1 coordinate 12,325, forward strand.
AACCGTGGGTCGCGCAGAGCAGAAGTCCCGCCTCGCCGTCGTGGTCGCGCTCGCAACGGGCCTCGGGCTCGCCGCGGCCGGGTGCAGCGCCGGGCAGATCACGCAGACCGACACCCAGGTGGCCACGGTCGACGGCGCCTCGGGCAACGTCGGCGCCATCGCGGTGCGCAACGCGCAGTTCGCCTTCCCGGTCTCCGGCCACGAGTACAAGTCGGGTGACGAGGCCGCGATCGTCGTGACGATCGTGAACAACGGCACCTCGGCCGACAAGCTCCTCTCGGTCACCAGCGACCTCGGCGGCCCCGCCGAGCTGGGTGGTGACGTCGAGCTGGAGCCGCAGACCTCCATCGGGTCGCTGTTCACCGAGTTGGACCGCAGCAGCAGCGCCCACTCGACGCCGTCGGTCACGGGGACCTCGACGCCCACGGGCAGTTCGTCCTCTTCTTCGGCGAACCCGTCGTCGTCCTCCGACGAGTCGTCCACGTCGACCACGGGTACGTCGACGTCGGGCTCTTCCGCCTCGTCGTCGAGCCGTCCGTCGTCCTCGGTGTCCTCGTCCTCCGGTCGCCCGTCGTCCTCGGCCGAGCCTGCCAAGCCCGGCAAGGTCAGCATCGCAGTCAAGCTGACCGGCGAGCTTCGCCCCGGCCACACCACCAAGGTGACGTTCCTGTTCGAGAAGGCAGGCCCGCTCACCCTGGACCTGCCGATCGGCGCCGACCCGAAGCCTCGGCCCGAAGGCACCACCGAGCACTGAGTTTTTTCTGGCTGCTTCGCAGACCAGGGCTCGGCCGCGGCCTCGCGTGGAGTCGACTGAGCAGTACTGAAGGGCCCCGCCACAGTGGCGGGGCCCTTTTTGTCGGAGTGGTCCTCTACCGTTCCGGTCGTGCCAAACAAGGTTCGGGTGACTCGTCCTCAGTACCGGTGTGCGGAGTGCGGGTTCGAGTTCGCCAAGTGGGTCGGTCGGTGTTCGGAGTGCCAGGCGTGGGGCAGCGTCGAGGAGCGCGGGTCTGCCACGCCGTTGGCGCGGATCGTGGCAGGCGCGCCCACGTCGAAGGCGCGGCCGATCGGTGAGGTCGACATCGAGTCGGCGCGGGCCACCAAGACCGGTGTGGACGAGTTGGACCGGGTGCTCGGTGGTGGTCTGGTGCCTGGCGCGGTGGTGCTGATGGCGGGGGAGCCGGGCGTCGGCAAGTCGACGCTGCTGCTGGAGGTGGCCTACCAGTGGTCGTCGACCGTGGGGCGCAGCCTGTACCTGACCGGTGAGGAGTCGGCGGGGCAGGTGCGGTTGCGGGCTGAGCGGACGGGCAACCTGCACGGTGAGATGTACCTGGCGGCGGAGAGTGACCTGTCCGCCGTGCTGGGGCAGGTGGACGAGGTGAAGCCGAGTTTGTTGATCATCGACTCGGTGCAGACGATGTCGTCGATGAACGTCGACGGGGTCGCGGGCGGGGTGAGCCAGGTGCGGACCGTGGCGGCCGGGCTCATCGCGTTGGCCAAGGAGCGCAACCTGCCGGTCGTGCTGGTCGGCCACGTGACGAAAGACGGTTCGGTGGCCGGGCCGCGGGTGTTGGAGCACCTGGTCGACGTGGTGCTCCAGTTCGAGGGTGACCGGCACTCGACGCTGCGGCTGTTGCGGGGGATCAAGAACCGCTACGGCGCCGCGGACGAGGTCGGGTGCTTCGAGCTGAGGGACGACGGCATCGTCGGTGTCCCGGATCCTTCAGGGCTGTTCTTGAGCCGCCGGGACCAGGCCGTGGAGGGTACGGCCGTCACGGTGATCGTGGAGGGCAAGAGACCCATGCTGGGTGAGGTGCAGGCGTTGGTCACGAAGACGAACCTGCCCGCGCCTCGGCGGGCGGTGAGCGGGTTGGACTCGGCGCGGATCGCGATGGCGCTGGCTGTGCTGGAGAAGCGCGGGAAGGTGAACCTGTTCCAGAAGGACGTGTTCACCGCGACCGTTGGCGGGATGAAGCTGACCGAGCCCGCTGCTGATCTGGCGGTTGTGCTGGCGGTGGCTTCGGCGGAGCGGGAGATCGCGCTGCCCGCGGATCTGGTGGTGTTGGGGGAAGTGGGGCTGGCGGGGGAGATTCGGCGGGTCAACGGGGTTGGGAAGAGGTTGTCGGAGGCGTTGAGGTTGGGGTTCACGAAGGCGTTGGTGCCACCGGATGCCGGGCCGTTGCCGGAGGGGGTACGAGCGTTGGTGGCGCCGGACTTGTTCACGGCGTTGGAGGTGTTGGGGTTGAACAAGGGGAAGTGAGGGGGGTGCCGTTGTGGTGGCTGGCTGCTGCTGCCGTTGTGGTGGGCTGCTGCTCGGTTGCGTCGTGCTGTGTCCGATTTGACTTGGGGACCCCTTGATTTGACCCTTCATCGGGCAAAAAGGGCAGGTGGTAGAGCCCTGCCCGATGACAAGTTTAAGGGTCAAATCCCCCAAGTAAAATCGGACACGACCAAGACGCTTGGGTCGCTAAGCTGGTCAAACAGCTCTCAAGAAGCAAGCTGGTGCAGGTCGTCACTGGCTGGTGAGTACACCTGCTTTGGCTTTGGCTTTCCCTTCTGCTGTTTGACTGCCTGGTGTCATGTGCCCGACGCTGTGGCCGATTTTACTTGGGGTTTTGACCCTTGAACTCGTGGATCGGGCAGGCTCTTCCACGCCTGCCTTTTGGCCCGATAAAGGGTCAAAAGAGGGGTCCCCAAGTCAAATCGCAATACCAGTAAGTTAAGCATCCAAGTTGATCTTCCGATGCCGCGCACGTGCAGGTCGCCTGGCTACGTGTTGATCTTGAGCGGCCTTAACTTACTGGCATTGAGTCAAATCGGCCACCAAGTTCCGACCACCTGCAGCGCTACGGCTCGTCCGATGCCCCCGCCGCGACCTGCCATGATCCGAGGGACTGGAGCTCTGCCCCTAACGGCTGTGCTGCGGCTCGTCCGATGCCCCCGCCGCGACCAGCCATGATCCGAGGGCCGGTGCCTTAACGGCTGTTGGTGGCGTCCGGCCGGCCCTTGGGGCTGGTGGAACGGCCTGTGGAGCGGCCGGTTGCCGAGCGGGAGGCGCGGCGGACGTGAGTGGTGCGTAGCTGGTGGCCGTGGCGGTTGTCGTCGTTCATGGCGTGACCTCGCTTGCGTCCGACGTCTGCTGGGCACCTCTTACACGGACGCGCGTCGTGAACGGTTCAACGGAAACGCCGAAGGCCCTCACGGCGTCGCCGTGAGGGCCTTCGGGACCGTGCGTTCTACTGCGCCGACAGCAGCTGGGCGCAGCGGATCAGGCCCAGGTGGCTGTAGGCCTGCGGGTGGTTGCCCAGCGAGCGCTCGGCGACCGGGTCGTACTCCTCCGGCAGGAGGCCGGTGGGGCCGGCTGCGTCGACCATCTGCGCGAACAGTTCCTCGGCCTCGGTGCGCCTGCCGGTGAGCAGGTAGGCCTCGATCATCCAGGCCGCGCACAGGTGGAAGCCGCCCTCGTCGCCGGGGAGGCCGTCGTCGCGGCGGTAGCGGTAGACGGTCGAGCCGCTGCGCAGCTCGGCCTCGATCGCCGTGACGGTGGACTGGAAGCGCTCATCGGTCGGGTCGATCAGGCCCGACAGGCCGACGTGCAGCGACGCCGCGTCCAGGTCGTAGTCGTCGTAGGCGGTGGTGAAGGACTGGGCTTCGTCCTTCCAGCCGTTCTTCAGCACGTCGTTGGAGATCGTGTCGCGCAGGACCGGCCAGGATGGGTCGATCGCCCGGCCGTAGGTCTCCGCCAGCTTCACCGCGCGGTCGATCGTGACCCAGCACATGACCTTCGAGTACACGTGGTGGCGCGGTGCGTGCCGCTCCTCCCAGATGCCGTGGTCGGGCTCGTGCCAGCGGCGGGCGACGGCTTCGGCCATGGCCTGCACCATCAGCCAGTCCTGGTCGGTCACCGAACCGCGGGCTTCCGCCAGCTTCACGACCAGGTCGACGACGGGGCCGAAGACGTCGAGCTGGACCTGCTGGTTCGCGAGGTTGCCGACGCGGACCGGGCGGGAACCGGCGTAGCCGGGGAGGGTGTCGATGACGGCTTCGGCGCCGAGCATGGTGCCCTGCAACGTGTACAGCGGGTGCAGGCGCTCGGGGCCGGGCAGGGTGGCGAGGACGCCGTGCACCCAGCCGAGGAACGCCTCTGCCTCGTTGGTCGAGCCCACCGAGACCAGTGCCTGCGCGGTCAGCGCCGCGTCGCGCAGCCAGCAGTAGCGGTAGTCCCAGTTGCGGATGCCGCCCAGCTCCTCGGGCAGCGACGTCGTCGCGGCGGCCATGATGGCCCCCGTGTCGGCGTGCACCAGGCCCTTGAGCGTCAAGGCCGAGCGCGAGACCAGTTCCGGCTCGATCGGCGGGAGCTTGAGCGTCGCGGCCCAGTCCGACCAGTACGCGCCTGCCCGCTCGCGGCGGTCCGCCTCGCTGAGCGTGGCGTCGGACAGGTCGTCCGTGCCGCACCGCAGCTCCAGCAGGATCGGCGCGCCCTCGCGCGGCCGGACGACCGCGCGGGCGGTCTCCTGGAGGCCGTCCGAGGTGATCTCCCAGTCGACGCCGGGGGACCGCAGCACCATCGGGTCGGACGTGCCGACCACGCGCAGGCCGTCACGCTCGCGCAGCAGCCGCACGGGCACCTGGCCGAACTCCGGCCGCGGCGCGAACGTGATGACCGCGTTGGTGGAGCCGCTGATCCGCCGCACCAGGTCGGTGCGGTGCGAGGCGCTGAAGTGGTCCAGGTAGTCCGAGACGAGCAGCCGGGACCACCGGGTCTCCACGATCATGGTTCCGGGCACGTAGCGCTGTCCCAGTGGCAGCGAGCCGTGCTCGGGCTTGATCGAGAAGTGGCCCGCCTCCGGGCCGCCGAGCAGGTCCGCGAAGACCGCGGCCGAGTCCGGCTCCGGGTGGCACAGCCAGTTGATCCGGGCGTCCGGCGTGACGAGCGCGACGGACCGCTCGTTGGCGAGCATCGTCAGCCGCTCGATCGGCACGGCCTGGTCGCCGTGCAGCCAGTTCCGCCGCTCCTCCAGGAGGAACGCCAGCACCGTGGCGACGTCGGTCGTGTCGTCGATCGTGTGCTCGGCGAGGGACTCGCCCTCGCCGACCTTGATGCCGACGTCCGGCCCGGACAGCCGGGCGAACGCCTTCTCGTCGGTCACGTCGTCGCCGACGAAGATCGCGGCGGTCGCGCTGACCTGGTGGCGCAGCACGTCGAGCGCGTGGCCCTTGTCGGTCTGCACGACGGCCAGCTCGACGACGGCCTTGCCCTCGGTGACGTGGACGCCGTCCCAGGTGCACGGGCCGGAGCGGACCACGTCGAGCACGGCCTGTCCGACGGCTGGGTCGGCTCGGCGGACGTGCACCGCGATGCTGGCGGGCTTGACCTCCAGCCCGACGCCCTCGTTGCCGTCGACCAGCCGCTCCAGCTCGGCTTCGAGCCTGCGGTGCAGCGCCTTGGCGTCGGCGTCGAGCGCGTGCACGAAGCCGACGTCGAACTCGGAGCCGTGCGATCCGACCAGGTGCACCTCGGAGGGGAGCCGCGAGAGCGTCGCGAGGTCCCGCAGGGCACGGCCGGAGATGACTGTCGTGGTGGTCTCGTGGAGTCCGGCCAGCGAGCGCAGCGCACCCACCGACTCGGGCAGTGGGCGGGCCTGTTCGGGGTCGGCGACGATCGGTGCAAGTGTCCCGTCGTAGTCGCACGCCACGAGCAGTCGTGGGGTGCGAGCCAACTGCACGATCGCTCGGCGCAGGTCCGCGGGGAGGGCCTCGGCGGTCAACGCCCCTCCTCAGTCTTTTCGATGGGGCAGGTCAATGGGTGAAATGAGTCAAATCGCGGTCTGCGTGCCCAGGGCTTCGAGGAAAGACCGAGCCCAACGGTCGACGTCATGGGTCAGGACTTGCCGTCGCAGGGCGCGCATCCTACGGCGGCCCTCGGCGGGGTCGATGGTGAGGGCGGACTCCAAAGCGTTCTTGACGCCGTCCAGGTCGTGGGGGTTCACCAGGTACGCGCTCGTGAGTTCGGCGGCCGCGCCCGCGAACTCGCTGAGCACCAGAGCACCACCCAGGTCGTACCGGGTGGCCACGTACTCCTTGCAGACCAGGTTCATGCCGTCGCGCACCGGCGTCACGACCATGACGTCCGCCGCGCTCATGAACGCCGCCAGCTCCTCGCGGTCGACCGACTGGTGCAGGTAGTGCACGACCGGCCTCCCAACCCTGGCGAACTCGCCGTTGATCCTGCCCACGATCTGCTCGATGTCGCCGCGCATCTGCTTGTAGTGCTCGACGCGCTCGCGGCTCGGCGTGGCCAGCTGGACCATCGCCACGTCCTCCGGGTCGATGCGGCCGTTCTCCAGCAGCTCGTGCAGTGCCCGCAAGCGGACGTCGATGCCCTTGGTGTAGTCGAGCCGGTCCACTCCTAGCAAGATCTTCTTCGGGTTCCCGAGGTCGGACCGGATCTGCTTGGCCCGCGCCTGCACGTCCTTGCGGCGGGCGAGCGCGTCCAGCCCGGCCGAGTCGATGGAGATCGGGAACGCGCCCACGCGCACCGTCCGGTCGCCGACCTGCACGACACCGGGCCGGGTGCGCACGCCGACCGCACCGCGGCTGGGCTCCAGACCGACGAGGCGGCGGGCCAGCCAGAGGAAGTTCTGCGCGCCGCCCGGTCGGTGGAAGCCGACCAGGTCCGCTCCCAGCAACCCGCGGATGATCTCCGTGCGCCAGGGGAGCTGCATGAACAGCTCGACCGGCGGGAACGGGATGTGCAGGAAGAAACCGATCTTCAGGTCGGGTCGCTGCTCGCGCAGCATCGCCGGCACCAGTTGCAGCTGGTAGTCCTGCACCCACACCGTCGCGCCCTGCGCGGCGACCTTCGCGGTCGCGTCGGCGAAGCGCTGGTTGACCCGCGTGTAGGCGTTCCACCAGTGCCGGTGGAACGCCGGTGGCGCCACCACGTCGTGGTAGAGCGGCCACAGGGTGCCGTTGGAGAAACCCTCGTAGTAGTCCTGCACCTCGTCCGCGCTCAGCCGCACCGGGTGCAGCTGGAGACCGGCCTCCTCGAACGCCTCGACCTCGGCGTCCGCGACGCCGGGCCAGCCGATCCACGCGCCGCTGTGCGTGCGCAGGAATGGCTCCAGCGCGCTGACCAGGCCACCAGGGCTGTGCTTCCACCGCTGCGTGCCGTCCGGCAGCCGTTCGAGGTCGACCGGCAGACGGTTCGCCACGACCAGGAAATCCGCCCCGTTCTCGCCAATGCCGCTCACCGGAAAAGCGCCTCCTGAGTTCGATTCGCCCAGCGTGAGGGTAGTGGGCGCGTGGTCATCGGAATGCCCCCGCGTCACACCTGTCACACCGAGTTCACCCGACTCGACGCAGTGCGCGTGGTCACGAACCGCCGTTCGAGGCGGCTCAGCCCGCTGCGCACGGGTCGCGCCAGGTGCTCGCCCAGCACCACCCCGCCCGCGAGTGCCAGCGCGATGCCGGTCGCCAGCACGAGCGTCGACAGGCCGTCGGAGTCGCCTTCGGCCGTCAACTGGTACAGCCCGCGGTAGACCGTCCAGCCGGGCAGCAGCGGCGTTATCCCTGCGACCGACACCACCAGGGTCGGGATGCGCAGCCTCCGGGACAGCACCGCGCCGCCGAACCCCACGAGCGTCGCCGCGACCGCCGAACTGGTGATCGCGTTCGTCCCGGTGACCGCCAGCAGCCCGAACGACGTCGTGCCGACCGCGCCCGCGACGGCCGCGACCAGCAGCGCCCTCGGCTGCGCGTAGCTCGCCATGGCGAAGCAGAACGACGTCGCCGCGCCCGCCGCGAGCTGCACCGGCACGTCGGTGATCAGCGTGGGCAGCGGCTCGGCGATGGTCGTCCGCACGCCGAACTGCACGCCCGCCCGCAGCGCCAGCGCGACCCCCGAGATGAGCCCCGCCGTCAGCAGCACGATCTCCACGGTCCGGCCCGCGGCCGTCACGTTGTAGCCGCTGATGGCGTCCTGCACCGCGCTGACCAGCGACAGGCCGGACAGCAGCACCACGATGCCCACCGCTACCAGCAGCGACGGCCGCACGGCCAGCAGGTTGGTCGCGTACATCCCCAGCGCCACCGCGGTGGCCAGCCCGCCGCCGACCACCTGCTGGAAGAAGAACGGCAGGTTCCGCCGGTTCAGCACCCGCCCGACCCGGTCGATCACCGCCGTCACCACCGCGGCCAGCAGCGCCAGCAGCAGGCCGCCGCCCACCAGCACCGCGACCGCCCCCGCCATCCCGGCCCACGCCGTGGTCGCGACCCAGCGCGGGTACGGGTGCGGCGCGGTGGTGATCCGGTCGAGTTCGGCGTACGCGTCCCGCGCGGTCACCGTGCCCGCCTTCATCCGGCCGATCAGGTGCTCCAGCTCCGCGAGCCGGGTGAAGTCCAGGCTCCGCGACCGCACGACCCGCAGGGTGGTGATCGGCGCCGCCTCCGTGCCCCGGTGGCAGCAGACCGTGATCGCGGTGAACGTCACATCCACTTCGGTGTGGGGAAGGCCATACGCGCCGGTCACGTCGATGATCGTCGCCGTGACGTCCGCCGCCCCGATCCCGCTCGCGAGCTGCGCCTCACCGACCCGCAGCGCCAGGTCCAGCACCAGGTGCACGGTCGACTCGTCGAGCGGTTCCGGCCCGAAAAGCTGTTCCGGCTGGTCAGGGGTGGTTTTGCGAATACGGCGCAGCCAGGAGGGCCGTGCACTGCCGAGGCCCACCTGGAGCCACCTCCTCTAGTTCGTCACTTGCCGGATCGGGTCGCCACGCCCGACCGTTGCACACTTCGGTCTGTGTTGTCCGACACCCCTGAACGGGTTACCCAGGCAGGGGGATCCGGTCACGCAGAGTTGATCATGGAGTGGTCTTGGTCAGGGGGTCTGTGCAGCGGTTTCACGTTCTGCTGGAGGCCTTCGACCGTGACTGCTACGTCCATTCGGAGTAGCTGACACGCACCTGGCCCACGACGTTCGCCGCAGGTAGCAGCCCTGGTAGGCGCTTAGGATGTCCCAGGCCTTTCAGGCCACGCCGGTGTAGCTCAATTGGCAGAGCACTCGCCTTGTAAGCGAAAGGTTAGGGGTTCAAGTCCCCTCACCGGCTCTCGTGACATGGCCGCGACTCCGTCGCGGCGGCTCGGCCGCCATAAGTCGGTAGGT
>JBDSAJ010000305.1:0-4907 GCA_039922235.1 Umezawaea sp.
CAGCGGTGGCACCGCACCCAGGCCCGCATCGCGCACCTGCACACCGCCGCCGCGAACGCCCGTCGTGACGGCCTGCACCAACTCTCCACCCGCCTGGTCCGCACCCACGGCACGATCGTGGTCGAGAACCTCCACGTCGCCGGGATGCTGCGCAACCGTCGTCTCGCCCGGCACATCGCCGGCGTCGGCATGGACGAATTCCGCCGCCAGATCGAGTACAAGTCCGACTGGGCCGGCGGCACCGTGCACGTCGCGGACCGCTGGTACCCGTCCTCGAAAACCTGTTCGGGCTGTGGCACGGTGAAAACCAAGCTGGGCCTGTCCGACCGGGTGTTCCGCTGCGAGGAGTGCCCGCTGGCGCTCGATCGTGATCTCAACGCCGCCCGCACCCTCGCCCACCTCGTGGACGAGAGCGTCGGCGGCAGGTCCTCCCCGAGTTGCGGGGCGACCCGAAACGAGCCCGCTGGAAACCCACGTCAGACCCGCACGGTGCGGGCAGCGGGTACTGCCACGGGAAGACCCGGACACCCCGTCCGGGCCAACGCCGCCACCGCAAGGTGACGACTACCTGAACAGAACGAACTCACATCCGCTCACTTCAGGCAACGGAAACAGGTGTCGTTCAAGGTCGACGCTGCGGCCATCATGCGCTGCGGCAAGGACGTCGGCGGGCTGGTGAGCACCGCCGAGGAGATCAAGACCGCCACCACGACGGCGACCGTGCCGGAGACGTCCTGGGGTTGCTCGGCCAGGCGCTGACGTACAGCGACTACGTGGAACTCCAGACGGGGTTCCTGGAGCACATGGACAAGATCGTGGAGAAGCTCGGCGACCTCGGTGACCGGCTCACGCTGACCGGCCAGGACTACCAGGACGTCGACCTGGGCGTGAAGGACGCACTGGAGGCGTTGGGCAAGCAGCTCGGCCAGGCGTCCGCGCCGCCGAAGGTGGGTGGCTGACGTGGCCAAGGAAGAGGCGGTAACGACGGAGCAGGAAGCCCGCGAGGGCAACAACTGGACGAACGGCGACGGCGAGGACCCGTTCTTCAAGGGCGTCGGCGAAAGCAGCCTCGTCGAGGACTTCGGTGAGGTCACCAAGGCTCTCGGAACGCTCACCAGCGGCGCTGGGGTGGCGGGGACCCAGGAGGCGGTCAGCACGATCGAGGGTTTCGTCACCGGCCTGCCGCTCGCGGGGCTGGCCACCGATCCCCTGCACACCCTGCTCACCTTCGGGCTGGGTTTTCTCGTCGACCTGATCAAGCCGCTCGACGACGCGTTGAAGCTGGTGACGGGCGACGCGGGAGAGTTGGAGAAGGCGGCCGAAGCGTTCAAGAAGATCAGCGAAGAACTCAAGTCACTGGCCAGTGACTTCGCCACGAAGGTCGACACCGGCACGCAGTCCTGGCAGGGAGCTTCGGCGACCGCCAGTCGGGAGCGGCTGACCGAGTTCGGCGTCGGCATCCAGGAGACCGGGTTCGAGGCCGAGAGCATCGTGGCGCTGCTGGAGGGCAGCAAGGCGTTGATGGAGGCCGCCTACGACGTCGTCATGGGACTCATCGCGAGCCTCATCGAGTGGCTGGTGATCACCTGGCTCGCCGCACAGGCGGCGGCCGTCCCGACGCTCGGCGCGTCGGAGGTGGCCGCAGCGGGTGCCACGGCTGTGGAGGTCGGCGTGACGACCACGCGGGTCGCGGGCATCGTGCAGAAGGTCACCGCGGTGCTGCAGAAGATCAGCCGGGTGTTCAAGATCCTCGCGGGCAAGCTGGCAGGTCCGCGGTGGTGGCGCACCACTGCGGGCAAGTTCGCCGGCAAGGACGCCATGGCCGCGTGGAACAAGGCACCGGGCTGGGGTCCAGCGGGCAGGCAGTTCGCCAAGGACGCGGTGACGGCGGCGGGCACATCGATCGTCGACAGTGCCAAGGGAGGCGGCGGCAAGGCCGTCTACGACATGACGACCGACGAGCCGCCGGATGCCGCCGAAATCGACCGCAAGCTCTCCATCTGACTCCGGGAAGCAGCACATGACTGGATCTCTCCACCCCGTTCCCGGCGACGCCCAAGGGGAACTGCACGCGCACCCGATCGGCAAACGACCCAAGATCACGAAACTCGGCATCATCTGCGGGGCGATCCTCTTCGCGTTCATCGGCGGGGTGATCTACCTGGCGGAGCAGTCCGATATCGACCTCGGACAGTGCGCCTCCATCGTCGAACAGAGCGGCAAGCCCACGAAGCTGGTCCTGACCGACTGCGCGTCATCCACAGCGGCGTACAAACTGGTCTTCGAGCAGTCCGGTCGTGATCCTCATTGCCCTCAGGGCGACTATTTCTGGGATCTCGACACCGGAAGCCGCAAGAGCAAATCCGACACGATGTCCTGCTACACCCTCAACGTTCGCGAAGGTGACTGCTTGCGGGACAGGAAGTACAGCGTGCTCAACGCGAGCGAACGGGTCTCCTGCTCCGGCGCTCAGCGCAAGGTGGACAAGATCGTGGAAGGCAAGGCCGACACCAAGATCTGCACCGACCCGGCGACGTCCGTGTCCTACTCGAACCCGGTGCGGACGGTGTGCCTGTCCAAGGTGTGAGCGCTGCTACGCGGGGACCTCGACGGGGCGGTTGGCGCGTGCGCCGGTGACCACCACCACGGCGAGGCCCGCGAGCAGCAGCACCAGGCCAGGCAGGGCTTCCGGGCGCGGCACCTGGCCGAGCCAGAGCCACGCGATCAGGGCCGCGCCGGGGACCTCCAGCAGGATCAGCAGGCTGATCGTGCTCGCGGACACCTTGTGCAGGGCGTAGTTGAACATCGAGTGCCCCAGCAGCTGCGCGCCCACCACCAGCCCCAGGATCGCCAGCCACGTGGCGGTGCTGAATCCCACCAGCGGGATGCGGAACACCAGGCACCCCGCCAGGAGGAGCACGGCGCACACCGAGTAGCAGACGAGCGTGTACGTGGTCGTCGTGACCGACGCGCGCGCCCGTTCGCCGAACGCGGTGTAGACGGCGGCCATCGCGCCACCCGCCAGTGCCAGCAGGTCTCCGGCCAGAGCCGGGCCCGCGACGCTGAAGTCGGCGCCGGTGGCGATGGCCACGCCCGCCACCGCCAGGACCGTGCCGATCCAGGTGGCGGCGGGGAGGCGGTGGCCCTGCAGGCGGGCGATGAGGCCCTGCCAGATCGGCTGGGTGGCCACCAGCGCGGTCGCCGTGGCCACGGAGGTGAGGTGGATGCTGGGCATCCAGGTGGCGAAGTGGGCGGCCAGCGCGATGCCCGCGAGAACGCTGTAGCGGCCTTCGCGCCGGTGGACCAGCGCGCGGAGTTCCGGTGCGCGCCTGGCGAGGGTGAACGGGCCCAGGACGCCCACGGCGAGGCTGTTGCGCCAGAACGCCATGGCCAGCGCGGGAGCCGCCGCGAAGGCGATGAGGGGGCCGGAGAACGAGACGGCCACCAGTGCTACGCCGATCGCGGCCGCGGTGAGGGGATCGACGCGGGATCGCACGTGCCCCATCTTCACCCGCCGCACGACGTGGTGCCGGTGAGTGTGGGCACAGCCACCACCAGGCACTCGGCCCACCAACCGCTCCAGCGAGGGACACCTGGTGTCCGAACGGGGGACTCGCGGAGTTGGAGCGGGTAAAGACCCCGACGCTGCGCGTTGGGGGGATGATTCACTGGGCGGGTGAACTCGGACCTCGTGGCGGGCATGGCGGCGCTCGTCCCGGACGGCGGCGAGCCGGTGGTGCTGGCGCTGCGCGGGGACGTCGTGGTGGTGCGGATCGGGGACGTGGTGCTCAAGGCGCACGAGCCGGACGCCGACCTGGCCGTGCTGTCGGCACGGATGCGCTTGGCCGCCGACCCGCGGCTGCGCGATCTGCTGCTGCCGCCGTTGGAGGTGTCCCCCGTCCTGGTCAATGGCCGGGTGGTGACGAAGTGGCCGCTGGGCAAGCCGGTGCCGGAACGGGATCCGGAGACGGCCCCGCTGGAGGAGGCCGGGCGGTTGCTGGCGGACCTGCACCGGTTCGGGCCCGCGGACTTCGTCGGGGTGCAGCCGCCGTCGGGGGCGCCGCACCGGATGGCGCGCACGGTGGTGGACCTGCGGCGGTCCGGGCTCGGGGGCGCGGCGGAGGTGGTGTTGCGGGCGTTCGACACGCTGCCGCCGGTCGACGCGCCGACGCACCTGACCGTCTGCCACGGCGACTGGCACCTCGGGCAGATGGTCGAGGCGGGCGGGTGGCGGTTGATCGACGTGGACGACCTCGGCATGGGCGATCCGGCGTGGGACCTGGCGCGACCCGCGGCGCTGCACGCGGCGGGGGTGCTGGACCCCGAGACCTGGGGGCGGTTCCTCGACGCGTACACCGCGGCGGGCGGCGTGGCGGTGAGCGCGCACGACCCGTGGGCGACGCTGGACGTGCCCGCGCGGGCGCTGGTGGTCCAGATGGCGGCGCGTGCGCTGTTGGCTGCGCAGCGCGACGAGAAGGCGCTGGACGAGGCGCAGGAAGCGCTCGTGGAGACGTGCGATCGGATCGTCGCGGCACATCCACACATGGCTCGCGGCTAATATCGGACTTATCGCCGACGGGGCGTGTACGAGCAGGAGGCCCACACGATGCAGTGTCCGAAGTGTCACGCGAACATGCGCACCTATGACCGCATGGGGGTGCACATCGACCAGTGCGATGGCTGCCGCGGCGTGTTCCTCGACTACGGCGAGCTCGAGGCGATCACCCGCCTGGAGACCCAGATGGCCGCTCCCCCGCCCCCGCCGCCCGCTGCCTACCCGCCGCCCGGCTACGCGCAGCCCGCTCCCGCGTGGGGCGCGCCCCAGGTGCACTACGGGCACCACGGCCACCGTCGCAAGCACGGCGGCCTGTCGGGTCTCTTCTACTCCTCCTGATCCACCCGCGGCG
>JBDSAJ010000306.1:0-8736 GCA_039922235.1 Umezawaea sp.
CCCCGACCAGGTCGTGGCGCTGCTGAAGGCCTTCGGCCTGCCGGTGCTCGGCGGTGTGCTCACCACCACCGCGGCGGAAGCCGTGGCGGCCCAGCGCGCCTTCGACGCACCGGTGGCGCTCAAGGCCGTCGCGACCGGCCTGTTGCACAAGAGCAAGGGCGGCGGGGTCGTGCTCGACATCGACACACCGGAAGAGATCGTCGGAGCGTTCGACCGATTCCGGTGGACCTTCCGCGACGACCTGCGAGGCGCGCTCGTCCAACCCATGGCCTCCGGCGGCCGCGAGCTGCTGGTAGGCGTGGTGAACGACCCCCGGTTCGGGCCGCTCGTGGTGACCGGCCTCGGCGGCGTGGACACCGACGTCGTGGACGACCGGGCCTGCGCGCTGGCTCCGCTGTCCACTTCGGACGCCGACGGTCTGCTGCACGGATTCCGCAGCTCCGCCAAGGTCTTCGCGGGCGTGGACGAGGGGCCGGTGCGCGACGTGGTGCTCAGGGTGGCCCGCCTGGCGGAACTGCTGCCCGAGGTGGTCGAACTCGACATCAACCCACTGGTCGTCGCGGACGGGCGGTGCGTCGCCGTGGACGCACGGGTCCGTGTGGCACCTGCCGTTCCGACCGATCCCTTCCTGCGCGCCCTGCACACCCGTGAACGAGGGGAAGCAACACCATGAACGTGGACGACATCACCCCGATCGTGGTCGGCATCGACGGTTCGCCCGCGGCCGACCACGCGCTGGGCTGGGCCGTGGACGAGGCGATCATCCGCGGCTGCCCGGTGCACGTGGTCAACGCGTGGGACTACGAACCGCTGACCGACTGGGCGGAAACGGCGGGGAAGATCGCCCTGATGAGGTCCGAGACCCTGGTGGACACCGCGTTGCGCGCTGCCGCCGTCGGACGGCTGGAGTTTCCCGTGGTCATCCGCAAGAGCCTGCGCGGAGACCCGTCCGAGGTGCTGGCCGAGGCGGCGCGGGGCAACGCGCTCCTGGTCGTCGGCACGCACGGCGGACACCGGGTGCGCGACCTCCTGTTCGGCTCGACCAGTTCGACGTGCTTGCTCCACGCGTCGGTCCCGGTCGTCGTGATTCCCTTCGAGCCCGCCCACGTGGCGCCCGTACCTGAAGCAGACCATGCCGCTGACCACGGCTGACCGCACGGAGGTCGAGCGCCACGCGATGGCGGTGCCAGACGTGGTCCGACTCGTGGACACCGACGAGGACCTCGGCCTGTCGAGCACGGCCGCGGCGCGCAGGCTCACCGAACTGGGACCCAACACCCTGCCCTCGCCACACGGTCGGAGCTGGGCGCTGCGCGTCCTGGACCAGGTCAACCACCCGCTGATCTACGTGCTGCTCGTGGCCGCGGTGGTCACCGCGGCCCTCGGTGAGACCGTGGACGCTTCGGTGGTGTTCGCCGTGGTCGTGGTGAACGCCGTGATCGGGTTCCTCCAGGAGTCCAGGGCGGAGAAGGCGCTCGACGCGCTGGTGGCGATGGTCCGCACCGAGGCGACCGTGCTGCGCGACGGCGTGACCTCGAAGGTCTCCTCGGACGACCTGGTGGTCGGCGACGTCGTCGTGCTGGAAGCGGGGGACAAGGTACCCGCCGACCTCCGGCTCGCGCACGCGGCGGAACTCGGGATCGACGAGTCGGCGCTGACCGGCGAATCGCTGCCGGTGACCAAGGACCCGCGTCCGCTGCTGCCGGACGCGGTGCTGGCCGACCGGGTGAACATGGCCTACTCCAGCACACTCGTCACCGCGGGCGGCGGTCACGGCGTCGTGGTCGCGACCGGTGTCGACACCGAGATCGGCCACGTGCACCGACTCGTCGGCGGCACCGCGACGGTGCCCACACCGTTGACCCGCAAGCTCGCCCGGTTCAGCAAACTGCTGACAGTGGTGATCCTCGGACTGGCCGCGCTCAGCGTCGTGATCGGCCTGGTGCGCGGCGAACCCCTGGGCGCCATGGTGACCGCCGCCGTCGCGCTGGCCGTCGGCGCCATCCCCGAAGGACTGCCCGCCGCCGTCACGGTGACGCTCGCGATCGGCGTGGCCAGGATGGCCCGCCGCAACGCCATCGTCCGACGGCTGCCCGCCGTGGAGACGTTGGGCAGCACCACGATGATCTGCACCGACAAGACCGGCACGCTCACCGCGAACGCCATGACCGTCCGGACCGCCGTGGCGGCCGGTCGGTGCCACGAGTTGACCGGCATCGGTTACGACCCGGACGGCGAACTCCAGCCGCCCGCGGATACCGCGCTGCGCGAATGCCTGCTGGCCGGACTCGCGTGCAACGACGCGCGGATCACCCACGAGGACGGGAAGTGGACGGCCGTCGGCGACCCCACCGAAGCCGCGCTCGTCGTGTCCGCGGGCAAGGCCGGGATCGGCGCGGACGACGTGCCGCGCCGGATAGGCGTCCTGCCGTTCACCGCCGAACGTCGCTACATGGCCACGCTGCACCCCGGCGGGCTGGTGTACCTCAAGGGTGCGGCGGAGCGCATCGCCGAGCTGTCCGGGACGGCGGTCGACGCCGACGACCTCGCGGACCAGGGCTTGCGCGTGCTCGCGTTCGCCACAGCGCGACTGCCCGACGGTGTCGAACTGACCGAGGAAGCGTTGCGGGGCAAGGTGGTCTTCCTCGGGCTCCAAGCCATGCACGACCCGCCCCGACCGGAAGCGATCGAGGCCGTGCGGGCCTGCCGCGAGGCGGGGATCGAGGTCCGGATGATCACCGGAGACCACCCGGCCACGGCCCGCGCCATCGCCGAACGCTTCGACATCCCCGCCGACGCCGTGCACGCCAGGGTGTCACCGGAGGAGAAGCTCCGGCTCGTCACGGAATTCCAGGCACAAGGCCACGTCATCGCGATGACCGGCGACGGTGTCAACGACGCGCCCGCGCTGCACCGCGCGGACATCGGCATCGCCATGGGCAGAGGAGGCACCGAGGTCGCGAAGCAGGCCGCGGACATGGTGCTCGCCGACGACGACTTCTCAACGATCCGCGCCGCCGTCGAGGAAGGACGGGCCGTCTTCGACAACCTGCGCAAGTTCATCATCTGGACGCTGCCGACGAACATGGCCGAGGGCCTGGTGATCCTCGCCGCGGTCGTGGTCGGCACCGCGCTGCCGATCCTGCCGGTGCAGATCCTGTGGATCAACATGACCACCGCCGTCGCGCTGGGCCTGACGCTGGCGTTCGAGCCGCGCGAGCCCGACGTGATGCGACGGCCGCCGTTGCCACCGTCCCTGCCGCTGCTGACCGGCCAGGTGGTCCGGCGGATCGCGTTCGTGTCAGCGATCCTGCTCGCCGGGGCCTTCACCGCGTTCCACTGGCAGCTCTCCTCCGGAACGACGGTGGAACAGGCCCGCACGGTCGCGGTCAACGCGTTCGTGGCCGCCCAGATCGCCTACCTGGTCAACTGCCGATCGCTTCAGGACCTGCGCCCGCACGCCCGGTTCCTGAGCAACCCGTGGCTGCTGGTCGGGATCGGCACAACCGTCGTGCTCCAAGCGCTGTTCACTTACACGCCGACCATGAACACCCTGTTCCACACCGCACCCATCGGGTGGAGCGCCTGGGCGTTCATCGCCGCGCTGACCGCCTGCGCGTACCTGCTGGTGGAACTCGACAAGTGGCGGCAGCGGCACGCTCGACACCGCCGAGTTCGCCGGGGAGATTCGCTGTTGCTTCACCGGTAGCGACCTGCGCTGGTGCCGACGAGGGCGAAGCGGGAACCCGGCCGGTCAGCACCGCTGTGAGGCGGTGCCGCCGTACGCGGTGCCCGCCGTCGTCGGGTATGGCCTGCAACGCGCCGATGCCGGAAGGTTCGCGCCACGGCACGCAGACCGCGACGTCCGCGGAGCGCAGCAGCGCGGGCAGCACCCGGCGGTCGACGCCCCTCGACCTGCGTGAAAGCGCAGTCGTGGCCCGCCGACTACCTCACAACTGGATGTGGGAGGTGAGCTTCGCGTGGCCCATGGTCTCCTGTACCACCTGGACATTGCCGCGCGCGTTCTGGTACCTGCCGGTGATGGCGAACTGCTCGTCGAAGACCGTGCCGGTCGCGGCAAGCCCGGCCGTGCCGGAGGTGGTGATCTTGCCGTCGGGCAGGTCGTAGACGAACGCCAGCAGCTCGGCGGTGCGCGGCTCGACGTCGGTGGAGATGCCTTGGAAGCTGCTCACCCCGATCTTGCGTCCGTTGGCGTCGAGCAGGTCGGCGGTACCGATCAACTGATCACCGAGGGCGGAGTCACTGGGCGCGACGTCCACCAAGTCGACCCGGTACACACCCTTCTTGCTTCCGACGCGCAACCGGTCCACCGCGACCACGCGGCATCCCGCTCCCAGCGCGTCACGCACAAGCCCGACAGGTCGTCGATGTCCGCGAATTGCCGCATCCGCAGAATCTGCTGAAGACGACGCCACGCGTGCAGCCGGACAACTTCCGCAGCTTCCGACCACCGATGAACAGCACACGCCCGGCTTCTTCTACGGCCTCCGTGGTAGTCGACCACTGCTGGTGGTGTTTCCTTCCGGGGTAGTTGATCGCTGGCCGTGGTGTGGACCGGAGCATGGCGTGGTCAGTGGGTGCCTGGTCTGGGGATGTGGATGCCGGCGGCGCGGAGTCTGGTCTCGAAGAGCGCGGCCAGCCGTGCGGCGGCCGGTGTCTGTTCTTCGCCGTGGTGGGCGATCAGCGTGTACCGGGTCGCGGCCTCGGTGCGGGCTTGCAGGCCGGTCACGGTCTTCAGCAGTGCGGGGTTGGCGAGGTAGTGGTCGGCCGCGGCGACGGCTAGCTCGGCGATGCGGAGGTCGTCCGGGTCCCAGGCCGCTGCTTCGGCTGCGCGCCTGGACAAGTCGAGGAGCCGGGTGTCTTGCAAGGCGTGCTCGAAATCGGTGAGGTAGTCGTCGAAGCCTTCTGGGACCAGGGCCTTGGCCAGTACCCAGCCTTCCCTGGTGGCCGCCACCTCGTCGGTGGGGAAGCCGAGGCCGGGCATCCGTTCCAGCAGCGCCACAGCGCGGTCGGGTAGCAGGGCCCGGTCGCCGTCGGCGAGCCGGTGGAGCTGGTCGCGACCCCGATCGCCGGATCCTTGTACGTCGTGTTGTCCACGTGCATCGTCTGCACGTACTGGCCGGTCGCCTTGTTGTAGAGGATTTTGGGGCGCTCGACCACCCGGTTCGGCCCGAGGTCGCCGCCGCCTGCCGGACGAGTGTGTGGCGTACGAACGTCCATCGTTGTGCGGAGATCTTGTGAATTCCGGCGACCGGCGCTACCGGCACTGGCACACTCGCGGTATGTCCGGCCGCGAACCCCATCTGGGGGCCAAGTTCACCGGCTTCGTGCTGCCCCTGGTGCTGATCGCGCTGCTGATGGTGGCCTACGGCCACGACTATTTCGGGTCGCTCGGCTGGGGCGGCGGCGAGTACCTGTCCGCCATGGTGTGGACCGTCGTCGGCGTGCTGCTGGTCGGTGCCTGCCTGCTCGCTGCCCCGAGGGCCTGGCGCTCCCTGGGCGTCGGGATGCTCATCGGGGGCAGCGCGGGCATCCTGCTCGGCCTCGCGTTCCTGGTGCTGGTGATGGTGATGGTCGCCCGCACCCCGATCCCGTTCTGACCGGTCAGGTCGTCCCGGCACGTCATCGGGTCCGCCGGGCACGCGGTGAGTCCCTCGGTGTCCCAGTGCCTCCGGTCGCTGTCGGATCGTTCGTGTCCCGACCGGAGCTCACCGGTCGGACCGTCCGCTCGCTGCTGGCCACCAAGGTGCGCAAGGTGGGTATCACGACGTTGCAGCCGCTGGAACGGATGGCTGAGCTGATTCCGAAGCGATGGACTCCCCGCGAACGAGCACCTCTGGCCGGATGGCCGGGATCTCCGCACCGCCAGCATCAGCCTGCGCGGAACCGACCGATCGCGCGTGAGCGGCGATCAGTTGACGCAGCGGATGCCGCCGGCCGTGATGGGTTCCTCGGCAGGAGTTGCAGGCTGCCTCAGGTTGCCGTCCAGGGCGATGTTCGGGCTGTTGGCGAAACGGCCGGTCTGCGGGCCGGTGTAGTCCTGTCCGAGGAAGACCCGCGCACGTCCCTCGGGAATGATGGGATCGGACTGAACAGGCAAGCCGCCCAACGACTTCGCCACAGACGCGGCCCCCGCTTTACCCCCAGTGCCGTAGAGCACCACCGAGGTCGCCAGGTTGTTCTCAGCGTTGGCCGCTGTCCCCTCCCCATAGCCTTGGGCGACCAGCGTTGCCAGTACCGAGTTCGCCAGTCCGGGGATGCCGGAACCGTTGCGCACGTCGACCGTGACGCGCGCCTGCTCCGTACCGGTTGTCCCGGCGGGTGACGGCGGCGCGGGTGTGGTGGAGCTTCCGCTGGGAGGCGGATCGGTGGTCAGCGCCTGCACGAACGCGCGCACCTGGTCGTCGTCGACCTCGACAGCGGATCCGTCCTCGGGAGTCGGCAGGTCGAGGCTGCCGGTCGGGATCGTGGTGAACTCGATGTTGCCGCCGCTCAGGCCGTGCATCTGCCCGGCGAAGCCGAGGATGTCCCAGTCCTTGTCCAGGACGATCGCCTTGGTGACCGCCTGGATCAGGTTCCGGAGCTTCGTCTGGTCGGTGAGCACGCCGGTGGACAGCATCTTGGTGGCAAGCCCCGCCAGGAACACCTGCTGGCGCACGATGCGGTCCAGGTCACCGCGCGGCAGGTCATAGCGCTGCCGGACGAACGACAGCGCGTCCTTGCCTTCGATAGTGTGCTGGCCCGCCGTGAACCGCGCGCCGGACTTGGGCTCGTCGACGGCTTCGTTCAGGCAGACGTCGACACCGCCGATGGCTTTGGTGATCTCGTAGAAGCCGGCCAGGTTGACCTCGGCGTAGTGGTCGACGGTCACGCCGGTGAGGTTTTGGAGCGTGGCGATGAGGTTGCGGGCTCCGGCCTGCCGGGACTGCGTCTCGATGGTGGCCTTGTCGGTCTCGCCCTTGGCCTCGAGTTCGGCCGCGGCGTCGTTCTTGGCCGCGCCGTAAGCGGAGTTGAGCTTGTGCTTGCCGTACCCGCCCGCGATGTCGACGTAGGAGTCGCGGGGGAAGGAGATCGCGACGGCCCTGCTGCCGTTGTTGGGGATGTGCATCAAGATCATGGTGTCGGTGTTGAAGCCGCCGTCGTCGCTGTCGCCTGCTTGCAGCTCGTCGAGGATCTGCTGGGGCAGCGGATTGCCCTTGTTGTCGGTTCGGCTGTCCATGCCGACCAGCAGGACGTCCACGGCGCCGTCGAGCGGTTTGTCGCCACCGCCCTGGTCGCCGATCACGTCGGTCGTGACGAGGTTCTGCTGGAACGAGGTGAGGTTGGCGTAGCCGTAGCCGCATCCCAGGAGTACCGCCACCGACAGCAGGCTCACGACCGTGCGACCGGCCACGCGCGCGCCGTTGGCCGCTGTGGACGAACGGGACCGCGGCGCCGAGCGGGGACCGATGGGCTTGGGCCGGGGGACCGGATCGGTGCGCACGGTGACGGCGTTCGTGATGTCGGCCTGTCGACCGGGGGCCGGTACGCGGTCTGCCCGGCCGCGTTCACGGGGGCCGTGGTCCATGGTCGTTCCCTGTCCTCGTGCGCTACCGGCCGGTGCGGTAGCGGTCCACTCGTCTATACGCCGCGCGTGCCGAGGAGGTTGCTCGACGTGACGTCGGCAACTGCCTGAACGTCGGACCGGGAACTCGGGTGGCCGTTGGGCGCTGGTTCAGCCGGCGTTCCTGGGCGATTGCGCTTGCTGGGCGATCATCAGTTGCCGTTGGAGATCCTCGATCCTCTTCTGGATCTGGTCTGCCTCGGAATTGTGCTCGACCGCGGCCGGTGCATCGAGCACCGATGCGGTGGCCTGGGCAGGCTGGGTTGGTCCGTCGTCGTCACGCTGCATTCCCGACGTTTCGGCTTTGAGGATCTTCGCCGACCTGCCCAGTGAACGGGCCATCTCCGGCAGTTTCTTGCTGCCGAACAGGAGGATGACCACCAACGCGATGATGAGCAGTTCAGTGGCTCCGAGGTTGCCCACGTGACTTCTCCTCTATTCCCGAACCCCGCCTGGATCTACCAGGCGACAGCGCTCGCCGACCGTGTCTTCCCCATGGTCGCCGATGACAGGTGCGGCGGCTGTGAACGCCAATGACTCGAAAGGGGACAGAAGCATCGGAATCGCCTCCGCTGAAAGCGAAGTAAGAGCCGAACGCCCTGTTTGTCCCCGTTCAACCGTGGTGCAGAAGGACATCGGCGTGGCTCTGGACGCGGCGGCGAGGATTGGCATCGACTTCATCCGAAAGGAACTGGGTGGTGGCAAGGTGGACACCACGCAGTTCAGCCACAGGTCTTCGGTGGCCCCGTGCGCTGCAACACGTTCGACACCGATGAACTGGGTTGAGGTCGAACGCTGAGTCTCAGGGACCGGCGCAACTTCCTTTCGTCGGTTTGCATCCTCGCTCCATGGGGCACTCCGTAGACAGAACCGTTGCCGCAGAAGAGGATGGAAGAGCGCATGGGACTCGACGACAAGTTCGATGCCAAGGCTGACCAGCTCAAGGGCACGGCCAAGGAAGGCGTCGGCCGCGCGACCGACGACGAGGGCTTGGAAGCCGAAGGCAAGGGCGACCAGGCGAAGGGGCACGTGAAGGAAGCGGTCGAGAAGGTCAAGGACGTCTTCAAGAACTGACGTGCTCGACGACCGATAATGCCGGAAATGTCCGGAAG
>JBDSAJ010000307.1:0-4270 GCA_039922235.1 Umezawaea sp.
GTAGGGCGCGTACTGGGGAGGCGGACCCCAGCCGGGCGGGGGGCTGGGAGGGGGCGGGCCGAACGGCATCGGGGGCTGCGTCGGGTACTGGTTCCACACGGCGGGCCGCGCGGCCAGCGGCGGCGGCATGACCGGTCGCGGCGGCGGCATCGGGGGGAGTGCCTGCGGTGGCTGCGGTCGGAGGCCGGGCCACTGGGACTGCGGCGGACCCTGGACGGGCTGCTGCTGGGGGTGCAATGGCGCAGGCACGGGGGGCGGCCCTACCGGTCGGGGCGGCGGCCAGCCACCCGGCGGCGGTGGTTGCGTCATTGGTTGAGGTTCCCCCATTATCGCTTCTACCCGAATCAGCACAAGAGCATAGGCGGACTCCGCTATTGTCCGCGGCCGTGTTGAAAAACTGGGGAGCAGCGCTCATCGGCGCGCTCGCGTTGTGCGGTTTCGCGGGTCCGGCGGCAGCCCAGCCCACCAGCGCCCAACCGCTTCCCGGTGCGGTCGGCACCGACGTGCGGCTCAAGTTGGAACGCGACGGCAAGGTCACCGTCACCGAGGTCGTCACCGTGCCGGAGGGCAAGACCGCCCGGCGCACGGTGCCGCTGCGGATCGCCGCAGGCGAGAACCGAGACCGCGTGTTCGAGATCAATGACGCCTCCGTCGAGGGCTCGGGCTCGGCGTCCGCGAACGCCGAGGAGTTCACCGTCACGGTGAACTCCGGCACCTCCACTATTCACTACGTGCTGATCGGCGCTGTCGCTCAAATCGGCGACACTTTGGAATTGCGCTGGCAGCCCGCGAGCGGGTGGGACATCCCCCTCGACTCGGTCTCGCTGTCGGTGATCGCACCCGATGCGCCCAGGTCGGTGACCTGCCTGGCCGGTCCGCCCGGCTCGTCGTCGCCGTGCACGACGGCCGAACTCGGCGACGGCCGCGGGGTGCGGGCGAAGGAGATCGGCCTGGCGGCAGGCGACCGGGTCGACATCGCGGTCGGCCTGCAGGACGGGGCCGCGCCCGCGAACGCCAGGGTCGTGGAGAGCGCGGGACTGGCGGCGGCGTTCGCCCTCACCCCGGCAGGCGCCGTCGGCCTGCTGGCGCTGGTGGCCCTCCTGGTCGGCGGCTTCACCCTGCTCTGGTTCCTGCGCGGCCGGGACGCCCGCGCGCTGGCCGCCGACGTCGGCCAGGTCACCGTGCTGGTACCCGGTCCCGGCGGCGGTGTGGCGTTCGCCTCACCGGACGGCGTCCTGCCCGGCCAGGTCGGCACGGTCGTGGACGAGCACGTCGACGTGGTCGACGTGACCGCGACGATCATCGACCTCGCCGTCCGCAACTACCTGTGGGTCTCCGAGGTCGGTTCGGCGGCCGGGGTGCTGGACTGGGCGTTGGTCCGGCGCAACCCGGTCGACGACTCGCTGTCGGGCTACGAGCGCGCCGTCTTCGAGGCGCTGCTGCCCGAGGGCACCGACTCCGTGCTGGTCTCCGAACTGCGCAACCGCAAGATCGACCTGGCCGTCGTGCGCGACCGCCTCTACACCGACGTGGTCGAGAAGAACTGGTTCACCCGCCGCCCGGACGCCGTCCGCAGCCGCTGGTCGCTCTACGGCGTCGTGCTCGCCGCCTGCGGTGTCGCGGCCACCGTCGCGCTCGCGGTCAGCGGCGCCGGGGCCCTGCTCGGCCTGGTCGTCGTGGTCGCGGGGGTCGCCCTCACGTTCGGCGCCCGCTCGATGCCCGCCCGCACCAAGCGCGGCAGCGCCCTGCTGGAACACGTCCGGGGCCTGCGCGGCTACCTCCACGCGGTCTCGCCCGGCGACCTCCCGGAGGCCGACCGCGAGATGGTCTTCTCCCGCTCGCTGCCCTACGCGGTGGTGCTGGGGGCGACGGACCGGTGGCTCGGCACGTTCGCGGCACTGCCGGCCGGCACGGGCGGCACGCCGGGGCTGTACTGGTACGGCGAGTCCGAGGGCAGTCCCGACCTCGGCCGGTTCGCCAGGCACTTCCCGGCGTTCCTGGGTGCGCTCGACGGTGTGCTCGCCCAGGCGGGGCACCTCCGATCACTCCGGGGCCAGAAGCCGTAGGCTGCTTTTATGGCGCTACCCGAACTGCACAGGTTCACGCTTCCCAACGGACTGCGGGTGGTGCTCGCCCCCGATACGAGTGCCCCGGTGGTCGGCGTGAGCGTGCACTACGACGTCGGCTTCCGGTCCGAGCCCGAAGGGCGCACCGGCTTCGCGCACCTGTTCGAACACCTGATGTTCCAGGGCAGCGAGAGCTTGGAGAAGCTCGCGCACTTCCGGCACGTGCAGTCCTCGGGCGGCACGTTCAACGGATCGACGCACCCCGACTACACCGACTACTACGAGCTGCTGCCGTCGGCGGCACTGGAGCGCGCGCTGTTCCTCGAAGCGGACCGGATGCGCGCCCCGAAGATCACCCAGGAGAACCTCAACAACCAGATCGACGTGGTGAAGGAGGAGATCCGCCTCAACGTGCTCAACCGGCCGTACGGCGGCTTCCCCTGGATCCTGCTGCCGCCGGTGCTGTTCAAGACGTTCCCGAACGCCCACAACGGCTACGGCGACTTCACCGACCTGGAGAACGCGACCGTCGAGGACTGCGCGGCCTTCTTCGACACCTACTACGCGCCGGGCAACGCCGTGCTGACCGTGGCGGGCGACTTCACCATCGAGAACGCCCGTGAGCTGGTCGAGAAGCACTTCGGCGACGTGCCCGCGCGGACCGTGCCAGAGCGCCCGTCGTTCGCCGAGGACGCGCCGAAGGGCGAGATCCGCGCCGAGCACACCGACGCGCACGCGCCGTTCCCGGCCGTCGCGATCGGCTACCGCATCCCGGACCCGGTGGCCGAACTGGACGCCTACCTCGCGTACCTGGTGCTGGCGGGCGTGCTGGCCGACGGCGACGGCTCGCGGCTCCAGCAGCGGCTGGTGCACCGCGACGCCATCGTCACGGACATCAACGCGGGCTGCGGCCTCTTCGGACCGCTGGAAGCCCGCGACCCGGACAGCTTCACCATCACCGCGATCCACGCGCCGGACGTGCCGGTCGAGCGGGTCATCACCGCGCTGGACGAGGAGCTGCAGGCGCTCGCCGAGCAGCCGCCGTCGGTCGAGGAGCTGGCCAAGGTGACCGCCCGCTGGGCGTCCACCATGCACCGCGAGCACGACCGCCTGACCAACCGCACGCTGGCCTTCGGGTCGGCGGAGCTGCTGTTCGGCCGCGCCGAGCTGATCCACGAGCTGCCCGAGCGCATCGCCGCGGTCACCGTGGACGAGGTCTCGGCCGCCGCGAAGGCACTCCGCCCCGACTCGCGCGCCATCCTGATCATCAACCCCGCCGCCGGAGGCACCGAGTGAGCACCCCCACAATGCACCGCACCGCCGAGGAGATCGGCCGCACGGAGCAGGGGCCCCGCCCGCTTCCGGAGCTGAGCGAGCAGCGCGCACCCGCCGACCTGTCCACTGTGGACACGGTCATCGCCAACGGCCTGCGGGTGATCGCGGTCCGCCGCGAGTCCGTGCCGATGGTCGAGGTGCGGCTGCGCATCCCGTTCGCCGACCCGGCGGAGTCCAGCGTCGGCTCGCAGCACTCCGCGCTGGCCGAGGTGATGGCCAACACGATCCTCACCGGCACCGCGACCCGCGACCGCATCGCGATCGACACCGAGCTGGCGCTGGTCGGCTCGGAGCTGGACGCGGTCGTCGACCCGGAGCGGCTGAGCATCTCCGGCAGCGTCCTCGCCTCCGGTCTCGACACCGTGCTCGACGTGGTCCGGGACGTGCTCACCGGCGCGACCTACCCCGCTGACGAGGTGGGCCGCGAACGCGACCGCCTGGTCGAGCGGATCGCGCTGGCCCGCTCGCAGCCGAACGTGATCGCGCGTGAAGCCCTGCAGAAGCACCTCTACGGCGACCACCCGTTCGCCAAGGAGATGCCGGAGGCCGACGAGGTCGCGCGGGTGTCCCGCGAGGACGTCGTCGCGCTGCACGCGAAGGCCGTGCTGCCCAAGGGTTCCGTGCTCGTCCTGGTCGGCGACATCGACACGGGCACCATCGCGGGCACGGTCGAGTCCGTGCTGGCGGGGTGGACCGGCGAGGACAGCGCCGTCGCCCTCCGGCCGCTGCCCGCGGTCGCGCCCGGTGACGTCGTGCTGGTCCACCGGCCCGGCGCCGTGCAGTCGCAGATCCGGTTGGCGGCCCGCGCGGTGGAGCGCACGGACCCGAAGTACCCGGCGCTGCAGATCGCGAACCTGGTCTACGGCGGC
>JBDSAJ010000308.1:0-4824 GCA_039922235.1 Umezawaea sp.
GAGCGCAACGCGGTCGAGCACGCCCGGCTGATCGCCGAAGCGGGCTCGGACGTGTGCGTGTTCCCCGAACTGTCGCTCACCGGGTACGAGCTGGACCCGATGGCCCCGATCACCGAGGAGGACGGGCGGCTCGACCCGATCCGGGAGGCCTGCCGCGCCGACGAGGTGTACGCGCTCGTCGGCGCTCCCCTGTCCACTCCGGACGGCCTGCTGGTGGCGACGCTCGTGGTCGGCCCGACCGGCGAGGTGCTCGGCCACTACGGCAAGAAGCACCTGCACGGCGTGGAGACCGAGCTGTTCGTGCCGGGCGACCACCACCTGCTGCTGGAGGTCGACGGCTGGCGGCTCGGCGTCGCCATCTGCTACGACGCCGCCGTGCCGGAGCACGCGGAGGCCGTGCGCGAAGGCGGCGCGGACGTGTACCTGGTGAGCGCGCTGTTCGAGGAGGGCACCGAGCACCGGCTGACCGAGCAGGCGACCGCGGCGGCGGACCTGGGCATGTGGGTGGTGCTGGCCCAGCACACCGGGCGCACCGGCTCCTACACCACGTTCGGCGGCAGCGGGATCTGGCGGCCCGGTGGCGCCGTCGAGTCGAGGCTCGGCCGCGAGCCGGGCATCGCGAGAGCGGAACTGGTCCGGCCGTGAGCTACGCGGAACGGCCCGCGCTCGGCGGACGCGGCCTGGTCTGGACGAAGACCACGACCGGGTCCGGCGTCGGTCGGGTCGTGCCGGACGGCTGCACGGACATCATCTGGTCGCGCGCCACGAACCAGCTGTTCGTCGCGGGTCCGGACACCGTCGCGAAGGTCGGCGAGCAGCGGCCGGGCACGCTGTTCGCGGTGCGGTTCAACCCCGGTGTCGGCCCGTCCGCGCTCGGCGTGCCCGCCCACGTGCTGCGCGACCTGCGCGTGCCGCTGGCCGAGCTGTGGCCGGACGCCGAGCGGCTGGTCGACGCGCTGAACACCGCGCCCGACCCGTGCGCCGTGCTGGCGGACGCGGCGCTGCTCCGGCTCCGCGAGACCCCGCCGGACCCAGCCGTGGCCGCTGTCGTGGCGGCGGTGCGGGACCACCCCGTGCCCGAGGTGGCGGGCAGGCTCGGCATCGGCGCCCGGCAGCTGCACCGGCGGTCGCTGGCCGCGTTCGGCTACGGCCCCAAGGTGCTGGCACGGGTGCTGCGCTTCGACCGGGCGATGGGGCTGGCGTGGGCCGGGGTGCCGTTCGCCGAGATCGCCAACCTGACCGGCTACGCCGACCAGGCCCACCTCTCGCGGGAGGTGAAGGACCTGGCCGGCGTGCCGCTCGGTGTCCTGCTCAGGCGATGACCTTCACGCCGACGCCGACCGACGTCGACGAGCAGCCGTGGGTGCCGTCGCACTTCCAGTCCAGCAGCGGGGTGTCCGACACGATGCCGCCCGGCTCCAACAGCCACGCCCCCAGCTGACCGGTCTTCCGGTTGCGCCACAACAGGTCGTACGAGCCGTCGTTGTTGGACAGGTCGCCGATGCCGATCGGTTGCCACTCCGCCGCGCACGCCGACGCGCAGCGCGCCGTCAGGCTCAGCGTGCCCGTCACCGTACCGGTGCCGTCGGTCCGCCACGCGGACAGCTCGCCGGTGGACTCGTTGAACCACAACACGTCCACGCCGCGCGCGCCGGCGAGGTAGTCGACCGTCACGGGCTTCCAGGCGGCCGAGCACCCGGACGCCGCGGTGCACCGCCAGGACAGCGGCCGGGTGGTCCGCACGGCGCCGGTGTCGGTCAGCAGCCACGCCGACACCTCGCCGGTGGTCTTGTTGAACCACACCACGTCGCGTTCCCCGTCGCTGTCGACGTCGCCGGTGCCGATCGGCTGCCACGTCGCCGCGCAGCCGGACGCCGTGTCGCAGCGCCACGACAGCGGGAGGACGCCGACGACCTCGCTCCACTGGAGCAGAGTGATGATCAGCTCGCCGGACACCGGGTTGTACCAGAGCACGTCGGCTCCGGGTTCGGGTCCGAAGTGGTCGACGCCGATCGGCCGCCACGACGTGCAGTCCACGGCCGGGCACCGCATCGTGAGCGGTTCGGCGCGGTAGTTCCGCGTGCTCTCCTCCACCCACACCGTGGTGACCCCGGTGCTCGGGTCGTACCACATGATGTCGTCCTCGTCGGTCTTCGCACTGGCGGGCGCGGTGACCGCCGCCGCCAGCGCGACGGCGACGATCCCGACCGTCAAGAACCTGCGGAACACGCTGTTTCCCCTCGTCAGAACGGAAATTCCGGCTGAGCCTAGATTTTCAGCCGAGGCGTCCGTAGGCCTTCAGCACCAGTAGTGCCTCGATCGTGACGATCGGGCCCCACTCGTACTTCGTCACCGGCGTCCAACTGGGCCAGGCGAACGTCCAGCCGCCGTCTTCCCGTTGTCCCGCCGCGAGTTTCGCCAGCGACCGGTCCATCTCCTCGTCGCTGAACCACGAACGGGCCGAAGAGGACGGTTCGGGCACGTAGTCGGTCGGCTGGTGCACCTCGGCCGCCGAGTAGCCCTCGGCCGCCTCGACCGGCTCCCCGATGTCGACCAGGTGCTGGTCCCGGACGAGCCCGCCGATCCTGGCCATCTGCGCCTCGGCTCGCTCGCGGTCCGGGACGTGGTCGAGGAACCGGGCGCACGCGTTGGCCTCGTACGGGTGGGTCTTGGTGAGCGCTTCGACGCGCTCCCAGCAGAACTCCGTGGCCCCGTTCAGCCACGGGTGGTCGACCTCGTTCTTGTGCAGCAGCGCGGAGATGAGCGCGGTCGGCAGCAGCGAGCCCGCGCCGTCGAACCCCCACCACGGCGAGTGCGGGTGGGACTGGGACTCCTCGGCGCCGCCGGACACCCCGCCGTCCGGGAAGGTCACGGTCAGCAGGTAGTCGCAGGCGTCCAGCGCGTGCTGGGAGCCGCCGAGCCCGAGTTCGTCGAGCCTGCTCAGCGCGCTGAACACGTGCAGCGGCTGGCTGTTCGGGCCGCGGCCGTCGGGTTCGAGCGCGTGGCCGAACCCGCCGTCGGCGTTGCGGTAGGCCAGCAGCGCGTGCAGCACCGGGTCGACGGGACCGTCGTCGAACAGGAACTCGAACCGCCGCTGCTCGAGGACGCGGGCGTGGTGCCAGAGGAAGGAACGGGCTTCTTCGATCATGCGGTCCATCCTGGGCCAGGCACCACGCCGCGGTCTTGAAGGAATCGGACGTCAGCGCCGGGCGCGCAGCGCGTCCCGGTTCAGCTCGGCCGGGCTGCGGTGCCCGGACAGGCCGAGGGTGAGGTCGAAGTCCGCCAGCAGGCCGCGCAGCACGTGCCGCACGCCGACCTGGCCGCCGTGCGCGAGGCCGTAGGCGTACGGACGGCCGACCAGGACGGCCTTCGCGCCGAGCGCGAGTGCTTTGACGATGTCCGCGCCGGTCCGGATGCCGGAGTCGAACAGCACGTCCACCTGCTCGCCGACGGCGTCAGCGATCTCCGGCAGCACTTCCAGAGAGGCGACCGCGCCGTCGACCTGCCTGCCGCCGTGGTTCGACACGACGATGCCCTGCACACCCGCGTCGACTGCCTTGCGCGCGTCGTCGGGGTGCTGGATGCCCTTGAGCAGGATCGGCCCGTCCCAGTGCTCGCGCAGGAACGCCACCTGGTCCCACGACTTGTCGGTGCCGGTGAACAGGTGCACCCAGCGCAGGATCGCCATCGGCAGGTCGTCCTCGGGCGCCTTCTCCAGCCCGGCCCGGAACGTGGGGTCGGAGAACGGGATCGCGGTGCCGACCGCGCGCAGGAACGGCAGGTAGGCGCGGTCGAGGTCGTTGGGCCGCCACGCCAGCGTCCACGTGTCCAGCGTGACGACGAGCGCGGTGAACCCGGCCTTCTTGGCCCGGTCCAGGATGCTCAGGCACACCTCGGGATCATTCGGCCAGTACAGCTGGAACCAGCGCGGCCCCTCGCCACTCGCCTCGGCGACGTCCTCCAGCGCATGCGACGACGCGGTCGACAGGATCATCGGCACGCCCAGTTCGGCGGCCGCGCGGGCCGTGGCCAGCTCACCGTCCGGGTGCAGGATCGACTGCACGCCAACGGGTGCGAGCAGGACCGGCGCGGGCATCGTGGTGCCGAGCACGGTCGTGCCCAGGTGGCGGGTCGTCGCGTCGGTCAGCATCCGCGGCACGATCCGCCAGTCGTCGAACGCCTCCCGGTTCGCCCGCACCGTCGCCCCGGACCCGGCCCCGCCCGCCACGTACCAGAACGGCCCCGGCCCGAGCCGCTCACGCGCCGAGGCCTCCAGCGCGTTCGGTTCCGTCGTGAACGGCGGCACCGCGCCCCCGAGGCCCTGGAGGTAGATCTCGTTCTGATACCCGGCGAAGGTCATCCCGGAAGTCTGCTACCGAGTCGACGGCACGTCCACCCGGCTCAGCAGCAGTGGTCACCGCGCCAGGCCTCGCGCCCTTCCTTGACCGCCACCGCGGCGATGACCAGCGCCGCGATCGGATCGGCCCAGTACCAGCCGAACAGGCTGTTGAGCACCAGGCCGACGAGCAGCACCCCGGACAGGTAGGTGCACAGCAGGGTCTGCTTGGAATCCGCGACCACGCTCCCCGAACCCAGTTCACGACCGGTGCGGCGTTGGGCCGCGGACAGGAACGGCATGACGACCAGGCTCACCGCGGCCAGCACGATGCCCGGCGTGGAGTGCTCCGCGTGCCCACCACCGACTAGCGCCCGCACCGCTTCGACGCTCACATAGGCAGCCAGTGCGAAGAACGACACCGCGATGACCCGCAACGTCGTGCGCTCACGCGCCTGCGGATCCTTGGCGGAGAACTGCCACGCGAC